>JAZRIX010000072.1:0-1922 GCA_045645485.1 Clostridia bacterium | reverse complement strand
TTTGAGCCCTCAACATATTTTTTACCATGTTTCATTGTCTTTCATCCTCCTATAGAGTGGTTAAATCGGATTTTTCCTCCCACCCGGGCATTAGTCAGCGACTACGATGCCCATTGAGCGAGCTGTACCTGCAATCATGCTGGCAGCTGCTTCGATTGAAGCTGCGTTAAGGTCCGGCATTTTCTGCTCTGCAATCTTTGTTACCTGTTCTTTGGTAATTGTTGCAACCTTTGTCTTATTGGGTACGCCTGAACCGCTTTCAATACCGCAAGCCTTCTTGATAAGAACTGCTGCGGGCGGTGTTTTTGTTACGAATGAGAATGTACGGTCTGCGTAAACTGTGATTACAACAGGAATGATGAGACCGATATCATTCTTTGTACGCTCGTTGAATTCCTTTGTGAAAGCCATGATGTTAACACCGTGCTGACCGAGAGCCGGACCAACAGGCGGTGCGGGAGTAGCCTTACCTGCAGGAATCTGGAGCTTAATTAAACCTACAACTTTCTGAGCCATTATTTTGCACCTCCAAATTTTGTGGTTGAGCGACTTGTCTTAAATTTACAAATCTCCCACTGGGGAGCGGATGCTCCCTCAATAATAAACGGCGGTTTATACCGTAAATTATCTGTGATTAGAATTCAGCAACCTCTATCTGATTGAGACCGAGTTCAACGGGTGTTTCTCTGCCGAGCATTGAAATCATTACTACAACAACTTCCTTTTCGAGGTCGATGCTGTCAATTACACCGTTGTAGCCATCGAAGGGGCCGCTTAAGATGTTTACGAAATCGCCTACCTTGTAGTTGACTTCGACTGTTCTCTTCTCGATGCCGAGGTTTATAACCTCTTCATCTGAAAGAGGTACGGGTTTGCTTCCGGGGCCTACAAAACCTGTTACGCCTCTTGTATTACGGATAACGTACCAAGCTTCGTCTGTCATTGAAAGCTCTTCGTCTTCAAACTCACTGCGCTTTTTGTATACGCAAGCAACCTTGACCATAACATAACCGGGGAAAAGCTTACGCTCTACTTCGCGTACCTTGTCATCCTTGATTTCTGTTACTGTTTCAGTAGGAATGCGGACCTCGAAAATCTGATCCTGCATCTTGCGGTTTTCAACAACTGTAGTGATGTTTGATGCTACTTTATTTTCGTAGCCTGAGTAGGTGTGTACTACAAACCATCTGGCGTTATCTGCCATTGTTACACCTCCACTATCTGATTATTCTGCAGATTCAGCTGTTTCTTTTTCTTCAGCCTTATCTTCAGTTGCCTCTTCAGCCTTATCAGCTTCAGTAGGCTCTTCTTCACTGTCCTTATTGTCTTCTTCGGACTCGTCACCGTGGTCGTGACCTTCGTGCTCATCTGCGCCTTCAGTGCTTTCGACAGTTGTTTCTTCGCCAAGAGCAAGGTTCTTAAGACCCTTAACACCTGATGAGAGACCAAGGTCGATAACACCAACGATAGCAGCTACGATAGCAACTACGAGAATAACGATACCGGTACTCTTTAAGACAGTTTTAGCATCGGGCCATACAATTTTCTTGCATTCGCCCTTGAAGTCCTTGATGAACTTCTTGGTGCCCTTGCCTGCACGGGTGAAGAAGCTTGGCTTATCTGATTTTTTGTTACCCTTTGCGGCTTTAGCTACCTTAGCAGCTGCTGCACTTTCATCGGTTGTGGCCTTATCAACCTTTGAATCCTGGGTGACCTTCTTTTCTTTGTCAGCCATCTTTCTTACCTCCCGCTATTATTTTGTTTCTTTGTGGAGTGTGTGCTTCTTGCAGAATCTGCAATACTTGTTCATCTCCAACCTGTCAGGATTGTTCTTTTTGTTTTTCATTGTGTTGTAATTGCGCTGTTTGCACTCTGTGCAAGATAAAGTAATCTTTACTCTCATGAACGGCACCTCCATTATC
>JAZRIX010000071.1:0-8455 GCA_045645485.1 Clostridia bacterium | reverse complement strand
GCAAAGATGCAGACAAAGGCTGTTATCCGTGCGGCTATCAATGTTAAGAAGGCTCATCCTGACTGGAACGTTGTTCCCGAAATCATGATTCCCCTTCCCGGCGACCTGAAGGAATTCAACTACGTTAAGAAAGACGTTGTTGCAACAGCTGATGCTGAAATCGCAGCTGCTGGTGCTGACCTCCACTACGAAGTTGGTACAATGATGGAAATCCCCAGAGCTTGTCTCACAGCTGACGCAATCGCAACAGAAGCTGAATTCTTCTGCTTCGGTACAAACGACCTTACACAGATGACATACGGCTTCTCACGTGACGATGCAGGTAAGTTCCTTGACGCTTACTATGATGCAAAGATCTTCGAAAACGATCCCTTTGCAAAGCTCGACCAGACAGGTGTTGGTCAGCTCATGGAAATGGCTGTTGAAAAGGGTAAGAAGGTTCGTCCCGCAATCCACTGCGGTATCTGCGGTGAACACGGCGGCGACCCCGTATCTGTTGAATTCTGCCACAAGATTGGACTTGACTATGTTTCATGTTCACCTTTCCGTGTTCCGATTGCAAGACTGGCTGCTGCTCAGGCTGCAATTAAAGACATGAAATAATAACGTTTAGTTATATCTAAGAGGAATGTCTTTTGACATTCCTCTTTTTTTCTTTAATTGCAGCCTTCCGCATGATGGTTAAAACGCCTTGCGTTTTGTCCCAATCACCAAAATGCCTTGCATTTTGCAATCCTACGCTAAAAACGTGCCACAGGCACCTTTTCTTAACGCTCCGGCAGGCTGCTATCAAGGATATGAAATAATATCATTTTTTGATAATTTAAGAGGGTTACCACTCGGTAGCCCTCTTTTGTTATCTACGATAGCAGCCTTCCGCATAAAAGTTGAAACACATTGCAACAATTTGTATTGACATAATTCCTGAGTCATTGTATAATCAACTTATAATACAAAAGAAAGGTTGTTGTTTTGTGAGAAAGAAAATAGGAATTATTGCGGCAGTTACAGCCGTTCTGGACTTGTTTGTTTATCTTATTCTTATAGTGACAGGCAACGCATTTACCAACCTAGCATTCACAGGTTTTGTCTTTTTTATGTGGTTTGCTTGCCTCGCCGTTGCTGTTCCCTGTCTTTTTGGAGAAGTTATAAAATTCATCGGCAAACAGTTCTCAGCAGGATATAACTCACCTGCACCGACTCAGTCTACTGCTTCCGTTTTTTGCAGTAAATGCGGCAAGGCAATAGATGCAACAGTTACATTTTGTCCTCATTGCGGCGAGAAAAGAAACTAAAAAAATCAGTACATATAGTTTCAAAAACAAAAACTGCTGAGCCCAAGTATTTATCTGAAATTTTTGGGTCTCAGCAGTTTTTTCATATTTTATCTTTTTCCGAACAAATCACCAAAGTCACGACTTAAATCATCTTCGTCATCATAATCAAAATCTTCGGCTTCATAAAATCCGTCACGCTCATCAAAATCGTCATAGTCTTCATAGTTCGAATCCTCAGCTTCTTCATCCTCATCCCAAGCTCTGTCACCGCCAAAAGCTTCGTCAGGAAATAATTCTTCAAAACTGAGCATTTCAGGATCATCCCCGCCCTCAAAGGTCAAATCAACATCAAGGGTATTGTAATCATCATCCATATCCAGACAGGCTCCGCAGCTGTCACAGACCTTCTTTGGGTCAAGGTCACACATATTACATTCTCCGCAATTGTCACACGCTCTGTTGTCATACAAAATACACATCTTCTTTTCCATAATCACACATCCTCTTGCTCTGACAGTTCAATTCCTTTTGATTTGAGAATGTCAAAGGTTTTCTCCATATTATCTGTACGTATTGCAACTCTGCCTGTTGCGGCAATCTCTCCTATAAAAGAATATACATAGCAAATATCTATTCCTTCCGCACCCAGATAGGTCACGATTTCATCAAATGCACCTATACGGTCTTTCATAACAGCTACAACAACATCGGTTGTCTGTGCCGTAAAGCCTCCATCTCTCAACACCTGTGCCGCAAGCTCCGGCTTGTTCACAATAAGACGCAATATGCCAAATTCCACAGTATCCGACACACTGAACGCGCGGATATCAACATTATTTTTCTTTAAAATTTTTGTTATTTTCCCGAGTTGTCCCGGTCTGTTTTCTACAAAAACAGATATTTGTTTTACAAACACGTTATATCCCCCCATCCAGAATTTCACTCAAATAGCTGACCGCTGTCTCAAAGTCACTTTTGCTCACTCTGTCAGCCTCTCCTTCATCGAATATAACAGGAATACCAAAAGCAGCACAAGGTGCTCCGCAGCCTGTAATTACCTGATCAATACAGAAGTTTTTATCTGCAACTGCTGTATGAACATCCGTTTCAGTCTTTTCGGCAAGACCTTCAAGCTCTTTTCGCCATTTGGGTTCAGAAACTACTCTTTCATCCTTTGCAACAATAATGCATCCAACTTCATCACAATAGTCTGTCAGCAGTACACGTTTAAAAGAATTTGCACCAAAAAACGCTCTGAGACCTCTGGCACCCAGACATTTCTGTGCTGAGAACAAAACTGTTATATTCTCTGTCCTGCCTGTTTTTTTAATTGCATTCAGCACTGCAAGCATGGCAACACGGTCACGCAAACCGTATCCGCTGAATGAATCATCATCCTCCGAAAATTCCATAGCAACAGCGGCAAAGTCACCAACCTTCACCCTTCCTTCATCAAGGCTGACATACAAATCCGAAAGCTTAGCACTTTTCTCCTCCGTATCACTGTCACAGTAAACTGTTCCGGATGCTCCGTTTTCAAAAACAACCCGTTTGTCAATCAAATCTTTCACTGTTATTTTCCCTACGGGTGCAAAACGTATTTCGTTATTTTCTTCCGTCACCGCCATAATACCTCTGGTGTCCATACCGCATTCAATACAAAAACTGCCGTCACCTGATATTGCCGCAAGATTTCCCATATTGTCAATTCTGACTTCATCAAAATGAGAGGAAATCACTTTTTTCAGACATTCTCTCATTTGTGCTTCACATCCCGAAGGAGCAAATAATTCAGCAAACCTATTCATCATCTTCACTCCCTCCGCAATCTTCAAGAAAGGCTTTCAGCATTCTGAAACATGAGTCAATATCATTTTTATCCACTACACACCCTGCCGAATGGAAATATCTGCACGGAACTGACACAGAGGCTGTCTTGATACCACCGTCTGTCATATGAAGATTTCCTGAATCGTTGCCGCCTGCCGTAGATGCCTTGTACTGCCACGGAATGTCTCGTTTTGCGGCAGCTTCCGCAATCATATCAACTAATTCCCTGTCTGTTTTGCATGCAGAGTCCAGAACGGTAAGTGCCGCGCCCTTCCCCATTTCGGTAACTCTATGATGAGGAGGTACGCCCGTCACATCATTACAGGTTGTCACTTCAAGAACAACAGCATAATCAGGAGTTATACCCTTTGCCGCAATCTTTGCACCGCGAAGACCTACTTCCTCCTGCACCGTAAAAGCACATACCAAATTTACGTTCCAGTGCTTTTTCAGCAGTCTTATCATAAGCATACAGCCCAGTCTGTCATCAATAGCCTTTGCTTTTATCTGATTTCCGAATTCTCTGTATTCACTGTCAAAACCAAAGTAATCTCCTTTTTCTGCAATGGCACGTGCCTCTTCACGGTTTTTTGCCCCTATATCCACAAAAAGCTCGTCCATCGAAGGTGTTTTCGTACGTTCCTCCTTTGTAGTCAGGTGAACAGGCTTCAACCCAACAACTCCGGGATGTCCATTTACAATTACACGCTGTGAAATCATAATTTTGGCTTCAATCCCGCCCACACAGGCAAACTTCAGATAGCCATCCTCCGTAATGTCTGTAACAATAAAACCTACCTCATCCATATGTGCCGCAAAAAATACAGTCTTTGCATTTTTATTTCCGGAATACTTTGAGGCAATAAGGTTGCCCATACCGTCAATCGAAAGTTCAGCCCCGCAATCCTTTATTTCCTCCATTATAACCTTTCGGATATCCTGCTCATAGCCCGAAGTTCCAAATACATCAGTAAGCTTCTTAAGCAACGACCTCACCTCCGCATACAATTTCTTTCAGCAATGCACAAACACTCTCCACGTCAGAAAGCTCAACGGTCTCAACTGTCGTATGCATATACCTCAAGGGAATGGACAGAACAACACAAGGAATTCCCTTCCCTGAGTTCTGTATCGCCCATGCCGTTGTTCCTGAATTTCCCGGTGCAACCTCTATTTCATAAGGAATATTTTTTTCCTCCGCAATTTTTATAATCTTTTTTGTCATATCATAATGCACATTCGGTCCACGCATTATGGCAACACCGCTGCCAAGGGGAAATGTCTCTGCCCCTTCAGCATCAGGGGTTCTTCCATAGGTCACATCAATAACAACCGCAAGATCAGGCTCCATTTCTTTAACAAGGGTATACGCCCCCAGAAGACCGGTTTCTTCACCTGATGTAAACGCTACAACCAAATTGACAGGAAGGCTTTTGTTCTTCAGTTTTTCAAGCAATTCAAATACAGCTGCCATAGAAACACGGTTATCAAGTGCCGCCGAAGAAATTCTGCCGTTCAGAAGTTCGCAAAACTTTGAGTCTAGTAAAATCGGATCGCCCACCGAAATCAATTCTGATGCGGCTTCACCCAAACCTGTATCAATAAGCATATTATCCTTTGAAACACCATTTTTTGATTCGTCAGCCGTTGTAATATGCGGTGGCTTGTTTCCTATAATCCCAAAACACTTTTCCTTCCCCAGAATCCACACCTCGGCACCGGGCAAAATTCTTTCATCCACACCGCCCACAGTATCAAATTCCACAAAGCCCTTTTCGTCTACAGACTTCACAATCAATCCGATACGGTCAAGGTGCGCTTCAATCATAACGACAGGAGCTTCCTGACGTTCAGCCTTCAAAATACCGAAAACACTTTTGCTTTTGGTAATCTTTGCAATATCACAGTACTTTTTCAGCTTCCTGCAGACATACTCTGCAATATTATCTTCAAAACCCGAAATCCCGGGAATGTTCAGCAATTCTTTTGTTGTTTCTGCTATACTCATAAAGACACTTTCCTTTTTTGGTTTATTTGTTTATTATATCTCAAAGTCTTCATTGCCGTCAAGGAAAAACATAGAGTTTTTGTCAGTTTTACCAAAAAAAATATTTTTTTTCAAAACCTCTTTTTTTTTGCCTTATTTTGTGATACCATATATTTGTGGAAATTGGCATTTTTCACAATGTATATGAAAATTATTTATCCACATATTAAGGGAGATAAGGAGAAAAAATTATGGATATGGTTTTTGTAATTCTCGGTCTTATCGGCGGACTTGCACTGTTTCTGTTCGGTATGGATCTTATGGGCGACGGACTCAAAAAGCTTGCCGGCGGAAAGCTTGAATCCATTCTTGCACGACTGACCTCAAGCAGATGGAAAGGTCTTCTTCTTGGTTTTATGGTTACTGCAGTAATCCAGAGTTCTTCCGCCACCACCGTTATGCTGGTTGGCTTTGTGAACTCCGGCATTATGAAATTCGGGCAGACAATCAGTATTATTATGGGTGCAAATATTGGTACGACAGTTACATCCTGGCTTCTTGCACTTAAGGATATCGAAGGTGCAGCATTTATCAATCTGCTCAAACCTGAAAATTTTACCCCCATACTGGCTGCCATCGGTGTTATTATCACAATGACATCAAAAAGCGATTCAAAACGGAATATAGCAACCATTCTTCTTGGTTTTTCTGTTTTGATTTTTGGTATGGAAGCTATGAGCGATGCGGCAAGTACATTTAAAAATAATAAGGCTTTCCAGAGCTTGCTTACAGCCTTTGAAAATCCCTTTATGGGTATTTTTGTGGGCACCATATTTACAGCAATCATCCAGAGTTCGTCAGCCTCTGTGGGTATTCTTCAGGTGCTTGCAGGTTCAATGACCCTAACTCACAGTGTTGCACTTCCGGTTCTTTTGGGAATGAATATTGGTACAACAATTACACCTATCATCTCTGCTGTCAGCGGGAACACTGAGTCAAAGCGTGTTGCGTTCTCCTGCCTTTACATCAAGATGATTGGGGTTATCGTAGTAAGCGTTGTGTATTATCTGCTTTATTACTTCGGCATAAAGCCTATTGTCAATTTTATGTCATCAGATGCATCCTTCTTCTCCATTGCTATAACCCATACTGTGTTCAACATTATCTCAACAATTATTCTAATGCCCTTCTGCAAACCCATCGAAAAGCTTGCTTACCTGACAATCAAGGGTAAGGGCAAAGACAAAGAAAAGAAAACCAACACATTTGATACTCTGGACGAAAGATTTCTTAATATTCCTTCGTTCGCTGTTGAAAAATGCCGCGAATTGGTTTGCGATATGTCAAAGCTGGCAGCGTACTCCTTTAAGTCTGCAGCCCAGCTCATGAGCAATTACACTGATTCAAAATTTAACGAAATCAAAGAACACGAAAAACTGGTAGATAAATACGAGGACAAAATCAGTACCTACCTTGTAAAAATTGCCGCAACTGATATTTCCTCCAAGGATAGTAAGATTATAACCGAGCTTCTCCACTGCATCGGAGATATCGAAAGAATTTCCGACCATGCACTGAACATTGCCGAAGTAGCTCACGAAATACATGAAAAAGGGATATCCTTCTCACCTCAGGCACAAAAGGATATAAAGATTATAACAGATGCCTCTTCTGAAATTCTCGACCTTGCAACCAACGCGCTTGTTGAAGAAAGCATTGATATTGCAAACAAGGTTGAGCCTCTTGAGCAAGTTATTGACCGTCTGAAGCGCAAAATCAAGGCAAACCACATCACCCGCCTCAAGCAGGGCGATTGCACTATGGAGCTTGGTTTTATTCTCTCAGACCTTCTTACAAATTACGAGAGAGTTTCTGACCATTGTTCAAATATTGCCCTCTGCATTATTGAAATTACTTTGGACAACTTTGAGTCTCACGAATATACAAAGAATCTCAAAGAAAGTCCTGACAACTCATTTGAAGAGCTTTACAAAGCATACAAAGAGAAATACGCAATATAATCTACTTTTACAAAAGCCACTGAAACGCACATTTCAGTGGCTTTTCAATTTTTACGGTTGACACTTTTTACACGGTATATACCCGTTTTCAACAGCCACATTCCGTGAATAAAAGTAAACTCTGTTCTCCGCCTTGGGCAACGTATAACAAAACGTTTGATGAAACTTACCGGAATTCATATTTCCTATATATTCTTCAGAGGATATACTTCCGCTTGCCTCAAGCACCATATTTTCAAAAGCGGTATTTTTTTCATTAAAACCGTATACAAAACAACACGCTATAACAAGAATAACACAAACAGTATATATAAGCTTTTTCATATTTTCACCAGCCAAGCTTCCTAAAATTCCGTATTATATAATAAATTATATCTCTTTTGGCTGTCGAAAAAAGTTAAAAACTACCGAATATAAACATTAATTTTTGATATCCGCAGACAAAAAATCCAATACTTCTTGTTTTTTCTATTTATTTTGTAGAATTTTAAAAAACTTTAAGAAATTTTTGAAAAAGCTCTTGACAAATCCATTTATTTGGTGTATACTTGTACAAGTGATTTCGGGGTGTGGCTCAGTTTGGTAGAGTACTTGAATGGGGTTCAAGTGGCCGCTGGTTCGAATCCAGTCACTCCGACCAATCTTAAAACCTTGTAAACAGTGGTTTACAGGGTTTTTTGTTTTTCTCTGAAAATTACACATTTTTAAGTCAGGCCAACTGTTAGGTCAACAACTTTCCATAACCAATTCCTCTTCTTTCTCTTTCTACAACCCACGTTGTTCCTTGACCGGCAGATGCATTTGGAGTTTGGGTATGTCAATGACTAGTATATTTATACTCCCTGATTGCCCTATGTATTTAAGTTCAGTCTTTAAAGCTTTACAATTTTAACAATATCTGCTTTTATACTAATTTCATACGAGTCATTGGCTATATCATTAAAAGCAACAATTTTAAAGAGAGTATTGTTTTCAAACAGACTAAGATTCGCAAATAAATATAGCTGACCCACCTCCTTCTTTAGTTTTTCTTCCGTTTTTACCATAGCGTTTTCCCTTTCTTTTGGTATAACTATATTATATACCGGTAAAAACGGACAAAACAAACATCTTTTAGTGGGCGAAGGGGCCAAATTGATACCCGCGACCTCGGGGTTATCCCTTCGGGCCGCCTTGCGGTTCCCAAAAAATCATCGGGCGGACTTCCGCTTTTCCTCGATTTTTCGACCGCTGCGGTGCTCGCACAATACCTTCATCTGCCACCGGCAGCGGCACTATGCGAGCCCCAACGAGCTCCGCTCGTCGGTCTCATAACCCCAAGAACATTATACTCAATTCTG
>JAZRIX010000070.1:0-27883 GCA_045645485.1 Clostridia bacterium | reverse complement strand
GTATAAGGACTCTGTTTTGTCTGCAAAATACAGCAACGCCTCGGAATATTACAGATTTTCTGTTTCTGCTCTTGAAAAAATGCTGAACACGGCAGGAAAACCTGTATTTGACCAGAACGGCCTAATGCAGTCAGGGGTTATTGTACGGCATCTGGTGCTGCCCGGATGCCGTCACGACTCTATAGAAATCCTTTCAGAACTGAAATCACGCTTCGGTACCGACAGCTTTATTCTCAGTATTATGAGTCAGTACACTCCAAACGAAAATACAGCACAATGCCCCGAAATCAACCGCCGTATAACCTCTTTTGAATACAACTCGGTTGTAGAAAAAGCACTTGAGCTTGGATTTCACAATGCCTACACTCAGGAAAAATCCAGTGCAAAAGAGGAGTATACCCCACCCTTTGACCTTTCTGGTACCTGAACATCAGCGTTCATTGAATGCTTGTTTTTTCCTTCCTGCAATCAGTTTCCGCAATAAATCGACGGGAACAATCAAAAGAGCAGGTAAAATGGAAATCAGCCACTCTCCGGGAGTCAAGCCTGCAGTTCGCAGAACTGCTCCGCCGAAATATGTTATTACAATCTGCACAACACAAATCAATCCGATAATAACCAGAAAAGGCTTGTTCAGCGAGATATGGTCCAGAAGGTCAATTCCTTCGCACCGCGCATTGAAAGCGTTGAACACTCCCGCAAACACAAAAAAGTTAAAGTATCCTGTATAAAAATACAAATCTCCCTGATGCTGTCTGAAGCCGTAATACATATCTTCCGACAAAAAGAACCATAAACTCAGCAGACACACAAACAACCCGTTTATAACAATACCGCTCCACGCCTGTTTGTCAAGAATTTTTTCTTCTCTTTTTTTTGGCGGCTCATACATATACTGTCTGAGAGCAGGTTCACCCCCAAATGCAATTGCCGCAAGAGTATCCATAATTAGGTTTATCCACAGCATCTGGGTTATGCCAAGAGGCTTTTCTATTCCAATCAGCGGACCGATTACCGAGACAAGCACCGCCGAAATATTTATGGTCATCTGACAAACAACAAATTTGCGTATGCTTTTGTAAATCGTCCGTCCATAAAGTACCGCCGCCCTGATAGACGAAAAATTATCATCAAGTATAACAATATCGCCTGCGGCTTTGGAAACATCCGTACCGCTTCCCATAGCAAACCCTACATCAGCACGCCGAAGTGCTGCAAGGTCATTAATTCCATCCCCCGTCATTCCCACAACCAGTCCCTTTTCCTGAGCTATTCTTACCAATCTGCTTTTGTCTGTGGGCAAAGCACGGGCAATTACCCTTATATACGAAAGAACGCTTCCTATTTCTTCATCTGTCATTTTTTGCAGCATTTCAGAAGTCAGCACCACATTATCCCTTCCGTCCATTATTCCTGCATCCTCTGCAATGGCAACAGCAGTTTCCCTCTTGTCTCCCGTAATCATAACAACCTGAATTCCCGCACGCTTCACCTGACTTACCGAGCCCTTTACGTCAGGTCTCAGATCATCCCGAATCCCTACAAGTGCCACAAGAGTCAAATCCTCCGCCAACACTCCCTCGGTATAGGTTTTCGATGTTGCCAGAGCAAGAACCCTTATGCTTTGCTTCGCCATACGTTCGACTTCCGTGGTCAGAAACAACATCTTTTCAAGGGGCTGTTCCTTTCCGTTTTCATCATAGTATTTTCTGCACTTGGGCAGAATCTTTTCAGGTGCTCCTTTTACCAAGGTTTCTGAAAAATCCCCTTTCACCTCTGTTTGCGAAAACTTCTTTTCGCTTGAGAAAAGAGTCTCTTTTCCCTTTTGAATATTTACACTTTTTACTCCGCCGTCATATGCAAATTCCAGCAACGCCTTTTCGGTAGCATTTCCCCCTATCGCCTTTGTTCCTGACATACTTGCACCGCTGTTATATACCGCAGAAATTTCTATCATTCTTCCAAGCCGATTTGGCAATTCAGCCTTCTTTTTGTATGCATTGCCTCCTCCGTCCAGAATTTCAACAACCTCAAGCTTTCCGCAGGTAATGGTTCCCGTTTTGTCCGAAAACAGAATGTTTATACTTCCGGCGGTTTCAATTCCGATGAGCTTTCTGACAAGAACATTGCTTTTCGTCATTTTTTTCATATTCAAGGAACAAACAATGGCAATCATAAGAGGCAACCCCTCAGGCACAGATACTACAATAACCGTAATCCCCATAATCAAGGCATTAACCGCGTCCGACAAAACCTGAGTTGCATCGCCAAAATATGTAATTATTTCTGACATACGCCAGCCGTTATCAACAAAAAAACGCTGCAACAGATAAACTGTAGCAACAAGCACCGCTCCTGTATATCCAAAGCGGCTTATTCCCTTTGCAAGCTGAGAAAGCTTCAACTGAAGAGGACTCTGTCTGTCATTTTCCTCATCCTCCTTGTTGAATTTTCCGTAAACCGTATTGTCACCTATACGGCTCACCTTCATAACGCACTGTCCCGAGCATATCACCGCTCCCCGAAAAAGACTGCTTTTATCCCAGAAGTCCACAGCTCCGCTTCTGTAAAAAACATTCCCTGTTCCCTCGGTCTTTTTTACCTCTTCGTTTTCACCGTTTAGAGCGGATTGATCGCACATAACACTACCGGAAAAAACAATGCCGTCCGCAGGAACAATATCGCCTGCCTGAAGAAGCACAAAATCACCTTTTACAATTTCATCAATAACTATTTCTTTTGGACTGCCGTCACGGTAAACCTTGCACAAAACCTTTTCTGCATTCTGCTGAATACTCCTGAAGGTTTTTTCGTTCTTATACTCCGACAAAGCACTTACCCATGTTGCAATCATAATGGAAACAAAAATGCCAAGGCACTCAAACCAGTCTACCTTCCCCAAAAACGTAAAGACAATATTTATTCCCAATGCAATCAGCAATACCGTAATTATGGGGTCATCAAATTTTTCTGCATACTTTTTCAGCAATGTCGTTCTCTTTTTTTCACTTAGCTTGTTTGTACCGTTCTGCTCAGCAGAAAGCTCCGCCTCTCGGGTACTCAAGCCCTGTATTTTTTCCATACAACCACTCCTTGTCCGCTGTTTTGTACATCATATTCGGACAAGGACGGATTTATGCAAAAACTGTTCTGTTATATCCTTTCTAACTTTTCTTTCCGATTCAATTCAGGTGCTGTATATTAACTTTCATTGTGTGGCAAACTCCAAAAAAGAGGTGTTCGCCATAAACAAAAAAAATCTTCTGCAACATTTTTTCAAAGATCCCAAGCTCAGAGTCAGAATAACCCTGCTGGGTTCTGTATCCCTCAATGTATTTTATATTTTATCTCTGGTAGCTTCGGGAATATTTTTCCGGGCAATATGGTTTTATGCTCTGGCAATTTATTATATTCTCCTTGCCTTTATCCGCATCTATCTTTTTCGTGAAACCACCAAGACCATTCCGGGAGAAAACCTACTCACAGAATTTAAAAAATACCGTTTTTGCGGTGAGCTTTTACTGTTTTTGAATCTCGCACTGGGAGTTGTTGTTTTTTTCTATGTAAAGGAACACCGTGCCGTCCGTCAAAACACCATACATTCGGTAATAATGTATTCTTATACCCTTGCCGCAACGCTCTGGGCGGTTGGAAATGTTGTAAAATACCGAAAATACAAAAGTCCTCTCTTTTCTGCCGCAAAAGCAATCAGTCTTGTCTCCGCAAGTGTATCTCTTTTGTCACTTGAATCCGCATTAACGGCATCTTTGGGTGTTTGGCAATATTCCGACATAAGAACGTCTGTGGCATCCTGCGTAGGCGGCTTTATGCTCACTTTTGTTCTGGGCATCGCAGTTTTTATGATTGTCCGTGCCAACAGAGAAACAGCTCGAATTTTAGACAAAAAACACATTGACACCATAGGACGAAAATGATAAACTGTTAGCATAAACAAAAACGGAGGTTTTGCATTATGCGAAATTTTGTATACTACGCTCCCACAAAGGTGTTCTTCGGGAAAGATACTCACCTTGCCGTGGGTGAAATAATAAAAAGCTACGGCTTCAAAAAAATTATGATGCAATATGGAATGTCAAGCATCAAAAAAAACGGTCTTTATGACCAGATTATGAAGTCACTTTCCGACAACGGTATTGAGGTTGTGGAAATGGGCGGTGTTGAACCCAATCCAAAGCTCTCTTTTGTCAGAGAGGCTGTAAAAGTTGCCAAAGCCGAAAATGTAGAGATGATTCTTGCCGTGGGCGGCGGCTCGGTAATAGATTCTTCAAAGTACACAGCTGCAGGAGCGGTTTCAGATTGTGATGTGTGGGATTTCACCACACGCAAGTGCGAGGCTTCGGAGGCTCTTCCCATCGGAACAATCCTCACTATTTCTGCGGCAGGAAGCGAAATGAGCGGTAATGCTGTTGTGACCAATATGGAAGTAAATATGAAACGCGGCTATGGCTGTGATTCCTTCAGATGTCTTTTTTCAATTCTCAATCCGGAGCTTACATATTCGGTAAGTCCTTATCAGACCGCCTGCGGTATTGTTGATATAATGACGCATACAATGGAACGATATTTCACGCCCATTGAACCCACAACACTTACAGACGGTATTTCCGAAAGTCTTTTGCGTACAGTTATTGAAGCAGGAAAGGTTTTGGTGACAGACCCTCACAATTACGAAGCAAGAGCAAACATGATGTGGGCATCAAGTCTTTCCCATAACAACCTCACAGGCTGCGGACGCGACAGCTTTCTTGCGGTGCATCAGCTTGAACATGCGCTCAGCGGTGAATTTGACGAGGTGGCGCACGGAGCAGGACTTGCAGTTCTTTATCCCGCCTGGGCAAAATATGTGTACAAGCTGAATCCCCCCCGCTTTGCACAGTTTGCAAGAAATGTGTGGAATGTGAAAGAATTGGATGATGAAAAGGCGGCACTTGAAGGCATCAGCCGTATGGAAGAATTTTTCCGTTTCATTGGTATGCCGTCAAGGATAAGAGACTTCAATATTCCTGCCGGAATGTCTCACCGTCTTGCAGAATTATGTACCTATGGAAAAACACGAACTGTAAAAAGCTTTGAAGAACTGGATTATGAAAAAATAGTCGAAATTTTTGAAAGCTGTTATTAAAGCCATTTATATTGACTTTATTTGAAAGATTTGGTATAATTTTTTAATATTCCAAACTTACGGAGATGTGACTTATGAATATTATAATTGTAGGCTTGGGCAAGGTAGGCGAAAAGCTTATCGAACGTCTGACCCGTGAAGGAAATCATAATATTACCGCTGTGGACATAAAACAGAATATTCTTCAGGATACCGTCAATACCTATGACGTAATGGGCGTATCTGGAAGCGGAGCAAACACCGATGTACTGGGCGAAGCAGGTATCGAATCTGCTGATATACTGATTGCAGTTACAGGCTCGGATGAGCTGAATCTGCTGACGTGCCTTATTGCAAGAAAGCTGAATTCCAAATGCAGCACTATTGCCCGTGTCAGAAACCCTGAATATAATGAAGAAATTCACCTGATAAAAGAAGAGCTGGGTCTCGCTATGGTAATTAACCCCGAACGGACTGCAGCAAGCGAAATGGCAAGGTCTTTGCGATTCCCCTCTGCAATTCAGATTGACACCTTTGCAAAAGGCAGAGTAGAGATTCTGAAATTCCGTCTTCAGGAAAATTCGCCCCTCAACGATATGAGGCTTGCCGAAATCGGAAACAAGCTGGGCGGAAACATTCTTATATGCGGTGTTGAGCGTGGAGATGAAGCCTTCATTCCCGGCGGTGACTTTATCCT
This sequence comes from Clostridia bacterium, assembly GCA_045645485.1. Taxonomy (GTDB): domain Bacteria; phylum Bacillota; class Clostridia; order Monoglobales; family Monoglobaceae; genus SIG440. The sequence goes on along the minus strand of JAZRIX010000070.1, from coordinate 22,064 downwards.
CCGCGAGGGCGACTTCATCAGTATTGTTGCCACCATAAAGGACGCAACAGAATTTATAAAAAAAGTCGGCATCAAGACCAACAGGGTAAAAGACTGTATTATTGTGGGCGGCGGTACCACTGCGGTTTATCTTGCTCACAATCTTATCAAATCAGGAATTGAAGTTAAAATAATTGAAAACAATCCGCAACGTGCTGAGTTTTTGTGCAGTGTAATCCCAAAAGCCGACATAATAAACGGCGACGGTACAGAAAACAGACTTCTTCTTGAAGAAGGTATTGAAAGTGCAGAATCCTTTGTCGCGCTCACCAATATTGACGAAGAAAACGTTATGCTTTCACTTTACGCAAAGTCAAAAACCGACGGAAAGGTTATCACCAAAATAAACCGCATCGGCTACGATGAGGTCATCAGGAACCTGGGTCTTGATACCATAATCTATCCCAAGGATATTACAGCAGAATACATTGTGCGTTTTGTTCGTGCAAAAAACAACTCAATCGGAAGCAACATAGAAGCAATGCACTATATCCTTGACGGAAAGGCAGAAGCACTTGAATTCAGAATTGCCAAAGGGTCACCTATTTCAAACCAGAAAATTGAAACCCTTTCTTTGAAAAAAGGGATTCTTATTGCCTGCATAAACAGAAAAGGTACTATTATCACTCCACGCGGTAAGGACGTTATTCTTCCCGGAGATACGGTTATAGTTGTTACCACACATCAGGGATTCAAGGATATCAGCGATATATTGAGGTAAGCTATGAATTACAGAATTATTTTATATGTATTGGGTTGTGTGCTGAACATTGAAGGAATCGCTATGATTCTGCCATTTTTGTGTGCTCTTTGTTTTGACGAACCAAACAAATGGGTCTTTCCCCTCTGTGCGGCAATCTGCTTTGTTGTAGGGCTGCCCCTTATATGGGCAAAACCCAAGGACAAGAATATGTTTGCCAAAGAAGGCTTTGCGGCCGTTGCCCTCAGTTGGATTGCCATGAGTATTTTCGGTGCTCTTCCCTTTGTTTTTTCAGGAAGCATCAAAAGCTTTGTTGACGCACTTTTTGAAACGGCATCAGGCTTTACTACAACGGGAGCATCAGTTATTGCGGACTTAAATGTTATTCCGAAGTCTGTTCTTTTCTGGCGAAGCTTTACCCACTGGATTGGAGGAATGGGGGTTCTTGTTTTCCTTGTTGCTCTTGTTCCCATGTCAGGGGGAAGCAACTTCCACCTTATCAGGGCAGAAAGCCCCGGGCCCTCTGTGGGCAAGCTTGTTCCAAGAGTGCGAACTACCGCAAAAATCCTCTACGGCATCTATATTTTTATGACTTTGCTTGAATTTATCCTGCTTATGCTTGGCGGAATGGACTGGTTTTCATCAGCAACACTGACCTTTGGCACAGCAGGAACAGGCGGTTTTGGCATACTGAACACAAGCATTGCCGACTATTCTCCATATATTCAGAATGTGATTACGGTTTTTATGATACTTTTCGGAATAGACTTTTCCTTCTACTACCTTCTGTTGCTCAGAAAAAACAAGAGTGCACTGAAGATGGAGGAGGTCTGGATTTATCTGGGAATAATTACGGCATCTGTTGCTGTAATATTCTTCAATATCCGTGATGCCTTTGACGGTGCAGGTGAAACACTAAGACACAGTGCCTTTCAGGTAGCGTCAATTATCACCACAACGGGTTATTCCACTGTGGACTTTGATTTATGGCCACAGCTTTCTAAAACCGTTCTTGTAATGCTGATGTTCTGCGGTGCCTGTGCAGGAAGCACCGGCGGCGGAATAAAGGTGTCAAGAATTGTTATTCTGGTAAAAAGCATAGTGAAAGAAATAAAAGTCATTTCACACCCCAAGAGTGTTGTAAAAGTAAAAATGAACGGCAAGGTGCTGGGTCACGAAACCCTCAGAGGAGTAAATGTGTTTTTTGTTTCTTACATGATGATTTTTGTTACAGCACTGCTTCTTATCAGCATTGACAATATGGACTTCACCACAAACTTTACAGCAGTGGCTGCCACTCTAAGCAATATAGGTCCCGGACTTTCAGCCGTGGGACCCACCTGCAATTTTACGGGATATTCTGATATTTCAACAATAGTCCTCACCATTGTAATGATAATAGGCAGACTTGAAATCTTCCCCGTACTGGTCCTTTTATCCAGAAAAACATGGAAGAAATAATTTTTACAACTTAATGGCTGAGAAACATTCTGCCCATAAGCCATGAAAGGTCGCTTCGGATTGTTTTGTAAAGGCATGAAGAATAAAGTATATATACGACTGATGTAAGAAGTATTGCAAATACAGTCGCAGGCAAAGCGTTGCTGTGCAGTATTGCAGTTCCCAGTGTATAGTATGTCACATATGTTGCACCGGCAGTAAGAAGATGGCGAAGCAGCCATCCCGACAGCTCATATGGCATTTTTGCAGCTCTTATTACCGAGGTGAAGGACAGTCCTGCGGTAAAGAAATTACTTGCAAATATCATAAGGAACAAGGCATTTGACCCCATCTGCGGAAGCAAAAGCCATATCATACAAAGTCTCAGTGCTGAGTCTGAAAGGCTCAGAAAAAGAAGCGTTGTCTGCTTTCCAAGACCGTTGAGGATTCCCGAAGACATTGAATCAAAAAACATTATGGGGGAAAGCAGTGCTATTATGCGGACAGAATTTCCTATCTGCGGTGAAGAATATACTATGTCCGAAAGGCTTTCGGCAAATATTACAAAGACTGTACATACCAAAAAACCGCCAAAGGCTGTAAAACGGTAAATCTTCGAAATCAACGTGCTGAGCCGTGTGCTTGTTTTCATACCGTCTGCACGGGAAATCTCAGGCACAAGCAAGGTAAAAAACGAGGACAGCAGGCTGAGCGGGAACACTATAAGGGGCATAACCATTCCCTTCAGGATTCCATATTGACTCAAAGCCTCGGTATGAGACAGTCCGTACTTCCTGAGTCCGGAAATAATAAATACATCCTCCTGCATACGCAGAAAAGAACCTGCAAGTGAGGTTGTCATAGCAGGAAGAGAAATCTTCAGTAATTTTCGAATAATCGGTATTTTGTGACTGCTTTCCGTCAAACGGGAGCAGTCTTTTGCATAAAAAAGCAAAAGATACAGGCATGACGAAAATTCACCTACCGTAATTCCAAGAAAAACAGCCTCGCACCCCTTTTCAATTCCCTGGGGCAGAAACCTTTGCAGAAGTGTCATTATAAGAGTAATTTTCACGGCTTGCTCAAGAAATTCCGAGGATGCGGGAATCAGAATTTTTCTTGATGCATAAAAATAGCCTTTTATGCAATATGAAATTCCCATAAAAAGAATACTGGGTGACAAACAGATTATACTTCCGCAAACACGTGGTTCCTTCAAAAAATATTCAGATATCTGTGCCGAGAATATGCATACTGCCGAAATCACCGTCAGGCTCAAAACAAGAACCGCACCAAGAGCCACCGTCATTGTACGCTTTACAGCTCCCTGCAGGTTTTTTGAATACTGCTCCGAAACTGTTTTTGAAACAGCTACACCAAAACCGCCCGTAGCTACCGTGAGAATAAGACCGTGAAATGAAAATACAAGAGAAAAAAGCCCCATTCCTTCACTGCCAAGCTTTGTGGAGTAATAGGCACGGAACAAAAAATCAAAGGTTTTTGAAACTATGCCCGAAAAAGTCAGGGCAGCCGCACTGCGTAAAATATTTTGCTTTGACAAAAAAACCACCTCTTGTGAAAATGTATTCACAAGAGGCGTCATATATACCCAAAAGCCGTGTCAGCGTCCGTTCAAAAACATTCCGCTATTCAAGAGAAGCCAGATAATCTTCAAGATTACTCTTTATAACAGTTACCCTTGGACCGTAAATTATCTGGACACCCGAGCCTGATTTGATTATTCCCGATGCGCCGCTTTCCTTGAGGGTCGCATCATTTACCTTTGAGCTGTCCTTTACGGTTATTCTCAGACGTGTTGCACAACAGTCAACATTGACAAGGTTATCCTTTCCGCCCAAGCCCTCAAGAATAAGCTTGGATTTATCTTCCTTGGCGGCATTTACATCCTTTCGGGTGTATAGCTTTGTGTCTGCCTCGTCGTCCTCACGTCCGGGAGTTACAAAATTGAATTTTCTGATGAGCAAACGGAATACAAAGTAGTATACCGCAAAATAAATCAAGCCTACCCAGATAATATTCAGCCAGTTGGTTTTTGCATTACCCTGAAGTATACCGAACAAAAAGAGGTCGATAACACCGCCCGAAAAGGTCATGCCAACACCTACGTTCAGTATATGCATAATCATATATGCAAGTCCGGCAAAAATACAGTGGATAACATAAAGAACCGGAGCAACAAACAGGAAGGTAAATTCAAGAGGCTCGGTTATACCCGTAAGAATTGATGTCAATGCGGCAGAAAGCAAAAGTCCGCCTGCAACCTTCTTTTTTGACGGCTTTGCCACACTGTACATCGCAAGAGCCGCTCCCGGAAGACCAAATATCATCAACGGGAACTTTCCGCTCATAAAGCGGGTTGCTTCAACAGAGAAACGGGTTGTTGACGGTGATGCCAGCTGAGCAAAAAAGATATTCTGTGCACCCGCAATTGTCTGACCGTCAATCATCATACTGCCGCCAAGTCCTGTTTGCCAGAAGGGCATATAGAAAACATGGTGAAGCCCAAAGGGAATAAGAGCTCTTTCAATTGTTCCGTAAATAAAAGTACCAAAGTATCCCGAACGAAGAACCAAATCACCCAGAGAATAAATTCCTCTCTGAACATATGGCCATACAAAATACATTACAATTCCCACAAGGATATACGCAAAAGTCGAAATAATGGGAACAAAACGAACTCCTCCGAAGAATGAAATCACGGTAGGCAGTTCAATTTTATAAAATTGATTGTGCAATGCGGCAACACCCAGACCAACAATAATACCGCCAAACACACCCATTTCCAATGACTTTATACCCACTACATTGGAAACTGTACCTGAAAGCATTGCACCTTCTGCAAGCTGACCGTTCAACGAAAGAAGGGTTGAAATCGTCTGATGCATAATAAAGAATGCAATGGCAGCTGAAAGTACAGCAGTTCCATGTTCACGTTCTGCCATTCCCAGAGCAACGCCCATAGCAAAGATAATTGGCAGGTTGGCAAAAACAATATTTCCCGTTTGTGCAAGAATCTGCATAACCGTATTAAGCGGTGTTCCGGGACCCAAAATACCTTCCAGATTATAAGTCTGGATTGTTGTTGGATTTGTAAGGGAAGAGCCTACACCCAGCAGAAGACCCGCAATGGGCAAAAGAGCTATTGGAAGCATAAAAGACCTTCCCACTCGTTGAAGTATACTGAAAAGACCGTTTTCTTTTTTCATAATTATTTTTCCTTTCTTATGATTTATATATCATAGCAGTGCTGCCTGCTTTTGCGGATGGGGATTCCTGAACGCTTAGATATTTCAGCTTTTCAGGATTGGTAACAACCACAGCCGTAGCCGTGCTGTAACCCTTTTCCTTCAGAAACTCAAGGTCTGCATGAGCAAGAGCATCTCCGGCAGACAACCTGTCTCCTTTTTTTACCAAAGGAGTAAATCCCTCGCCCCTGAGTTCCACCGTATCAATACCGATATGAACCAATATTTCCAGACCGTCATCCGTGGTTATGCAAAAGGCGTGCAGAGTTTCGGTAACATCCGTCACCGTTCCGTCAGCCGGACTGAAAAAGTGCCCTGTAGTCGGAATTACGCCAAAGCCGTCACCAAGAATTTTTTGCGAAAACACTCTGTCGGGGATCTTGCTCAGAGTAATGATTCTGCCGTTTGCAACAGACAAAAGCTTTTTTTCTTTTTTGAAAAGATTAAACATATTATTCTCCTTTCAGGATAAATTTATAATTTTTTCTCGCAGAGGAAGTATATATGAAGGCGAAACCGACAACTCATCAATTCCCATATTAACAAACTGCTCTGTAAGGGAAATATCCGATGCAAGCTCACCACATATTCCAACCCATATACCGTTTTTGTGAGCGTTTTCCGTTACCGTTTCTATAAGCCGAAGAACAGCAGGGTGATGCGGGTCAAAAAAATGCTCAAGGTGCGGATTTTGCCTGTCTATTGCCAGTGTGTATTGAGTGAGGTCGTTGGTGCCTATACTGAAAAAATCCACATAAGGTGCAAGGCTGTCACTGATTATCGCGGCAGCAGGAGTTTCAATCATTATACCAACTTCCGTATTTTCATTGAAAGGAATCCCCTCCTTCTTCAGCTCATCCATAACATCGCAAAGAATGTCTTTTGCCTTCTGAATTTCCCACAACGAAGTAATCATGGGAAACATTATAGAAATATTGCCAAAGGCCGATGCCCTCAACAGTGCCCGAAGCTGAACTCTGAAAACTTCTGTATCTGTAAGACAGATACGTATTGCACGGTATCCCATTGCAGGATTTTCTTCATGGGGAAGATTGAAATAAGCAATCCTTTTATCCGCTCCTATATCAAGCGTCCGCACAATTACCTTTTTTCCGAGCATCCGCTCGGCAACCTCTTTATATTTGACAAACTGCTCCTCCTCTGTAGGATACGAATTTCCCTCCAGATACAAAAATTCACTTCTGAAAAGACCTATGCCTCCGGCATCGTTGCTTATGGCGGCAGACACATCAGAGGTGTTGCCTATGTTGGCAAAAAGATTTATTTTTCTGCCGGAACGTGTTATGTTTTCCTTGCCTCGCAAACGTGAAAGCAGTTCAAAGCGTGTATCTTCAAGCTCCCTGCGTTTTTTGTAATCCTCCGTTTTTTGCTCATCAGGATTTATATACAAAGCACCGCTGAACCCGTCAAGAATTGCAGTTTCACCGTGATGCTGTATATCAATTGGTCCCGTACCAATAACCGCAGGAATATTCATTGTTCTTGCAAGTATGGCAGTATGTGATGAAGGCGAGCCGCCAAAGGTAACAAACCCCAGAATTTTGTCCTTGTCAAGCTGTACGGTTTCGCTGGGAGTGAGGTCATCCGCCACAATTATAGAAGGCTCTGTAAGGTCGTTTCCAAAACAGTTTTTTTGAGACAGTATGGAAATAAGCCGATTGGATATATCGTGAACATCTGCGGCACGTGCCTTCATATATTCATCATCCATATCAGAAAAGGTTCGGGCAAAAATGTCCGAAATGTAGCTTACGGCATATTCCGCATTTGTCTTTTGATTTGTGATTGCCGCCTTGATTGCCCCGTAATAATCCTCATCGTCAAGCATCATAAGATGTATCTGAAAAATCTGTGCATTTGCCTCCCCCACCTCGGTAAGTGCTTTTTCAAAAAGCTCATAAAGTTCTTCTTTTGCCTGAGAACGTGCGGAATCAAAACGCAGATTTTCCGAACGTGTATCCTCTGTCTTCAAACGCTTTACAGTACAATTGCCTCTGTCAAGAAAGTGCAGTTTTCCCATTGCCAACGCATTATAGACACTTTTTCCGTTGATTTCAATCATTGGTTTTCGTCCTTTCTTCATCCTGAGTAATTCTTTGGTGTAGTATATACAAAAAAAGCATAAATCATACTTTTTAGCATGATTTATGCTTTACAATATATTTTTGCTGATTTTTTCAGGCAACATCTTTTTTAATCTGAAGAATAAAGCCAGCCGCCAGAATAAATATAATTCCGAAAAACTGGAAAATTGTAAAAGACTGTTTCAGAATCAATGTTCCCATTATAGCGGATGTCATAGGTTCAATACACGCCATTATGGAAGCACGTGTTGCCTTGCAGTGCCTCAGCCCTATGGTATACAGTGTATACGGGGCAATTGTAACACAGATTACCAGAAGCAAAACAGGAATATATGCACTTGTTTTCACCACCTGAATTGCAGTTGCGGGTATGTCTATAATAAACAAAGCACCGATACCTGCAAAAATTGCGGTATAAAGAGTCACCGTTACAGAATCATATACTTTGAGTATAGCCTTGCTCAGAATGCTGTACAGTCCATAAAACAGGCCCGACAAGACGCCCGTTATAATACCATATGTACTGAAATTCAGTTCACCGCTGCCGACTAATCCCGTTGCAAATGCACAACCGCCGATTGCCAGTATCAGGCTGAGAATTTTGGAAACGGTTGTTTTTTCTTTAAAGAAGATTATAGAAAAAACAAGTATCCATATAGGAGAGGTATACATAAGTATATTTCCCACAGCCGCAGAAGTTTCTTTGATGGAAATAAAGTAAAGAGTGGAACTGAGAAGAATACACATAATCCCCGTAAGTATAAACCACCATATATCCTGAAATCTTATACGAAGCTTCTTTGGACTTATCACAAGAATTCCCACTGTCATAACAATAGCCGAGAAAATCCATCTGAGAGCCGAGATCTGAACGGGAGCGAAACCAAGGGAATTCATATGAGCCACAAAAAGTCCGGCAATACCCCAGAGAATCCCTGCTCCCAAAACAAACAAATCAGCAAATTTTTTCATAAATATTATCGTTTCCTTTTATGTTTTGATTTACAGCATACGAATTATACCACAATAAGAAACTTTTTGCAAGGTTTCTGATTACAAAATATTTTCTTTAAATATTAATATTGACAAAGTATGCAGAACAGGGTATTCTTAATATGTGAAAAGAGGTGTTTTTTTGCATAAAATTTTTACTTTAAGCAACGGTATACGTGTAGTTACTGAAACCACTGATTATGTCAAATCGGTTTCTGCGGGAGTTTGGATTGGAGCAGGCTCTGTCAACGAAACTGCTGATAACAACGGCGTTTCACATTTCATCGAGCATATGCTTTTCAAGGGAACAAAAACCCGTTCAGCAAAGGACATTGCCGAATGTATGGACGCAGTGGGAGGTCAGCTCAATGCTGTAACCGCAAAGGAATATACCTGTTACTATACAAAAATCTTGTCTGAGCATCTGGAGCTGGCATTGGAGCTTATTTCGGATATGCTTTCCAACTCAACCTTCACCGAAGAAAACATTGAGCTGGAACGAAAAGTTATTCTTGAAGAAATAAATATGGGCGAGGATGAACCCGAAAACTTGATTTACGATATTGTAGAACGCGAGATGTGGCAGAAAAATACTCTTGCCCTTACTGTAGTGGGTTCTGCCCAATCGGTATCAGGGATTACCAAAGATATGCTTCTTGACTATTTCCGAAAAAGATATGTGGCTGAAAATATAGCAATTTCTCTTGTGGGAAATTTTGATGCAGAACAAATCACAGATGTTTTGGAAAAATATTTCGGTAATATAAAAAGGGGACAGGCAACTCCCCCTTCAAACCAGAAAATCGAACCTCAAAAGCTGGCAAAAGCAGTGAAAAAGGACTTTGAACAGTGTCAGCTTTGTATAGCCTTTGACGGATATGCAAGAGCCGATGTGAGACGTTATGACCTTGCAGTGGTGAACGCTCTCTTTGGCGGAAATATGAGTTCAAGACTCTTCCAGAGTGTCCGCGAGGAATACGGTCTTGCCTACTCTGTTTATTCAGAGCTGAATACATATACATCAAATGGTTCCCTCAGGATATATGCAGGGCTCAGTCCCGAAAATATCCCTCGCACCCTTGAAATAATCAATAAAGAAATACTTCTTTTGAAAAAGAACAAGCTGACTCAGGAAGAAATCGAGAGAGCAAAGATGCAGTTCAAAGCATCTCTTGTAATGGACAGCGAAGGCATTTCTGAGCGTGAATGTGCCTATGGAAAAAGCCTGTTGCTTGACGGTCAGGTGAAAACAATTGACCACGCCGTTCATATGATTGACCAGATAACACCTGAAGGCGTTGCCGAGGCAATAGACTTTGTTTTTGACAAGAACAAGATAACTCTTGCAGTCCTCGGACGTTTTGACGGAAACGCACATGAACTGCTGAATATTTTAGACTTTTAACAAAATGGGTATGTTTAAAAACTATGTTTTTAAACATACCCATTATTATATAATAAATTACGTTTAGTGACTTACTTAATCAGTTCCTCTGCAAGCGCGTCAAGCTGAGCCTTATTTTCTTCAGTCATAGCCGACATAATCTTTACCTGATTTTCACAGAAGGTAAGATTTTTGCAGCCTTCAAGCATAGATGTCATGGTCTTTGCCGCATTGGGTGCCCACGACCCGTTTTCCATCAAAGCAACGGTTTTGTTGCGGAAATTTCTTTCAGTCAAATGGTTGACAAATTCTCTCATAAAAGGAAATACATCATTATTATAAGTAGTGGTTGCAAGAACTATTTTCCCGTAACGGAAGGCATCCTCTACTGCTTCTGCCATATCACATCTTGCAAGATCGTTGACCGTAACCTTTGGACAGCCTTTTCTCTTCAAAGCTTCAGCAAGGTACTCTACCGCCTTTTTTGTGTTGCCGTAAACCGAGGTAAAAGCAACAACAACACCGTCAGATTCCACCCCGTAGCTGGACCAGATGTTGTAAAGGTCAAGATAGTAGCCAAGATTTTCATTCAGCACAGGACCGTGAAGAGGACAAATGGTTTTTATGTCAAGAGCCGCCGCCTTTTTCAAAAGAGTCTGAACTTGAGCACCGTACTTGCCCACAATACCGATATAGTATCTTCTTGCCTCACACGCCCAGTCTTCATCCACATCCAGCGCACCAAACTTTCCGAAGGCGTCAGCGGAGAACAGAACCTTGTCGGTGCTGTCATAGGTTACAATAACCTCAGGCCAGTGAACCATAGGAGCAGTAACAAAAGAAAGGTTATGCTTTCCCAGACTCAGAGTATCACCTTCACCTACCACAATCTGACGGTCTGCAAAATCTGTTCCGAAAAACTGTTTCATCATAACAAACGCTTTTGCAGATGCTACAATTTTTGTTTCGGGATATTCCTTCACAAAATTGACAATATTAGCAGAATGGTCAGGCTCCATATGCTGAACCACCAGATAATCAGGTCTTCTTCCGTCCAGAGTAATTTTTATATTCCGTAACCAATCTTCTGTGAAATTCGCATCAACCGAATCCATAATTGCAATTTTTTCATCAATAATTGCATAGGAATTATAAGCCATTCCGTTTGGAACAACGTACTGTCCCTCAAACAAATCAATTTTATGATCATTTACTCCGATATATTTTATATCTTCAGAAATAAACATTATACCATTCCTCTTTCCGTCAAAAATTTACCTTACCATCTTATCACAAAATCAAAATTTTTACAAGAGTAATTCTATTCTAAAATTCTTCCGTCTGTTGAAATTGTTACCACATTCCGGGGGATAAATTTCCCCCTCGCCTTAAAAGTATTTTGAGCCGCAGTTCCGATACCGCCGCAGCATGGAACCTCCATACGCACAATTGTTACACTTTTATATTATTATTTGAAATTATTGACGTAAGCTTTTCTGTATAATCCCCTTCATCCAGCTTGGAACAGCCGCAAGGCAAAGGAGTATTGGTTTTTTCAGCTTTTGCCCTGAGAACCGCCGCCTCATTATAGGTCGGCGCTTCCCTCTCCTCAAAAGAAAGTGCATTCTTTGCAGCCTCCTGCACAAATGCTTCTGTAACACATCTCATTGGGCATAGAAATAAGCCTTGCAAGAACATCATCCTGAATTATATGTCCTGAAAAGCATCAAAAATCATTTTGAACTCCTTTAATACACACCCCACACTAAGAAACAACAAAACACCCTCTGATTATGCTTTTTCATTTACAAGTTAATTTTACACAAAAAAGAACAGGCTTTCACCTGTTCTTTTCCATTGAATCGATATCGAATCAATAATGTTCTGCAAAACGAAAGAATCCCCTCCGCAACATCTGCCGCATCAATGCTTTGTCTGTTCTTTGCCGAAATACCAAAAGGGTTCAACACAGACCCTTCAGTACTGCCGAAACGACTTCGGAACATTCTTCGCATCGGATTGGCATCCGCATTGAATAAAAATTCTTTCATCTACACAGATGCATAATGATTTGCTGTTCTTGTGTATAATACAAATCAAACACATCATCGCCATTTCAGTATATGAAATGTATTTAACATCAAAAACATATATACATTATATAATGCATCAAAATCTTTGTCAAGAATTAAACCCCAAAAAACGGTTTAGTTTTGAACAAAAAAATTAAGTATTTTTGTGCAAAAAACTGTATTGATTCACGATACCCGCACTGTGACGAAGTTTCGTGATAACGAGTGTACTTTGTCGAAATAGCGTAAAGTACGCTATTTCGCGACAGCAAAGAACTTGCAGTCGTAAAAATTCTTTCCAAAAAGAATTTTCTGGTCCCTCGTTGCAATGAAGTACTGAGAAACGTTTGCCGTAAACACATTTCAATAGCAAAAACAAGATTTCTCAGTAGACTTTTTGCATAATAATATTCAAAAAGCTCATTTAAAAATGAGCTTTTTGAGCTGCTTTTGCAGCAGTAGATTACTTAAGTTCTACTGTTGCGCCAACTTCTTCGAGCTGAGCCTTAATCTTTTCAGCGTCGTCCTTAGAAACAGCTTCCTTAAGAGTTGTGGGAGCGCCATCAACAGCAGCCTTTGCTTCAGCAAGACCAAGACCTGTGATTTCACGAACTGCCTTAATAACCTTAATCTTTTCAGCACCTGCAGCAGCAAGAACTACGTCGAATTCTGCCTTTTCTGCAGCACCTGCACCACCGTCAGCAGCAGCACCGCCAGCCATCATAACGGGAGCAGCAGCGCTTACGCCGAACTCTTCTTCGAGAGCCTTTACGAGATCATTGATTTCTACGAGTGTAAGAGATTTGATATCTTCAATCATTTTTGCTATATCAGCCATTTTTATTATCCTCCATGATAAAATAGTTTTCGGGAATCCCGATTAAATTAATTTACAAATTGAATTACTCTGCGCTTTCCATATCTTTTGCGATAGCATCCAGAGTTCTTACGAGGCTTGCGATAGGTGACTGCAAGCTTCCCATCATCTTAGCAATAAGAGTTTCCTTATTGGGGATACTTGCGTAAACCTTTACCTCATCAACACTGATGACTTTGCCATCAACGAAACCGCCCTTGATTTCGAGCTGTTCGTTTGTTTTTGCAAAATCAACAAGAACTTTTGCAGGAGCAACAACGTCTGTGCTGCTTGTTGCAAGAGCTGTAGGTCCGTGAAGAACAGGTTCGAGTTCTTCGAGACCAACTTTTTCTGCAGCCAAAGAAGTGAGAGTGTTCTTTACAACTGTGTATTCAACACCAGCTTCTCTGAGCTTTGCACGAAGTTCTGTATCCTGAGCAACAGTAAGACCACGGTAGTCGGCAATAACACCTGCCTGAGCTTCCTGCATTCTTTCAACAAGCTTTGCTACGATAGCTTCGTTTCTCTCCAATACTTTTGCACTTGGCATAATTGAGTTTCCTCCTTTCGAAAATTCACTGTCAAAACAAAAATTAACCCTCGCAGACACACTACGAGGGTTAATTCACAAAAACAACAAACCAAAATTTGTAATTTCGTAAAGTCCTCGGCAGGAATTACGGCATAGCCACCTGCTGTCTGCGGAATTTATTTCATCAACTATGCTATATTATCACATAATACAACATATGTCAATAGAAATTTCAAAAATTATGCATCAATTTTTGAAGTGTTAAGCTTGATACCGGGGCCCATTGTAGAAGCAACAGTGATAGATCTGAGATACTGACCTTTTGCTGCAGCGGGCTTTGCCTTCACGATAGCACCCATAAGAGCGTTAAAGTTTTCAGCAAGCTTTTCTTTTCCGAAAGATGCTTTGCCCAGAGGGCAGTGAATGATGTTTGTCTTGTCAAGACGGTACTCAATTTTACCTGACTTGATGTCAGCAACCGCACGTGTAACGTCGGGAGTAACAGTACCTGCCTTGGGGCTTGGCATAAGACCCTTGGGACCCAAAACCTTACCGATTCTACCAACAACGCCCATCATATCGGGAGTTGCAACAACAACATCAAAATCAAACCAGTTTTCTGACTGAATCTTCTGAACAAGGTCTTCAGCTCCAACAATGTCAGCACCTGCTGCCTTAGCCTCGTCAGCTTTGCCTTCACGGGCAAATACGAGAACCTTAACATCCTTACCTGTTCCGTTGGGGAGAACTACGGCACCTCTAACCTGCTGGTCAGCGTGACGTGAGTCAACACCAAGTTTTACGTGAATCTCAACAGTTTCGTCAAACTTTGCTTTTGCAGTTTTGCAAACAAGATCAAGGCCTTCTGCTGCATCATAGAGCTTGCCTTTTTCAATAAGCTTAACACTGTCTTGATATTTCTTACCTTTCTTCATTAATAATTTCCTCCTATTGTGGTTCAGCAGAATGTTATTTCACATTCCTCCCACTGATTTCAATTGACCGATTCTTTTTGAATTAGTCTTCTACGGTAACGCCCATAGATCTTGCTGTGCCTGCAATCATTGACATAGCGGCTTCAACAGATGCTGCGTTGAGGTCAGGCATTTTCTGTTCAGCAATTGCCTGAAGATCAGCTTTTGAAAGCTTTGCAACCTTTGTCTTGTTCGGAACGCCACTACCGCTCTGAATTTTGCAAGCCTTCTTAATAAGAACTGCAGCAGGCGGAGTTTTTGTAATGAACGAGAAAGATCTGTCCTGATAAACAGTGATAACAACGGGAATAACAAGACCTGCATCCTTTGCTGTTTTTTCATTGAACTGCTTACAGAAGTCCATGATGTTTACACCGTGCTGACCGAGTGCGGGACCAACCGGAGGAGCCGGTGTAGCCTTACCTGCTTCGATCTGAAGTTTGATGTAACCTGTAATTTTTTGCGCCATTTCTATGACACCTCCCTTTCACAAACGTGGTAATATCGGGGAACGGACCCCTTGTCCGCCCCTCCCACCTATCCAAAATTTTTTTGGATATATATAAACGGCATTTTGCCGTGTGGGAAACTTAATAAAAATTTTTCTAAGGGAAATTTCCCTCAAACTAACTGAGTTCCTCAACCTGATTGAACTCAAGCTCAACATCGGTATCTCTGCCGAACATTGAAATCTTCGCTTTGATTTTCTGCTTATCCATAACAATAGCGGTGATAACACCCACAAAGCCTTCAAGCGGTCCGTATTTGACACGGATATTGTCACCCACGTCAAATCCTACGGTAACAGTCTTCTTCTCAAGTCCGATAGCAGCAATTTCTTCCTCTGTGAGAGGAACAGGCTTGCTTCCGGGTCCGACAAAGCCCGTAACGCCACGGCAGTTTCTTACAACATACCAGCTTTCATCGGTCATTATCATTTTTATTATAACATAACCGGGGAAAACCTTTCGCATAACGGTCTTCTTTTTGTCGTCCTTGATTTCGACAACCTCTTCCATGGGAACGCTGATTTCCTGTATTACGTCTTGCATATTGCGATTTTCAATGGTTTTTTCGATATCGGCTTTTACCTTGTTTTCATATCCTGAGTAGGTGTGAGCAACATACCATTTTGCCTCATTAGACATAATCTACGGGACTCGCCCTTCCCTCCTGTTATCTGTTAAATATCCAGCTCATTCCGAATTTGAACACGAAATCCAAAATCCAAATCAATGCGCCGATAACCAAAACGAAAATAAGTACAATCAAAGTGTTCGATCTGATTTTCTGGAATGAAGGCCAAACAACTCTTTTGAGTTCTGCCTTCATATCAACAAACCAATCCTTGATTCTTGCAAATACGCTTGGCTTCTTTTTCATCTTATTTTACCTCATACTTTCGTAAAATTACTTTGTTTCCTTATGAAGTGTGTGCTTTCTGCAGAAACGGCAGTACTTGTTCATTTCAAGTCTGTCAGGATCGTTCTTCTTGTTCTTCATTGTGTCGTAGTTTCTCTGTTTGCATTCTGTGCAAGCCAATGTGATTTTTACTCTCATCTTTTTCACCCTTTCTCTATAAATACCATCGGAAACAAAAATATTCCGAATAATTTTCAAATTTATTTTGTGTTTTTTCTCAACACAAAGAAAACCCCTTTTCAGAGGTAGATATATATTATCACAATTTTCAACCGTTGTCAATGGTTTTTACAAAAAAATTATCAAAAAAGAATATTTTACCGATTTACCACAATATATTGTAGAGACACCGTGACCAAATACGGAAAAATCAACAAATCACTTATTATTGAAAGGACTTTACTATGAAAAAAGCTCTCAGCATTTCTTTTGTTTTCATCGGACTTGTAATCGGAGCAGGCTTTGCTTCGGGAAAAGAAATCTTCCGTTATTTCTGCATTCCGTCTCAGACCGATATGACCGGAACAGTTCTTGCTACCATCGGTTTTGGTCTTATGTGTTATATTATAATGCAGCTTTCGCAAGAATGCAATACCCCCAACCTCAAAAGTTTTATAACTGAGGTAGCAGGGAACTTTTCAAAGGTCGCTGAGCTTTTTATGTCACTGTTTATGTTCTGCGGATTTTTTATAATGCTGGCAGCGTGCGGCGTTCTGTTTGAGGAAAACTTTCACCTTCCACCCGTTTGCGGAATTCTCTTCCTTGCCGTAGTATGCTTTGTAGTGTTTGCATTTGATGTTCAGGGTCTTGTTGCATTCAACGCCATTCTTGTTCCGCTTATGATCGCGGGAATGCTTTATATTTGTTTCGCGTCAATTCATTCGGCAATTCCTACATTTTCATTTTTTGAAAAGCTTGAAACAAATCCTCTTGTATCCTCACTGTGCTATGTCAGCTATAACACAGTAACCGCAGCCGCTGTGCTGGTACCGCTTTCACGTTCATCAACAAAAAAACAGATTATTTCCGCCTCTGCTGTCAGCAGTGCGGTTCTCGGTTTCCTTATTTATCTGTCTTGGCTTTGTATGAATCTTCAATTTGACAGTCTGGTTCATTCCGAGATGCCTCTTCTTGTTCTGGCTACACAAAAAGGTGCAGTTTCTTCCTATGTATATACTTCGGTTCTCTTTATGGCTCTTTGCACTACTGCCGTATCCCACGGCTTTGGTCTTTTGTCAAAGCTATCCTTTTCAAAAAAATCTTATCGCATTTGCGCCGCAGCCCTTCTTTGTCTCTTGGGAATCCCCTTTGCAGGGCTGGGATTTTCAAAGCTTGTCACCAACCTCTATGCCGCCTTCGGTTACGCCGGTTTTATATGGACAGGCGCGGTAATATGGAAGTATTTAAGCAAAAAGACGGCCGTATATGATGTGTGCTCTAAAGGACAGTAATTTAAAAGGCAGAAACGAA
Source organism: Clostridia bacterium (assembly GCA_045645485.1). Classification (GTDB taxonomy): domain Bacteria; phylum Bacillota; class Clostridia; order Monoglobales; family Monoglobaceae; genus SIG440. The sequence goes on along the minus strand of JAZRIX010000070.1, from coordinate 4,811 downwards.
ATCAATCGTTTCTGCCTTTTACCGTAGGGTTCGGCGGTTTCCGACGAACCGCATTGTAGGGAACGACCTGTGTGTCGTTCCGCATATAAGGTCTTAGGGTTATCCTAAAAATTTGGAAGATGCGATACATCTTCCCTGCTTGTTGCAGTGGAGGACATATTATTGATAAAATCCTGCATCTCCGATAAAGCCAAGACCGTATCCCATACCGATACACTCAATTTGAAAATCATTACAACCTCTTATATTCAAATCAACTTGTACGGGAACAGAAGTCTTTGAAATTTCTGGAGAAGAATATATTATTTTTCCATCAGTTTTAATAACAATTTTTGCGGATTTATCACTATTATACCCCTGTGGTACATAAAATGTGGCTTTAAAACTTGAATATTTCATATTTAGTAAAGTCTGAAATGTAGTGTCTCCCCAACTGCCCAGAGCTGAAGAATAGGTATTGCCGTAATTGTCTGTTAACTTATCTAACTCTACATCAAAAAAATAATCTCCAATGTTAGTCACATCATTTATCATAACTGTTGGATGTGGTAAGGGGGTTCCATTACCCAAATAAACAGTATAATTAGGTCCATCCCAATATACAGCTTTACCAAGTGCGTTTGCAACTGCTCTTACAGGCAAGTATGTAGTACCATTATAAATAATTGGCTCAACTTTATTACCATTTACATCGGTTGGATTTAGTTTCTGACCGTCAACGATAATTTTAATTCCGCTTGCAATTACATCATAAAGTGTAATGGTATTTGCTGCAAATACTGCACCTCCTGTAATTGTTGCGCCAATTAACACACCCACAATTAATCCTTGTAATCTTTTTTTCATTATAAGTTACCTCCAATTTTTAACCAAAGACTTTTTATAGCCCATATTGTATCATATATAGCCTACTTTGTCAATGCTTATAGACTATAATTAGTCTATGAATTTACGTGAATTGTACGAGGTAGAAAAATGGATACTTATACAACAGTAAGAAACAGAGTTTTGTATTTATGCGAAGAAAAAAGAATTACAATCAATAAATTGGCAACAGAATCAGGTGTTGCTCCATCAACAGTCAAAAATATTTTGTATGGAAAAAGTCAAAATCCTGGAATTGTCACTTTGAAAATGCTGTGTGATGGTTTGGGAATAACTCTAACAGAATTTTTCAATACAGAGGAATTCAAAAACCTTGAACAAGAAATAAAATAAGGAAAAAGATATGGAATTACCAAAACGAAAACCAACAAGATTAAAAGGATATGATTATTCAACACCGGGAATGTATTTTCTCACGATATGCGTGAAGGATAGAAAAATGTTATTAGGTGAAATCGTAGGGTGCGGCAATTTTGACGCACCAAAAATGATATTGTCTGCATATGGTCGAATTCTTGATAAATATATCAATTTAATGAATGAAAAATATTCTCATATAAAAATAGATAAATATATAATTATGCCAAATCATTTCCATTTAATTCTTAATATTACAGATTACAAAAACGGTGCGTCGAAAACCGCCGCACCCTACAATAACGAAACCTCAAAATTTGTATCGTTATTAAAAAGATATTGCAATAGAGAATATGGCAAAAACATATGGCAATCTTCTTGCAATGACCACATAATTCGTGGCGAAAAAGATTATCAAAAAATATGGGAATACATAGACACAAACCCTTTAAGATGGGAAAAAGATTGCTTTTATAATGATTAAAGGCTCTGGCAAAATTGCGAGAGCCTTTAACTATCCTTTAAAGTACACCACATAACAGCCGTCTTTTTCACTTTATTCAGGACCATGCGTCAACATCGAAAACATTACCAAGAAGAGCAGCTCCTGTGCCTATTTCCCAAACATAAACTCTGACGCACTCCGTCTTGCCAACACTCAGCACACTACAGCTTCAACAACACCAAGAACTCTGCCACCGTCATAAGATACCATCATAACATTGTATGTATCCTTGCCATTTTCAATTTTAACCGTTGATGTACCATAGTTTTCTTTGCTTGTTACAACCTTATTATTCGTAACATCCTCGTAATCCTGAGCCGCAGAAACACTCACCGCAAAAAATGATGCCAACATCATTACTGTGAGCATAATGGTCAAAATTTTTTTCATTTTGGTTTCTCCCTTAAAATTCTAACTCCATATCAAATCTTAAAATGCAAATATTAAAAACTTCGCTTATGCCCATATAAACCGGCCGGTGGTTTGCTGAAAGAATCGCAAAATTAAATATACATTTATTATACACTATCTTTTCCATATTGTCTTTGTACAATCGTAAATTTAAAACAATAATTTCACAAGAACCTTAATCAACCATTTTAAACAAATGTTTTTCTTGCTTTTCATCCTGTGGTATGATATAATTATTTTAATTTGCGAAAAATAGCAAAAAATGTTGAAATAAGCTAAAAGAAAGGAACCATACAATATATGTCACACGGCTCTTTAAAAAGCATCAGTCACACAAGGGGACATTCTTCTCATTATGTGAAGCTTCTTTTCCGTCTTGGAATATTTGTATTCGCTTTATACTCATATATTACGGATTCCCAACGCAGCGAGTCATACTTTCTTTCAGGTTGTCTAGGGAATTATTTTTTCTGGGGTTTTGTCTGGCTTTGGTTTGTTGGCGAAATGCTTTACAGAATATTGCCCTTCAGCAACAAAAGCACCGGCTGTCAGAAACATCTCAGCCGAACATACCTCCCCTCAGGAGAGACTGATTCACTTAGTTCCTCAAAACGTTTCAAGGATGCTTTGCCGGTTGGCGGTCTTTGGTTGATTTCAAATATTGTTATAGGTGTTTTGTATTTCGGCGGCATAATTGATTCGAGAATAGTTCTGTTGATTTCACTCTTCTATTCTCTTCTTGATTTGATCTGCGTCCTTGTTTTTTGTCCATTCCAGACTTTTATAATGAAAAACAGATGCTGTACAACCTGCCGCATATATAACTGGGATTACTTTTTGATATTTACACCGACAATATTCATACACAATTTCTTTGCATGGATATTACTTGCCATTTCCGTGTTTATTCTTGTCCGTTGGGAGCTTGCTGCTCGGAAACATCCGGAACGTTTTTCTGAAAAATCCAACAAAGCTCTGTCTTGTGCAAACTGTGAAGAAAAACTTTGTCTGCAAAAAAAACAAATAGCAGAAGCTATATCCGGAAAATCGGTCCACGCTCCACGACCCTCAAAACGTGCTGTCAAATTTTGATATTTTCAAAAAAAACATTGACAATTCAATGTTTTGGTAGTATAATGTCAAGAGTTAATTTTTAAAAGCTATTGGGATATAGCACAGTTTGGTAGTACACCTTGGACACACAGTATGCCCAATTTGTTCGTAACAATCCTTTCATCAAATAATGCAAAAATCGGGATGTGGCCCAGTTTGGTAGGGCACTACGTTCGGGACGTAGGAGCCGCAGGTTCAAATCCTGTCATCCCGACCACCTTAAACCTCGGAAGCCTTGTCGGTTTCTGAGGTTTTTGCTTTGTTTGAAAAACTTCATTTTTTTGATTTTGACCACATGTGTTTTTGATTCAAATGTGGGGTAAAACATACAAAGATTTACCAATTTGATTTATGTATATAATTGTGTTATAATTCATTTGGAAATAATTTATAAAAGGAGTATTCTTATGAATAATGATCTTTTTAAAGGAATTACTTTAGTTTTATTGACACAAACCAAATAGAAAAGAGGTTAAGCATGCATTTTATGCTTAACCTCTGGTTATATAGATTCTATTCCATTGTGCCTACTATTTTATGTATGTCACCGCCAATGACATACATAATACTTTTTTTTTCATAATCTTTCATCTCCTGATTTTTGTATTTACCTTTTCGGCAACACAAACATACCACAGAAGAGAGGGAAAGTCTACGAAGGATTTTTCAAAAGTACTTTTCTTTGTTTAAGGCATATCATTTTTTGATATGACATCTTTGAAAATTTTGCAAAAAATGTTATAATTAATTTGACTTTTTCGTTTCTGAATCGTCTAATAGATGTAAGATCTTTTACAAAAGCGAAAGGAGGACTTAATTTGCACGAACTGTTCGAGCAGAAATATTGTAAGTAAAGTTTTCTTTATCTTTTTTCATACTACCCTACCTCTACAATTCCGTTTTCTTTTATAGTAATTTCCATACCGTCTTTTACATATTCCAAAAACTCGTCACCAAGACAATCTATTACCGGCATCGAAATATTGTCAACCCACACATCAGCAAGAACCGCACCTGCAGCCGCAAGTGAGTCGATATGATTTGCAAAAAGCATACACGCAGGATTTTTTTCCAAAGCACAAGCACAGTAAAGCACAAGCCCACCTGTTGTTGAACCTATTGTCTGAGGAAGACAAAGTGCTTTGCCTATCATAGGCTTTCCGTGAATATCCTTATTATTCTGATCACCGCATTTTACTTCTTTATCACCAAACTGAAGTGCCATTTGAAAAGAAGCAAGTGTATTAAATCCTTCGGTTGACACCAAGGCTTCTGCGGTAACTGTTCCGGGTGTAACAACCCTGCCTTTAAAAGTTCTCATTATCTCCTACCTCCCGAAATGATGTTTAATATCTCTTCGTCCTTGTAGTATTTTGCGCTTGTGTATGTGCGAAGTTTGTTGGAGGATGTGATAACCGGCATTTTTTTGCAAAGCGGATTGTTCATATACATAAGAGGACAGATATATGATGTTATAACTCCCGTAGCTTTAAGACGAGAAGCATATTCTGTCTGATTGAAGGCCTCAAGAACTTTTGGA
>JAZRIX010000069.1:0-14953 GCA_045645485.1 Clostridia bacterium | reverse complement strand
AATATAGATAGTGCTTATGCTTACTTAAATGGTGCAATGAGTGTACTTGATGTCGCACCTAAAACCATAAACGAAAGAACAGTATTACCTATACGATACATTGCAGAAAGCTTTAAATTTGGCGTAGAATGGGACAGCAATACCCAAACAATTAAGATTACTAAAAATGGCTCATTGTCAAATGAATTATCAGCGGAAGAAATTTATGCAAAGTGCTCTCCGTCTGTATTTTATATTGAAGTATATAATGAAAATGGGTCAATTCGCGGTTCGGGAAGTGGATTTTTTATTGATGAAAAAGGAACGGCAGTTACCAACTTTCATGTAATAGATGGTTGCTCTTCGGCACGAATAACAACATCGGATAATCAGAAGACGTATGATGTTCTTGGTGTATATAATTATAACATTGCTGAAGATTGGGCAGTTATCAAAGTTGATTGTGCTAATCAAAAAGCATTGGAATTAGGAGAATCAAACTCTTTAATCGGAGGGGCTACCATATATGCAATAGGAAGTCCATTGGGATTACAAAATACGATTTCAAAAGGGTTGATTTCAAACCCTAATAGATATGAAGATGGCATTAATTATATTCAAATTAGTGCGGCAATTTCTTCGGGAAGCAGTGGCGGTGCGTTGCTTGATGTAAAAGGTAGAGTTATAGGTATTACCTCTGCGTCATATGTTAATGGACAAAATCTAAATTTAGCAATTCCCATATCGTATGTAAATATAGACACAAGTGGAGCAATAAAACAATTTGAGGTTCTGGAAAAAACAGTAGATATAGAAGACCCTGTAAAGTTTTTACAAGATTTCCTTATTGAATATGGAACCGCCGATGCATTAACGGGTGCAGCTGATGGAACAACACTAATTACTTATTCAGTTAATATGGAAGATGTTAACGGAGCTCTATTCACTATCAATTATGCAACCAACACGGGATGGATGTATATTAAAAAAGAGTATTCAACAAACTTTAATAAAATAAGTGCTAATTTGTACCTTTCAGGCGCAGGAACAAACGAAGAAGCTGCAAAAGCGATGTTTAGTTTCCGCAACGATACAGAATGGACATTGGGCTATGGATTTGTTAGTAGGGAACTTGTTAAATATCCAGAATACTTTAGTTTTTATTCGATGATGGAGATGGATGGTGCAAAATATCCTCTGTCACAGGATGCAGGAGAAGAAATGTGTTATGGGATGATACTAGATATTATCGATGCAGCTGATTATATATTTAGTTATTATAATTTACCAATAACAATGAGAGATTTTGGGTATATATACTAAACCCGATTGATGTAGAATGCAATAAGGCTTGCTTCAATATTATATTGAGAAGACTGAAGAAAACCGACACTTTTGATAAACTGAAATTGGTGTTTTCTTGATATGACACCGATTTCGCATATTACAAATTGACAGCTTAAAATCGAGATGTTCCCGGTGTAAACCGACACTTTTGACCATTTGAATATATGTTTTTATAAAAATCATATATCCTTGTATCGAAAACACAGTAAAATTTGCCCGGTCGAAAAATGTTTGGCATTTTTCCAACACTTTTCAACCGACACTTTTAAAAGGAGGACTATATATGGATGAATTTAGACCTCAATCTTTTGGATATGCACATAGCAAGGCAGTTATGGAAGGCTTAAAGGCTTATGCAAGACTTAGAAAGAGTATTATTACAGAAAGTTATGTTTACATAGAGAAAGAGGGCGAAACCGAAGCTTTTAATGAAATGATTAAAGTAGCAAAGCAAGGCGGTAGAGATATACTCTATGTTGACAGCGTTAAGGAGTTTGCTGACAAAAGCCTTGCAGATTTCAAAGAAGCCTTAATAGCAATAGAAGATGCGGGAATGAAAGTTGTGTCAGTAACAGAAAAAGATTATGACTATAACGCTTTTATGACGGCAATAGAGGTTTTGGAAGATATAACACCTAACTATCAAAAAAGTGCTTTATGTATCACCGCAATAACAATGCATGCAATGGGTGCGGATATAAAGAAAATTTGTAATGACCTTGGATTAAGTGAGGCAGATGTTTACGGAGCTATTGCAGAGTACAAGAGGGCAAGTGAAGATAAATAATAATATGATGGGAGCGTGTAATTTATGAAGAAAGGTAATATTGTCAAATGTGATAAGTGTGGGGAAAGCTACTACTATGAAAGCACAGGCAATCCTTGGCCCGGCGGTAAAGACCACGAAACAGCATATTGTCCATACTGCAAAGCAGAAGGACCTTCCGAGTTTATAAGTGGATTTATCTATACATACAAATTGGATGATAACGGAAATCCTATTAAATAATAAAAGGCAAGAGGGCAACTCGTGGGAGTTGCCCTCTTATGTTATGTTTTGGTGGTATATTTCAAGCTTTTAAGGTATTTTATATCTTCTTCATCTATCATATAACTACGGTTTTTCGTTACCAGTTCAACAATAATCTCGTCTATATTGTCAAGTTTTGCTATGGTGGAAGCAAGCGTCCAAGCATTCATCTTTGTATATCCTTTAATTCTGTGGATTTTTGCTATCTCATTCAGGTGACTGCGTGGGGCATCGAGCAGTATTTCACGCACATTAAAGGACGGGATATCTTCGGAATTATATTTGAAATATTTGTTTTTGGTAATTTTGCGTGCTTCTTCTGTTTTTTCTTTGAGTATCTGCATCGCTCTGCCCGATGTCTTTGGAATATCAAGGTCGATTTCCTCCAAGTCTGGACGGGTTAAATTAATATGCAAGGGCAGAAGTTCCGACAATATATTCTCTGCGTCTCTGTGGCTGGCGGGATATTGTCCGTGACTGATTTTCCAATTACGGCGAAAAGCAAAGAAACGCATATATTCAGCAAGATACTTAGTTGATACATTTGTCATACGTCTTTCAAAGAGTTTTTTCAATTCGTTGTGTAGCTCATTTACTCTTGCAAGAGAAAGGCTATATGTTCGTTTTATAGCACTGAACTCGGCATAGGTCAAATCCTCTCTATGCTCTATTTTGTCTATCTGCCTTTCTCTGTAAAGGCGTTCCAAAATAATCTCATTGTGTTTATGGCGTTGTTCTTTGCTCATATTAGGAGCATCCTTTGCGTTAAGGTATCCGTTGCTTTTTAGTATGGTGTTATAATTTGAAGGGCGTATATAATGACATAAATTTAGCAGGTCACAGGCTTGTGTATATATGCTGTTTGCATCGGAACAGAGATAGGCTGCATCAACACAGTATTTTTCGTATAAGTCTATAACGCTATCAGCAGATGCACGCCCAAGAGCTACCACTTCACAGGCACAGTAACCACGGCTGTCCACGGCGGTTAAGACAGTTGCATATTCCGGAGAAAGGCTGCCGTATTGGGAAGGACTATATCCGTATCTTGGCTTTCGCTCAACTCCTTTGAGATAACTTATAAGGTGACGGCTACCTTTTTGACTTTCTCTAAACCCTGTTTCGTCTATCTGTATGACACCCATCAGTTTAGGCGGCTCTACGGCTGCCATAGCAAAAACAAGTTTCAAACGCATAGCAAAAAGAGTTTTAATATTGACACCCTCACAGGCATATGAGTAATCTTGTGAGAGTAGTGTTTGCATAGTTTCAAGGGAATCTCCGTTCAAAGTCATTCGGAGAACTTCCACCCAAACCTCCCAAGGAAAGCGTGACCTTTCCAAAAGAGTACCTGTAAAGCGGTTGAATCCTTTCGAGCAGTCTTGACAGCGAAATTTCTGAATCCCGGCATTTGTCTTGCCGTTGTGTACTACTGCAACAGAACCGCAATAAGGGCAGGATCTGTTTACCCCTATACTTGCAAGGTGTTTTTCGGAAATTGTATAAATAGATTTATCCCGCTCACGGCGAGAATCCCCGCCTTTTGCTTTTGCATAGGCATCCACTAATTCTTTAAACTGTGCAGGTGTTAATTCACTCATTTTTGATTGTAGTTTCTCAAAATCCTTTTCATTCATAGCTTTACCGCCTCTATCTATTCATCACAGCCAACTTTGATGATTTTTTATTCTTCAAATCATACTTTATATTATAATCTCAACACTAAAATCTGTCAACTGTTGTGTGGAATATATAAGGATTGAGTAAAATACTTGACAAATCCTCAAAAAAATGATATTCTAACAGTGTATGCAGACGTTGAAAATGTGTAAGTAGCATCGGCAAAACTGCAAAAGAGAGCGGATATCGTCGGCTGTGAGTATCCGTTGCAGACCCGAAGGTGAATTTCAGCATTGGAGTCTTCTGCGAAAGTGATTTCATATAAGCAGAGTGATACTGTGTTCACGCAAAAACACAAAGAGTGCAGAACGGTGTTTCTGAATACGGGTGGTACCGCGGACTAAATTCAGTTCGTCCCATAGTTTGGGGCGAACTTTTTATTTTGCCCTTAAAACTTGTTAAATAATTAATATTCATATAGAAAGGAAATTTCAAATGTCAGAGAAAACAACACAAATGAAACAGGAATTTCTCGCAAAGCTTGAAGCGGCTGCCGATATGGCAAGCGTAGATGCTATCCGCGTAGAATATCTTGGCAAAAACGGTCTGATTACAGGACTTATGAAGGAAATGAAATCCCTCTCTGTTGAGGAAAAGAAAACCTTTGGTCAGGAAGTAAACGTTCTCAAAAACGAAGCAACCGATGCAATCAGCACCAAAATTGAAGAAATGAAGAAAGCGGAAATCGAGAAGGAAATCAATTCAATGCCCGACATTGATATTACCGCTCCCGCAAACCTTGACCGTGGTTCATACCACCCCATCACCTTGGTTCAGCGTGAATGTGAAGAAATCTTCCGTTCAATGGGCTTCCACATCGAGGACTACAGCGAGATTGTTACCGACTATGAATGCTTTGAGGCTCTCAACATCCCCAAGCACCACCCAGCCCGAGATATGCAGGATACCTACTATCTTGAAAACGGTCAGCTTCTGAAGTCACACACCTCAGCGGCACAGAACGCAATCTACAAAAAATATAAGGATGCCCTCATCAACGACGGTGTTCCCATCAAAGCAATCTTCCCCGGAAGATGCTTCCGCAACGAAGCAACAGATGCCAACCACGAAAACACATTCTTCCAGATGGAAGGTGTTATGGTTGACAAAAACATCTCAATTTCAAACCTTATCTTTTTTATGAAGACAATGCTTTCCGAGGTATTCAAAAAGGACGTAAAGGTTCGTCTCCGTCCCGGCTTCTTCCCCTTTGTGGAACCCGGTTTTGAGCTTGATATCAACTGTCTCATCTGCGGCGGTGAAGGCTGTCCATCATGCAAGCACAGCGGATGGCTTGAGCTTTGCCCCTGCGGTATGATTCACCCCGAGGTTTTGAGGGCAGGCGGAATTGACCCCGACGAATACACAGGCTTTGCCTTTGGTCTTGGTCTTACAAGACTTGTTATGATGAGATATGGCGTAAAAGATATCCGTGACCTGAACAGCGGCAGCCTCAAAACTCTGTCACAGTTCACCGACGACAAATAATAGGAAAGGAGATTACAAACTATGTTTTTATCAATGAACTGGATTTCTGACTTTGTTGACTTGTCAGGACTCGATAAAATGAAACTTATAAATCAATTCTCGCTTTCCACAGCCGAGGTTGAAAACGAAATATTCTTCAAGGGAAGCGACATCGAAGGTATCGTTGTTGCAGAAATCAAATGCGTTGAAGACCATCCCGAATCAAAGAAGCTCCATCTTCTGAAGGTTGATGCAGGTGACGGTGCACTTACAGATGTTGTGTGCGGTGCTCCCAATGTTGCAGTGGGAATGAAAACCGCCTTTGCAAAGGTTGGTGCAAGAATCGGTGAAATCACAATCGCTCCCCGACCACTGGCAGGCTATCCCTCACACGGAATGTGCTGCAGTGAAAAAGAGCTTGGCATCAGCGACAACCACGAAGGAATTATGGTTATTCCTGCTGAAATCCCCAACGGCACAGACGTGAAAGATGTTTATGCAATTGATGATATAATATTTGAGGTTGACAACAAATCCCTCACAAACCGTCCCGACCTCTGGGGTCACTATGGAATCGCCCGTGAATTTGCAGCACTTGCAGGACGTCCTCTGAAAGCTTTGGACGTTGTTGACCTCAAGCAGTACAACAACCTTCCCAAAATTGATATGAAAATTGAGGACCCCCTCTGTCAGAGATATTCATGCTTGCAGGTTGAAAACATCACAAAGAACGTGAGTCCCGTGAATATGAGAATCCGTCTTTTCTACTGCGGAATGAGAGGAATCAACCTTCTTGCGGACCTTACAAACTACCTTATGCTTGAAATGGGTCAGCCCATGCACGCATTCGACTCGCGCAAGGTTGAAAAGCTGAGAATCAAAAGATTTGACAAACCTTTCACCTTCAAGACTCTTGATGAGATTGAACGCAACATCGACGAAAACACCCTTATGATTTGCAACGATAATACTCCCGTTGCCATTGCAGGTATTATGGGCGGTCTTGATTCTGAAATTGTTGAAGATACAACAAGACTTACCCTTGAATCTGCAACCTTTGATGCAGTTTCAATCAGAAAGTCAACAGTTCGTCTTGCACACAGAACAGATGCATCAATGCGTTACGAAAAGTGCCTTGACCCCGAGCTGACAGTCCCTGCAATTGCAAGATTCGTGAAGCTCCTCACCGACATTGATGATGGTGTCAAGGTTGTATCAAGTCTCACAGACGAATATGCATTCAAGTATGACGACATCAAGGTTGACTTCAACAAGGCATTTGTTGACCGTTATGCAGGTATTGACATTCCCAAGGAAACAATTGTTAAAACACTTGAAGCCCTCGGCTTTGGCGTTGAGCTGAGCGGTGATGATTTCAAGGTTGCAGTTCCCTCATGGCGTGCCACAAAAGACGTAACAATGAAGGCTGACATCATCGAAGAAATCACAAGAATTTACGGTTACGACAACTTTGACATTCACACAGCAGATGCTCCTCTTTATCCCATCCGTGCGGCTCAGGAAAAGACAGACGAAGACAGAATCAAGGATATTCTGGTAAAGCGTTTCTCACTTCACGAGCTTCACTCCTACATCTGGGCATACCACGATGACTACAAAGAACTGGGAATTGAAATTGAATCAAACATCAAGCTTGTGAACGCAACAAACCCCAACATTGAAATCATCCGCAACTCGGTTGTTCCCACACAGCTTTGTCAGGTCAAGTACAACACAGGCTGGGCGGCAGACTTCGGTGTATTTGAAATCGGCAGAACCGTAAACGGTATGACCGAGGACAACTTGTGCCGCGAAAACAAGAAGCTTGCAATTACACTTTTCAGCAAAACAAAGAGTATTGAACAGCTTTACCTTGAACTACGTGACATTCTTGCGGTTGTAACAGACGACATCAAGCACAGAGAACTGACCTTTGCACCTTGCAATGCTACACATTCTTATGAGCATCCAAAGAACCTGAACACAATCATCTGCGACGGCAAAGAGCTTGGAAGAATCGGTATTGTTCACCCCACAATTTCAAAGAAGATTGACAAAAAAGCGGCTATTGTATTTGCAGAAATCGACGTTAAAGACTTCTCTGCAATCACAAACGCAAGCATACGTTATCAGGAACCCTCACGCTTCCCCGAAATGGAAATCGACGTATCCTTCGTTTCCGAAAAATACGAACCCATCGGTGATGCAATCAAGGCGGCAAACTGCAATCTTATCAAGACGGTTTCGGTTGTTGACACATACGTTGACGAAAACGGAAAGTCAATTACCGTAAGAATGATTTTCTCCGATCCCGAAAGAACTCTTACAAAAGAAGAGGTTATGGCGGTTGTTGACGGAATCATCTCAGACCTTGAAAGCAAAGGAATTTTGATGAAGAAATAAATAATAACATCAAAACGGTCAGAAAAATCTGACCGTTTTATTTTTTCAAAAAGTGTGGACAAATTCTGAATTTTGTGATAACATAGTATCTGCGACAACTATTTTTTATTTTTACACTATCATTATACATATTTATTTGCGTAAAGAGACACGCTATGTCAAAAAGCGTTACTCTGAATTCATTTTAATCTCTTTACGGGTGTAATATGTATAAATAGTTGTCGCAGACTATCAGAGTGATACGTTTTTTGGATGTGTCACCTTGGTGGCACATCTTTTTTATTTTAAGGAGCGACAACTATGCCTAACTACAAGAAACTGTATCACAAACTATTCAATGATATGACCCAAATAATCTTTGACTATGAAAATCAACCCTTCGACATTGTCAAACGGCTTAAACAATCCCAACTCGAAGCCGAAGAAATGTATCTGTGTTTGTGCGAAGAAGCATATCTCGACGGTGAAGATTTGGGTGACGACTTTGACGAATAAAAACGGTTCTATAACAAATATTGGGGTTTCAGTACAGAAAAGATGTTTCGAATAATTAATGAAAAAAACCTGACGTCTTTCTTTTTAACAGAAAAATGTCCTCACATTTTTAAATCCTTCACTAAAAACGTGCTGTAAGCACGTTTTCTTAACGTTCCGGCAATATGACGTCATTACAAGCCGTATAGAGTCATCCTGAGTTTAGCGAAGGATCTCCAAAAGGATATGCCCCAACATTTGTTATAGAACCTAAAAAAACTGCAAATAAACACAAAAGGTGGTGTTGCCTGATGCAACACCACCAATATATTATTCTGTAACTTTTATAATCTTTACTTCATTTTCTTCAAGCTGAGCACGGAGAGCATCATCAGGTTCAACTTCAGTAACAATATAGTCAATCTCGTGCATCGGAACAAGCTTCACAAAACCTACTCCGCCCATTTTGCTCTTGTCGCAAAGATAAAACTTTTCTCTTGCATTGGCCAGCATTTTGTGTTTGATTCCACACTCTGCTTCGTTACTTTCAAGAATCCCGCCCTCAGCCGTTATTCCCTTGCTGGAAAAGAAAAGCTTGCTTGCAAAGTAATTTTCCTCAATATTCTTTTCAGCATGTCTGCCGACAAAAGACTGGTTATTACTGAGAAGACCGCCAACAGAAATCAGCTTTATGTTTTCACAACCCGAAAGCTCAACCGCAACTCTGAGAGAATTGGTTATCACCGTAATATTCTTGCGGTTTTTCAGTTCCCTTGCCATAAAGAATGTTGTTGTTGAAGCATCAAGAAAAATAGTATCGCCCGCTGTTACATATTTCACAGCCTCTTTGGCAAGCTTCATTTTCGACTCAACATTTATATTCTTTCTTTTTTCAAGAGAAATTTCGTAGGTTGTTCCCTCCAGCGGAACCGCACCGCCGTGTGTACGTCGAAGTGCTTCCTGCTTTTCGAGCTTTTCAAGGTCACGTCTTACTGTTTCTTCTGTTACACCAAGTTCAATACTCAGTCTGCTTACCGAAACAACACCGTCCGAGTTAAGAAACTCCAATATCTTCTTCTGGCGTTCAAGTGCAAGCATTCAATCCCCTCGCTTTCAGTACGGGTTTTAATCTTTTTTGATGATTTTTACAACAGAACCGTTTTTCAATCCTGTAGAGTTAGCATCATCGGTATCAATGTGCATTTCCGCATTGAAATCATCACGGACTCTCACCTGAACGTCATAGAATCTTGTTGGCTTTACGCCTTCAACCTCAACATCCACATAATCGTTATCCTTGATGCCGTTTGCATGAGCATATTCAGGAGTCAAGTGAATGTGACGGTTGGCAATAATTACGCCTTCCTTAAGGTAAACACAACCCTTAGGCCCTACCAGAACCAACTTTTCGGAGCCTGCCACGTTGCCCGAAGGACGAACGGGAGGACTTACCTTCAAAACAAATGTATCTGTTCTTGAAATTTCAACCTGAGTATTCTTTCTCACAGGACCAAGAACACGAACATTCTCAATGGATTTAAGAGAAGGCCCAACCAAGGTTACAACCTCTTCGGACGCATACTCTCTGCCCATAAGATATTTTTTAACATGAAGCTCATAGCCCTTGCCAAAAAGTATCTCCAAATCTTCCTGAGACAGATGAACGTGACGCTGTGAAACGCCAATTTTAATCTGTCCGTCTGTATCTATTTTTTCAACAACCGATTTAACGGCTTTTGCTATTGTATCTACATCATACATAGAGATTCACCTTTTCCAAAGAACAATAATCTTTGAATTACGTCTCAGATTTCCGTCTTTCCGGATTGTCATACTTTAATTAACCTTCCATATCAAAGAACTTTGTAAGCTCTGCATGGGGTCTTGCAATAACAGCAGAACCAAATATGTTACCAATCTTATCTGCCGCCTTAAGACCTGCATCAACTGCAGCCTTCACTGCTGAAACCTCACCTGCTACAACGAATGTAACAAGACGTCCTCCAAGTCTCTTTTCGGTATGAACAACACGAACATCTGCCGCCTTGGTCATAGCATCAAGACCTTCAATTGCGGCAACAAGACCTTCGATTTCAATGAGGCCAATTGACTCGCCTGTGGGAGCCTGTTTTTCAATCTCATCCTCATTCATAAAGCTCTTGGGGAGCTTTTTGTTGTACTTATCCTTGTTCATATCCAGAAGATATGCCATTTTCTCAGTACCTTCACCGGGACTGGCAATGGTGTGAGAAATAATATACTTGCCTTCTGCCTCTGCGTATTCCTTACCTGCCTCAATAGCCGCCTTAACAGCCGCAACATTACCCTCAATCTTAACCTGCATTACAAGAGGGGCAGGAACATCAAGGCTGCCCGGACGGGTACGGTCAAACGCAATTATTTTAACATCTGCAGCTTTTGCACAGAGGTCAGCTGCGACCACTGATGTTGTAAAGCTGTAAACTTCTAACATTCCCAATGCTTTCATAGGATTTTTTCCTTTCTATGTCTGCTTAATAATAGTTCAAACTAAACGATATGGAAACCATCTACAAGAACGCAACGTCTCTGACGTGTAAATGAACGTGCCGATGTGATGCCTTCACCTGTAGGACCTGCAATTGTGAAGGTTGTGTGACCTTCGCCGCCTGCACCTATACCTGCATATGAAGGAGCATTCTTTACAAAAATTGTAGTTTCAACCGCTCTTGCAAATGCAGTAAGTCTGTCAACATTCTTTGAGTGAATGTGAGCTGAGTGACGATTGCCGTGTTCAGCCTTGCAAGCTTCAGTAATTGCTTCTTCAATGTTATTTACTCTTACGATAGGAAGAATAGGCATCATCATTTCAACCTGAACGAATGGATGCTTTGCATCTGTTTCGCAGATAATCAGTCTGGGGTCTGCATCAATGCCAAGTTCTTTAAGGAAGAGTCTTGCATCCTTGCCAACCCACTTCTTGTTGATACCAAACTTGCCGTCTTTTTCAATAAGTGCAACCTTCACAAGCTTTTCAACATCTGCACCCTTCAAAAGGTATGCACCGTTCTTTTGCATATTGCGGATAAGACTGTCTGCAACTGTATCAAATACAAAACATTCTTTTTCTGCAATACAGGGAAGGTTGTTATCAAAGCTTGCACCCTTGATAATATCAGATGCTGCCTTTTCGATATCTGCTGTATCATCAACGATAACAGGAGGATTACCTGCACCTGCGCCGATTGCTTTCTTTCCTGATGAAAGAAGCATCTTAACAACACCGGGACCGCCTGTTGCAACAAGCATTCTGACGATAGGTGAGCTTACCATTTCATTTGATGTTTCCATTGTGGGATTATAAACCGAAACAACAAGGTTTTCGGGACCGCCGGCTTCCAGAATGCCGCGGTTTACAAGGTCAACTGCATAGTTTGCAATCTTCTTTGCGTTGGGGTGGGGGTTGAATACAACCGCATTACCGCCCGCAATCATACCGATTGAGTTGCAGATAACAGTTTCACTGGGATTTGTTGAAGGAGTGATACTACCGATAACACCAAAGGGTGCCATTTCGATAAGTGTGAGACCCTCATCCCCGGTCTTAACTGTAGGCTGAAGATCCTCTGTACCGGGAGTCTTGTTTGCAACCAACTGGTGCTTGATAATCTTGTCGGACACTCTGCCCATACCTGTTTCTTCAACACCAAGCTTCGCCATAACTTCAGCTTCTTCCAAAGTCAAGCGACGGATTGCTTCAATCATTTTTTCTCTCTGTTCAACAGTATAGCTCTTATACTGGATATAAGCCTTCTGTACAGCTTCCAGAGCTTCTGTCATCGTGGGGAATACACCCTTAAGTTTTTTGGGAGTCTCCACCTTGCCATCCATATTACGGATAACACTTTCAACAATTGCACTTATGCTTTTTTCATCAAACATTTGAGTTTACCTTCCTCTCTGTATTACTGTATAGACGATTTTCACGTCTTTAAATTACCTTGTGCCACATTTTCTCGTCGGGATTTGCAATAACCGTGCTGTCAAGGAACATTGTTCCGTCTGCAACCTTGGATTTTGCATACTCGATTGCACTTTCAACTGCCGCAACCTCACCTGTAAGAAGCATATATGATTTACCGCACATACCTCTTGCCACACGAAGCTCAATCAGGTCAACAATTGCAGTTTTTGCCGCAATATCTGCCGCCATAATGATTGATGCAGCAGAATATGTTTCAAGAACACCAAGCGCACGTTTATCCTTCACATCCGTCGCTCCGTAAAGAGCGGGGAAAATTGTATCGTGGGGATTACCCAGAACAAAGCTGTCAATCAGCTTGTTTGAGAACATACCCTTTACCGCATCAATTGATGCCCTTACCGCACTGAGCTCGCCTTCAATAAGAATTATATACTTACCGGGGCAGACAACCTCAGCTTCAATGACATTAACCTCAGCAGTCTTAACCATAATATCTGCGGCCTTCATACCGGTGGAAACTGTTGCCAGTTCTGCCATTGCCAATGCTTTTGCCATTTATTTGTTTCCTCCCTTTCTACCGCGTAATTTCCAGAATTATATGTTGCTCTGTAATTTCTTTTATTTTTCCGTCATAGGGACTGTGGATTTCAGCACCCAACCCTTCACATGTGGCAATCTTCTGATATTTTTCAACCGAATTACCAACCTTGACAACCGGTTTTGCCGGCTGACCTATATGCTGACGGAGTTCAATCTTCAATGTTTTCAGTTTTTTCGCGAAATCCTTGGGGATTTCTCCAAATGGAGCCTCCACATCATACTGTGCAACCCCCAAACGGGTGATAAGCCGTTCCATAGGAACGTATCTGAACGGTCTGTGTTCATTCACTCCCGTGAACTCAGGTTCAGGAAGCTTTACGCCATTGGCACGTATCCCGTCACGGAATGAACCAATGAGCATTGCAGGGGATAGCCCCTGATGACAGGCATACATTTCACAAAGTCTGCACTGTGAGCAGTATGCCGCATTGAGGAGTGCCGGAATATCACTTGTCATACCCTTTGTTGCCGCCCTCATAAACGAGTGAGGTTCAATGGGATGTCCCAGCAGATTTCTGGAACACAAATCAGTACACATTCTGCACTGACAGCAGGCACTCATTGCTCTGTATATATTAACCTTTGTGTTTGTTTTCTTCTTTAAAATAACGGGATGGTTTTTTGGAAGAACCAGAACCGCATTTGTGGTTTTGGTCACAACCTCCTTGCGTTTTGCAATTCTGCCCGTCATTGCACCGCCGCTTATAAACTCGGCTTTTTCAACCGACGCACCTCCGGCAAGCTCCACCACACGGTCCAGCGGTGTACCAAGGGGAACCTTAAATGTTCCGGGGGAATTAACCGCACCTGCAACAGTTACATACTTGTAACACACAGGGCGTTTTTCAGTCATTGCGTAGTATGTATTAAGCATTGTTTCCACATTGAAAACTATAATGCCTTCAGAAATCGGAAGCTGACCGGGTTTTACCACCTTTCCCGTAGCTTCGTAAATCAGAATTATTTCATCGCCTGCGGGATAAACCTCAGGCAAAAGAGAAACCTTCATGTGCTTGAACTTTTCAAGCTGGTCATTGACCTCTTCAACAGCTTCGGTATATGCCTCCTTGACCGCAACAATTGCAGTTTTGGCGCCAACCGCCGCTCTTACCGCATCAAATGCCGTAAGAACCTCTTTTGCAAAGGTGGAAAGAAGCTGTCTGTGGAGCCTGAACAATGGCTCACACTCTGCACAGTTAAGAATAACTGTGTCTGCCGCATCGCTGAGCTTTGCATACGAAGGGAAACCTGCACCGCCGGCACCTACTATACCGCATTCCTTCATAAGCTCTTTAAGTTCCATCATTTGCATAAGTAGAATCCCCCTTCCGTAATAATTATGAGTATACTTTTATGCAAAGTCTGCACCGTCATCAACGATACCCACGATTGCCGCATCTACGGGAGCTGTATCCATTCCGCAGCCTATTCGAGCCGCACTTCCGGTAGCTACCAGAACATACTCGCCGATACCTGCACCAATGTTGTCAATGGCAACCAGACGTGAATTCTTTGCTGCCATCTTTTCAACCGGTTCAACAATCATAAATTTGTTTCCCACAAGATTTTCATTCTTGCGTGTTGAAACAATGCTGCCGATTACTTTTCCGATAATCATAACTGTTCTTCCTTTCAAAGATAAGCAAGTCGGGGGCAGAGCAAGTCTGCCCCGTTTTTGCTATGTACCCGAATTAAATTATTTGAGAACGGGCAAAATCTTCTCAACATCATTGTGAGGTCTGGGAATAACGTGTGTAGCGATAATTTCGCCAAGCTTCTGTGCGCTCTGTCCGCCTGCTTCAACTGCAGCCTTAACAGCACCAACGTCACCACGAACCATAACACTAACAAGACCTGAACCGATCTTTTCTGTGCCAACGAGTGATACGTTAGCAGCCTTAAGCATAGCATCTGCTGCTTCGATTGCTGCAACGAGACCTCTTGTTTCTACCATACCCAATGCTTCCTGTGCCATTGTTTTTACCTCCTTTTTTTTCTCTACAACTGCC
>JAZRIX010000068.1:0-6383 GCA_045645485.1 Clostridia bacterium | reverse complement strand
GGTTCTTATGAGCTTTTCGGCAGATTCCATTTCTTCGGCTGTGGGATTTGAAACCTCCGTCGCAATAACGACAGTTTGCATTTCTACAGCAGGAGCAGAGGTTGGAACAAAAAAATTATAAATTGTAATCAACAATCCCATCACAGGGCTTAGTATACTTTTGAACATCATAATATTACCCCCTAAAAAATATGCTCTTCTTTTTGCAAGAAGAGCATAAGACACTATTCAGCTGTGTTTTCCGGTATTTCGTCAAGGTCGAGTTCTTCGATAACTTCGGGACCTCTCTTGAGAAAACGGCTTACTGCACTGCGGTCAACAGTGATATATGACTTATCTGTGCCGATACCTGTTTCAAGAACAAAGAGGTCATCCTTGATTCTGGCGATTTTTCCGTGAATACCGCCGATTGTGGCAACTTCATCACCTTTTTTGAGAGCTGCGAGCATATTTTTGAGCTCTTTTTCCTTTTTCTTCTGAGGTCTTATGAGAATGAAGTAGAAAACCACAAGCATAAGAACCATCATAATAATGGGTGCAAAACCCATACCTGCGGGAGCAGCTGCGCCTGCACCTGTGCCTTGAGCAAATGCTGTAATAAACATATCTTTTACCTCCTGAATTTATAATCGGGAATCTTGTCCCGAATTTAGCATATCAATCATTATAACCTCTTTTTGTAAATAATGCAAGAGGAAAAATGACATTTATTGTTAAAATTTTATTAAATTCTTTGGGAAAGTTTTCCAATGGTTGCTTTCCTGAAGTCTTCAAAGCAGTTATTGTCCAATGCGGTGCGTATATCCTTCATAAGCTTGTTATAGAATGAAAGGTTGTGAATGACTGCAAGACGAAGAGCAAGAATCTCGTTGGCTTTGAACAGATGTCTCAGGTAAGCCTTTGAGAAGTTGCGGCAGGTGTGACAGTTGCAGTTGGGATCAAGGGGGGTGTCGTCAGTCTCATATTTGGCGTTATTGATGTTTACCATACCAAGACTTGTGAACAGCGTTCCGTGACGTGCATTGCGGCTTGGCATAACGCAGTCAAAAAAGTCAACACCGCGGTATACTGCTTCGATTATATTTTCGGGAGTTCCCACTCCCATAAGGTATCTGGGTTTGTCGGCGGGTGCAAAGGGTTCAACAGCCTCAATGATTTCATACATAACCTCTGCAGGTTCTCCAACAGCAAGACCGCCGATTGCATATCCGTCAAGGTCAAGGTCTGCAATCTGCTTCATATTTTCCATACGCAAGTCTGCATAGGTACTGCCTTGGTTAATTCCAAAAAGCATCTGATTTTTGTTTATTGTATCATCAAGCTTGTTGAGGCGTGCCATTTCGTCCTTGCAACGTTTCAGCCAGCGCACCGTCATTTCTGAGGATGCTTTTGCGTAATCCTTTTCACAGGGGTTTTCAACACATTCGTCAAAAGCCATTGCGATGGTTGATGCAAGATTTGACTGAATCTGCATACTCTCTTCCGGTCCCATGAAAATATGATGCCCGTCAATGTGTGACTGAAAATAAACGCCTTCTTCTTTGATTTTTCTCAGCTTTGAAAGTGAGAATACCTGAAATCCGCCGCTGTCTGTGAGTATCGGTCTGTCCCAGTTCATAAACTTGTGGAGACCGCCCATTTGTTTTACTACCTTGTCACCGGGACGGAGGTGGAGGTGATAGGTGTTTGAAAGCTCTACCTGACATCCGATTTCTTTCAGGTCAAAAGTGTCAAGCCCGCCTTTGATTGCGGCGGCTGTACCTACATTCATAAAAACGGGTGTCTGTATAGTGCCGTGTACGGTTTTGAATTCACCGCGTCGGGCATTTCCTTCTTTTTTGATTAATTTAAACATATAGCAAACCTTTCTTTGATTATTCAATCAGCATTGCATCGCCAAAACTGAAGAATCTGTAATTTTCACCAATGGCAACCTTGTATGCATCCATAATATGTTCTTTGTCATAAAGTGCCGAAATCAGCATAAGAAGTGTTGATTCGGGAAGGTGAAAGTTTGTGATGAGTGCATCTATCACCTTGAACTTGTATCCCGGATAAATGAATATCTGAGTGTCTCCCGACTGTACGGGGATTGTTCCGTCGTCCTTTGCTACTGATTCGAGTGTTCGCACAGAAGTAGTTCCTACGGCAATAATTCTGCCGCCTGATTTACGGGTTTCGTTGATTATGTCAGCAGTTTCCTTTGAAACTTCATAATACTCCGAATGCATATGATGCTCCTCAATATTGTCGACAGATACGGGGCGGAAGGTGCCCAGACCTACATGCAGTGTGACAAAAGCAAGCTTCACGCCCATTTTCTTTATTTTTTCAAGAAGCTCGTTGGTGAAATGAAGTCCTGCAGTGGGAGCAGCAGCTGAACCTTCAAATTTTGCATATACTGTCTGATAACGGTTTTTGTCCTCCAGCTTTTCCTTAATATAGGGAGGAAGAGGCATTTCGCCAAGCTTGTCAAGAAGTTCTTCCCATATACCGTCAAACTCAAATTTTACAATACGGTTGCCGTCATCACGGACTTCTGTAACCTCTGCTCTGAGAAGTCCTTCGCCAAATTCAAAGCGGCTTCCAACCTTTGCCTTCTTTCCGGGGCGAAGAATAACCTCCCATGTATCAATGCTGAGTCGTTTGAGAAGAAGAAACTCAATTCTTCCGCCGCTGCCTTCTTTTACACCATAAAGGCGTGCGGGAATAACTCTGGTGTTGTTCATAACAAGACAGTCACCGGGTTTGAGATAATCGCATATGTCGTAGAAATGCCGATGGGAAATCTGATGCGTTTTGCGGTCAAGAACCATAAGCTTTGAAGATGTTCTGTCCTTGAGGGGTGTTTGTGCAATCATTTCCTGTGGCAAATCATAGTAAAAATCTTTTATGTTCAATGTATCTGTATCCTTTCGTGCTTTAGTATGCCTGTTCAATGTGTGTGCCTGAGAAGTAGTGGGTCAGAATCTTGTCGTAGGTAAATCCTGCTTCTGCCATACCCTTTGCACCATATTGGCTCATGCCTACGCTGTGTCCCCAACCTTCACCTGTAAAGGTGTATGTATCGGGGTCGCCGCCGGTTGTTTTCGTTTCATAGGTTTTTGTAGTTTTTCCGTCAGTTGCTGCATACTTTTTGCTTATGCTTACGGTGCTGCCATTTTCCGACAGAACCGAAACGGAATTAAGAGTTTTTTCTGCAGGTTTTGTGTCAGAAAGAACATATGCCTTGGGCGGTGTTGAAACTCCGCCTTTTGTAACGGTGTATTTCAGACTGTAGGTTACACCGCTGAACAGTGTACGGCACTTGTCACGTTCAAAGATTTTTTCTCCTTCAGTACCTTTTACCAAAAGCTTGCGTACTCTGCCTGCATCTGTGTATTCAAGTACTGAAATTTCGGTTACGGTGCCGATGCCGTAGCTTGCCATAAGCTCTGTTGCACGTTCGGTGGTAAGTGTTTTTGTCCATTTTCCGTTGGTAATATTTTCGGTGTCTTCGTACGGGTTATCAACACTTACAAGATACGGGAAGGAGCTTCCCCATACATTTTTCACGTCTTCGGTATTGGAACCCATTGAGGATGAATAGAAGGTCTGGGCAGGCTCGTTCTGATAGAATAACAGCTTTCCGTGGGTTCCGTCAACTGCGTCACGGACACTGGCTGTTTTGTCTGCCTGATTGTGGTATGCCTGACAGCAAACTGTGCGGCATACGTCAAAGCCATATTTGCTGTGATAGTTTATTCTGCCGAGAGCAAAGTTTCTTGCACATACTGCCTGAGCCTTCAGTGCTTCAACATGCCATGACGGAGACATTTCACGCCCTACAACGCTGTAGAGATAGGATTCTGTGGGAACAATATTTACAACGGTAAGGTTGTTTGCTGAAAGGGTTTTGCATTCAAAGCCTCCACGGTACGTTCCCTGTGCCGAGCCTGAGATTGAAATAAGGGAATCATCATCCTGTCTGTTTCCGCTAAAAACAGCAAGTCCATACGTGTCGTGTGAAAAAACAAAAATCGGTCTTCCTGTTTTGGCATTTGTCACCTGTACGGCATTTTGGGGCACAGCAACCGGTGTTGCGGAAACAGAGCCGTTTTCAGCCTGCCACTGTGCGTCGTTGCTGTTTGCAAATGTTCCGCCGAATGCACAATACTTAGAATTGTAGTAAGCAGGAAAGGCATTTATACCCGAATCACGGAGAGCTTTCAGTGCAGATGAAAGCTCTGCTGCTGAACCGTGGGATGAATAAAGCAGGTGATATGTTCCTGAAGGACTTTTTGAAACCTTTACGGATGTGTCCTGAATTTTGTCAAGGGAGTGGAAATCCCTGCCGGTGGAATAACCTACCTCAAAGCCGCAGTCACTGTCCAGCGTCAGAGAATATACTGTATCAGAACCGTAATATATACCCACACGGAGAGTGCTGTGGTATTCAGCGGCACTTGTGATTATGCCTGACATAAAAAGGCATACAAGCAACAATATAATCATAGAGATGTTTTTTGATTTTAATTTCATTATTATACACGTCCCAACGTCAATATTTAACCCTATTCAAAAAATTCGACAAATATTGGTGAAAATCCTTCTATTTTATGTTAAAATTGTGTTACAAAAAATAATTGACAATCCGGCTGCATTATCATATAATGTTTACAAGAGAATAAATACATAAGGAGGACTTATAAATAATGAAAACTTATAACGTAGGAATTATCGGTGCTACCGGTATGGTGGGACAGAGATTTATTACATTGCTTGCAGAGCATCCCTGGTTCAACATAAAGGTGCTTGCGGCATCTTCAAGAAGTGCAGGCAAAAAGTATACAGAAGCTGTGGGCAACCGTTGGGCAATGACCGTTGAAATTCCCGAAAAGGTAAAGGATATGGTTATCTACGATGCAACTGCAGATATCGAAAAGATTGCAGCTCAGGTAGATTTTGTATTCTGTGCCGTTGATATGAAGAAGGACGAAATCAAAGCTTTGGAAGAAGCTTATGCAAAAGCTGAATGTCCTGTTGTTTCAAACAACTCAGCACACAGACATACAAAGGACGTTCCCATGATTGTTCCCGAAATCAATCCCGAGCATGCAGAAATTATTGCGGCTCAAAGAAAGAGACTCGGCACAAAGAGAGGCTTTGTATCAGTTAAGTCAAACTGCTCACTCCAGAGCTATGTTCCTGCACTCCATCCTTTGATGAAGTACGGTATCAAGGATGTACTTGCCTGCACATATCAGGCAATCTCAGGTGCTGGTAAGACCTTTGAAACATGGCCTGAAATGGTTGACAACCTCATTCCCTACATTGGCGGCGAGGAAGAAAAGAGCGAAATCGAACCTCTCAAAATCTGGGGTAAGATTGAAGGCGATGAGATTGTTGATGCAGTGTCTCCTGCAATAACAACACAGTGTCTCCGTGTTCCTGTATCTGACGGTCATACAGCGGCTGTTTTTGTAAGATTTGAAAACAAACCCACAATTGAACAGATAAAGGAAGACTGGAAGAACTTCAAGGGTGTTCCTCAGGAGCTTGAGCTTCCTTCAGCTCCCAAACAGTTCCTCAACTACTTTGAAGAGGATAACCGTCCTCAAGCCAAGCTCGACCGCATGGAAGGCAACGGCATGAGCGTGTCGGCGGGCAGACTGCGTGAAGATACGGCGTACGATTATAAATTTATCGGGCTTTCCCACAACACTTTGCGTGGTGCGGCGGGCGGCGCAGTGCTACTTGCCGAGCTTCTTGCAGCGAAAGGATATTTCGACTAATTAAAAAACAATCAAGGGAGAATAGAAAGTACTATGAAAGGATTTTTGAAAGGCAGTGCAACGGCTATCATCACCCCGTTTGATGAAAAGGGCGTAAACTTCGAGGCGTTTTCGAGGCTCGTTGAGCACCAAATCGCAGGCGGTACGGACGCCATCGTCTTTTTAGGCACGACGGGCGAGCCGTCCACGATGACAAGCGAAGAGATTGACGCCGTTATGGAATTTGCAGTCAAGGCGGTTGCAGGGCGCACGAAAATTATTTTCGGTTGCGGCAGTAACAACACCGAAAAAGCCGTGAGAATGGCGAAAAAAGCAGAACGCATGGGTGCAGACGGATTACTCGCCGTCACCCCCTACTATAATAAATGTACGCAAAACGGGCTTATCGCTTATTACAAGGCGATTTGCGAGGCGGTGTCTATCCCCGTCATCGCTTACAACGTTCCCGGGCGTACGGGCGTGGAAATTCAACCGGCTACCATGAATAAGATTGCGGATATTCCTAATATCGCAGGCATTAAAGATGCAGGCGGCAACATGAGCAAGACGATGGAAACCCTTCGCCTTGTCAAGGATCGATGCGATTTATATTCGGGTGAGGACGCACTC
>JAZRIX010000067.1:0-1628 GCA_045645485.1 Clostridia bacterium | reverse complement strand
GACACAAGAAAATCTTGCAGAACTTCTTTCTATTTCTCCGCAGGCGGTCAGCCGTTGGGAAACAGATGTTGCTATGCCCGACATTTCTTTATTACCGCCGCTTGCCAATTTATTTAACGTAACCACCGATTATTTGCTTGGTATGGAAACATATCAAAAGGATTTGAGAAAAGCGGAATTTGACGAAGCATTCCACAAATATTGGCAACACGACGACAAAGAAAAGAATTATCAAATCGCCCTCCGTGCGGTTGCTGAATATCCTGGAAATATGGAATATGTGGAATGGTTGGCATCGGCAGAATATTATGTTGCAATACCGACCTCGGATAATAGTGAATATACTCGTTTGCTTGAAAGTTCAGCAAAACATTATAAATTGGTTTTGGATAACACCAAGGATTCAAAATTATATTCCAAAGCATTGTTCGGAATTGTTCTTGCACTTAGCTGTAATCAAAAAAAGGACGAAGCCAAGCAATATGCTATGTTAGAAGAGGATGAGGAGAAAAGGGATGAACTGCTTTGTTGGTGCTTGGAGGGTGAAGAAAGGAAAAAGCATTGTCAACACCTTACAAATACAAAGTTAAATAGCTTTCTCTTCCAACTAAAATTCGGTCAAGACTCAATAGAAGGGTATGATGCCGTTGAAAAAATACTGGATATTATGTTTCCGGACGGGAATTTTCAGTATTATCACAATATTCTGCAATACAATTCTATCAGCAAAGCCTTTTGCTTTTGCAAAACACAACAATATGACTGTGTATTAGAAGAACTGAAAAAAGCAAGATACCATGCGGAAGAAATGACAAAAATAAATCACCAAAAAACAATAAAGTTCACAGCTCCGCTATTTTCACTTATCGAAGAAGAGTATCCCGTTACAGATTCAGATATAACCGATGTTGATGATTTCATTCGTTGTTTGAATAACAACCGTTGCTTTGATCCTATCAGGGAAAAAGAGGATTTTAAATCTTTGATGGCATTATAACCCAATTTCTGCTCGCGCGGGGCTTCGCTTTTGTGTCCACAAAAGCAGTGCTTGTCAGGAAAAGAAGACGGACTTTCGGGGCGCACAAACTAAAGGCTCCCTTGTGTAAAGGGAGCTGTCACCGAAGGTGAATGAGGGATTGTTTTTCGATAAAATTTTGTTTTTTACAATCCCTCCGACTCGCTTACGCGAGCCACCTCCCTTTACACAAGGGAGGCTTATCACCGCCCGACAGTACACCAAAAAGGTGTAACACACTATACCTTGCAGGGCAAGACGTGTGAAAAGGAGTACGAACCAAAATGTCCGTACTCCTTTTGTTTATGCTGTTGGCAAAATCTGCTCTATCGCAGATACCCCTTGGGGCGCCTGCTTTTTGTTCATTCGTGCATCAGCTTATGAGAAAGGAACCATATGTATAGCCGTCTCCATGATATGCAGCCGTCCATTTGCTGTATACAACGCCGTACAGCATCTTTATCTGAATGTTTCCTACGTTTTATAATTATCTCACACTTTTTTATTCATCAAGAGGAGCATGAGTTCCCATAGCAATCGTAAGAAAATGATTCTTCAATACTGTATAATAGACATACTGTGAGGCGGCAGCTCGATTTCGCAGTTGTCTCCG
>JAZRIX010000066.1:0-6160 GCA_045645485.1 Clostridia bacterium | reverse complement strand
AACCTCCTGCTTACTGCTGAAATCACATGCGATAATTACATCTCTTCCCATTAGTGAGCACCTCCGATAATTTCTGAAAGATTTGTGATGTTATATTTTTCCATTACTGCCGGGAGTTCGTTTATAATATCACGGCAAGCAAAGGGATTTACAAGATTTGCGGCACCAACCTGAACGGCTGTTGCACCTGCAAGCATCATTTCAATAACGTCTTCGGCAGTAGATACACCGCCCATACCGATAATGGGGATTTTCACTGCATCATAAACCTGATAAACCATACGAACAGCAACGGGGAAGATAGCAGGTCCAGAAAAACCGCCCATTTTATTTGCGATAACGCATTTTTTTGTTTTAAGGTCAATTCTCATACCGAGAAGAGTATTTATAAGGCTGATACCGTCAGCACCTGCTTCTTCACAAGCCTTTGCAATTGAAACAATATCTGTAACATTGGGGGAAAGCTTGATGATTACGGGCTTATCCGAAACAGCTTTAACTGCTTTTGTGACTTCTGCCGCCGCCTCGGGGGATGTACCAAAGCTCATACCGCCGCCGTGTACATTGGGGCAGGAAACATTTACTTCAAACCATCCAATCTGGTCCTGACGGCAAAGATTTTCGCAGGTATAAACATAATCATCAACCGAAAAACCGCTGATGTTTGCCATAACAGGCTTTGAAAATACTTTTTTGAGCTTGGGAAGCTCTTCTGAAACAACTGCCTCAACACCGGGATTCTGAAGACCTACCGAGTTTATCATACCCATACTGCACTCTGCAATTCTGGGAGTGGGGTTTCCAAAGCGTGCATCTTTTGTTGTTCCTTTGAATGAAAATGTACCAAGACAGTTTATATCATAGATTTCTGCAAATTCATAGCCGAAACCAAAGGTTCCGCTTGCAGGGATAACGGGGTTATCAAGAGTGATACCGCAGAGATTTACTTTTGTGTTTACCATAGGATTTCCTCTCTTTCCAGGACGGGACCGTCCTTGCAGATTCTCTTGTTGCCGTATTTGGTCTTACAGGAGCATCCCATACAAGCACCGAAACCGCAACCCATTCTTTCTTCAAAGCTGTACTGACCCGAGGTTTTTACAACGGCTTCAATTGCCTTGAACATAGGCTCAGGACCGCAGGTGAAAAAGTATGAGTATTCAATATCCTTCATTGCGTCGGTAACAAAACCTCTAATTCCGTAACTGCCGTCAGCAGTTGTAATAAGTACATTTGCGCCAAGTGCTTTAAATTCTTCTTCAAAGAATACGTCGTCTTTGCTGTTAAAGCCGAGTATCACGGTAACCTTTTTGCCACTTTCTATAAGCTTTTTGCAAAGGTTATACATTGGCGGAACACCAACACCGCCGCCGATAAGAAGAGGAGTATCTCCGCATTTTTCAAGGTTGTAGCCGTTTCCGAGACCAACAAGAATATCAAGCTCTTTGCCTGGGGTATATTTGCTCATTGCTTCGGTGCCTTTGCCAACAACTTTGTAAATAAGAGTAAGCTTTCCGTCTTCATAATCACAAACTGAAATGGGTCTTCTGAGATAAAGACCGTCAATCAGAATGTTGACAAACTGACCCGATGCGGTGATATCGCTTGTATCACCGCTGAGAGTCATAAGAAATATATCTTTTGCAATTTTTTCATTGCTTTCTATTGTAAAAATTTCCTGTTTCACAGCAAATTCTCCTTATGCATCAATTGTTGAAATTGTAATTGTGTTTTCTTCAAGAACATCAAGAAGAACCGAAACGGTATCAAGTGATGTGAAGATGTTTACGTTGTTGTCTGTTGCACACATACGAATTTCGTGACCGTCGTTGAGGTTTGAACCTCCGCTTGAAATGTCACTTGTGTTGATGATGTATGCAATGTGACCCTGACGGATAGCTGAAGGAATTTCTTCGCTGCCTTCGCTGATTTTGCCAAGCATATGCGTACGGATTCCGTTTTTCCTCAGGAATTCTGCAGTACCCTTTGTTGCCTGAATGTTAAAGCCGAGCTTGTAGAATCTGCGAATAAGTTCAAGAGCTTCGTCTTTGTCTCTGTCTGCAATTGTTGCAAGAACTGTTCCGTAGTTCTGGAGATGCATTCCTGATGCCTGAAGTGCTTTATAAAGTGCACGGTTGAGCTTGTCGTCATAACCGATTGCTTCACCTGTTGATTTCATTTCGGGTGAAAGGTATGCATCAAGTCCGCGGATTTTGTTGAATGAGAATACGGGAACCTTTACATACCAACGATTCTTTTCCTTGGGATATACTTCGGTTATTCCCTGTTCTTTCAGAGATTTGCCCATAATAACTTCTGTTGCAATATCTGCTAAGCTGTAGCCTGTTGCCTTTGAAAGGAAGGGAACAGTTCTTGAAGAACGGGGGTTAACTTCGATGATAAATACGTCGTCGTTTTTATCAACAATAAACTGAATGTTGTAAAGACCAACAATTCCGATTCCGATACCAAGCTGTTTTGCATAGTCAATGATTGTTTCCTTTACCTTATCAGAAATACTGAAGGAGGGATATACGCTGATTGAGTCACCGCTGTGGATACCTGTTCTTTCAACAAGCTCCATAATGCCGGGGATGAATACATCCTTACCGTCGCAGATTGCGTCAATTTCAACTTCCTTACCGAAGATATATTTATCAACAAGAACGGGCTTGTCCTCATCAATTTCAACGGCAGTTTTCAAGTAGTGTCTGAGCTGCTCCTCGTTACCTACAATCTGCATTGCGCGTCCGCCGAGAACGAAGCTTGGACGAACAAGAACGGGATAGCCGATTTCTGTTGCCGCAGCAACACCGTCTTCAATCTTTGTAACTGCTCTGCCCTTTGGCTGAGGAATGTTAAGCTGCTTGAGAATCTTTTCAAAAGCATCACGGTTTTCTGCTCTGTCAATTGCCGCACAGTCTGTACCGATAATTTCAACACCGCGGTCTGTAAGTGGCTGCGCAAGGTTGATTGCAGTCTGACCGCCCAATGATGCAATAACGCCTTCGGGATTTTCGAAGTGAATGATGTTCATAACATCTTCGGGTGTGAGAGGCTCAAAGTAAAGCTTGTCCGCAGTTGTATAGTCGGTTGAAACTGTTTCGGGGTTGTTGTTGATGATGATTGACTCATAGCCTGCCTTTTTGATTGTTGTTACGGCATGAACAGTTGAGTAGTCAAATTCAACACCCTGACCGATACGGATGGGACCGGCACCCAATACAGCAAGCTTTTTCTTGTCAGTAAGAATTGAGTCGTTTTCGCCTGTATAGCTGGAATAGAAGTAGGGAATGTATGCATTTGTATGGCATGTATCCACCATTCTGTATACGGGGAAAATGTTGTTGTCTTTTCTCATATTGTAAATTTCGATTTCAGGAACGCCCCACAGTTTTGCAATAAAGGGGTCGCTGAAACCGATTTTCTTTGCTTCTTTAAGTGTGTCGATGCTACCCTTGTTATCTTTGATTACTGTTTCAAAGTCAACAATCTTCTTGATTGTTTCAAGGAAGTACATAGTAATCATTGTAACCTCGTGAAGCTTTTCAAGGCTTACACCGTTTCGCATAAGCTGTGCAACGGCATAGATGTTATCATCACGAAATTCGCTGATATATTCAAGCAATTCTTCGTTTGATTTGTTTTCAAACTTTGCCATCCAAATGTGGTTAACCCCGATTTCAAGTGAACGGAGTGACTTGAGGAAACATTCTTCCAAAGTTGAACCGATACCCATAACCTCGCCCGTTGCCTTCATCTGTGTGCCGAGCTTGTTTGTTGCTGTTGCAAACTTATCAAAGGGGAAGCGGGGGAATTTTGCAACTATATAGTCGAGTCTGGGCTCGAAAGCTGCAGTGGTATTTGCTATTGCAATTTCATCAAGTGACATACCAACGGCAATTTTTGCAGTCACCCTTGCAATGGGATAACCGCTTGCCTTTGATGCAAGTGCTGATGAACGTGAAACTCTGGGGTTAACTTCAATGAGATAGTATTCAGAAGTTTCGGGATGAAGTGCAAACTGAACGTTGCAGCCGCCTTCCATTTTAAGTTCACGGATAAGTTTTATTGCACTGTCATTGAGCATTTTGTGCTTTTCTTCATCAAGTGTGAGGATAGGAGCTACAACAATACTGTCACCTGTATGGATACCAACAGGGTCAATATTTTCCATACCGCAGATTGTGATTGCGTTATCCTGAGAGTCGCGCATAACTTCAAACTCAATTTCTTTATAACCCTTAACGCTCTTTTCGATGAGAACCTGATGAACGGGTGAAAGCTTGAATGCGTTTGTTCCCACTTCGATAAGTTCTTCTTCGTTGTATGCGAAGCCGCCGCCTGTTCCGCCAAGTGTGAATGCAGGACGGAGAACAACGGGATAGCCAATTCTCTTTGCAGCTTCTTTTGCTTCGTCAAGAGAGTATGTTATTTCAGAAGGAATAACGGGTTCACCTATTGATTGACAGAGTTCCTTGAAAAGCTCGCGGTCTTCTGCGCGTTCAATACTTTCGCTTTTTGTACCCAGGAGTTCAACATTACATTCTTTGAGAACGCCCTTCTTTTCAAGCTGCATTGCAAGGTTGAGACCTGTCTGACCGCCAATGCCGGGCACGATTGCGTCGGGGCGTTCATAACGGATGATTTTTGCAATGTATTCAAGTGTCAGAGGCTCCATATATACCTTGTCTGCAATGGTTGTGTCGGTCATGATTGTTGCAGGGTTTGAGTTTGCAAGAATAACTTCGTAGCCTTCCTCTTTGAGAGCGAGACACGCCTGAGTTCCTGCGTAGTCAAATTCTGCAGCCTGACCGATTACAATAGGTCCTGAGCCGATGATAAGAATTTTTTTGAGATCTGTTCTTTTTGCCATTTTTCCATTTCCTCCTGTATATTTTACGGTTTCTTCCATGCGATTTGTCCGTTGGCTACTGTCATAAGACATTCGCCAAAGACCTCGGCTCCCTCAAAGGGAGTGCTTTTTCCCATGGAAAGAAAGTTATTTGAATCAATTTTGTAATTTGCATCAAGGTCAAAAACTGTTAGATTTGCAGGTTTGCCTTCTGCGAGTTCTCCACCGATGCCAAAACGTTTGCACGGATTGACGTGGAGAAGTTCAATTAATTTTTTAAGTGAGATTATGTTTGTTTTGACTAAATTTGTATAAAGCACCGGAAATGCTGTTTCGATTCCCACAATGCCCATAAGACTGTCTTTCAGACCTTTGCTCTTTTCCTCAGCGGAGTGTGGGGCGTGGTCTGTTGCAATCATATCAATCGTTCCGTCTTTTATTCCCTCAATAAGAGCAAGTCTGTCTTCTTCACTGCGTATCGGAGGATTCATCTTGAAACGACCGTCTTCCTGCAAATCCTTGTCAGAGAATACCAGATAATGCGGACCTGTTTCACAGGTTACGTCAAGACCTTCCTTTTTTGCCTGACGGATAAGCTCGACGCTTTCTTTTGTTGAAATGTGGCACACGTGATATGCACAGCCGGTCTCTTTTACAAGTTCAAGGTCGCGTTTTATGGGACCCCATTCACTCTCGGAGCAAATACCCTTGTGCCCGTGTTCTTTGGCATATTCACCGTCGTGAATATAGCCGCCGCGAAGAAGGGAGTTGTCTTCGCAATGTGCAGAAATTATCTTGCCCAAAGCCTTTGCTTTTTTCATGGCTTTGAGCATCATTTCGTCACTTTGTACGCCCTTGCCGTCGTCAGAAAAGCCTGCAACAAAGGGTGTCATTGCTTCTATATCCGAAAGCTCTTCACCGAGACTTCCTTTGGTAATTGTTCCGAAAGGATGAACGTCGATTACAGCAGTTTTCTTTATTGCGTCAAGCTGAACGTTGAGATTTTCCAAAGTGTCGGGAGCAGGTTTCAGGTTAGGCATTGAACAAACTGCGGTATATCCGCCGTGAGCTGCAGCCTTTGTGCCGGTTTCGATATTTTCCTTATATGAAAAACCCGGCTCTCTCAGATGAACATGAACATCTGTAAAACCGGGGAAAATATATTTACCGTCAAAGGGAATAACCTGAAAATAAAAAAAAAGAGGACTGCGTTCAAAGGTAACTGTACCGTTAACAATGAAAACATCCTTTTTTGTGAATTCTCTATTTACATAAACCGTTGCGTTTTTTAATATGCAGTTCATC
>JAZRIX010000065.1:0-14546 GCA_045645485.1 Clostridia bacterium | reverse complement strand
TTAAAGATTAAACAAAAAAGGAAACATCTTATGAAAAGAATTCATGTAATATTATTTTTAACCTACCTTTGCCTTCTTCTTGTTTCCTGCTCATCTTCCTCCGAAACAGTTATTACTAAAGAAGAATATGATATTCTATCCGAAGAAATAGAATATTTGGAAAGCGAAAACACTCGTTTAGAAAATGAATTGTGGGAAACCGCAGGTAAATATGATGAAAGAATATTCGAACTCATACAAGAATCTGCCGACTTTGAAGAACAAGCAATTGAAGCCGAAGAAAAAGTTGAATATTACGAAAACCTTGTAAAGCAACACAATCTCCCAACATACGAAGAAGCTCAAGAATAATCCTAAACGAAAGGAGCCTCCTCATGGCACAAAAGAGATCCATTGGATTTGTAAAAAAACTTGATGAAAATAAATATTTGCTTCGCCTTTCCTTGGGCTTTGACGATTTCGGAAAAAGAATACAACCTTCCAAAACCGTCACCTGTTCAAGTGCCAGAGAAGCGGACCGTTTGCTCCTTGAGTTTTACAACGAGCGAGAAAAGCTCCTCGCCGAGCACACCACCGCCGCTCCAAAAACATTGGGGCAACTGTATGCTCACTGGATGGAGCATCACGTCAAAAAAAGTCTCAGGCGAAAAACCGCTGAATGGTATGAAATACTTTGGAGAACACACCTTGAGAACGCCGCTCAGTTAAAACTCAAAGTCATTGCACCCATACACCTGCACAGAATACTTGACAGCATAACCAGCGACCGCTCCCGGAACGCCATATACAAAATGTTGAAAGCAATGCTTAGCAAAGGCGTAAAGTGGGGATATATAACCGAGAACCCTTGTGACCGTATTGACACACCAAAATATTCAGCCCCGGAAAAGAAAGCTCTCACCGAAGCTGAAATAAAAAATATTTCTACCGAAATCACCAAAGAACCATTGAAGTATCAGGCAATGTATTATTTCGCTATTCTCTGCAGTCTCAGACGTCAGGAAATTGTCGGGCTCAAATGGTCGGACATAGATTTCAACGAAAACAGCTTTTCCATCAAGAGAGCAGCCACCCAACTTGACGGCGTGGGTACCGTCCCCGATGAAACCAAAACACACAAATCAAAACGTACCCTCTTCCTTCCTGAAATATTAAAAAATATTCTCATACGACTCAACAACGAACAACAGCAAGAAAAGCTTGCCTGGGGAGAACGCTGGGTTGACGAAGACTGGATTTTCACCCAGCAAGGCGGAAAACTGATGTGTTTGGCAACTCCCTCACATTGGTGGAGTGATTTTGCAAAAAAATGCAGCATTGAAGGCGTAACCTTCCACGGACTAAGACACACAGCCGCAACCTATATGATAAAAAACAACGTGCCGATTTCAACCGTTTCAGGCGTACTCGGTCACGCAAACATTTCAACCACCCTCAACACATACACTCACGTTATCGAGGACACAAAAAAAACTGCCATCAACATAATGGCAGACGTAGTTTTGGGAGTAGAAACCGCCCCCAAAAACTCCTCAAAAATCGGCTAAAAAATAATTTGTGCAATAAGCTGCTCAATTTCGCAAAAACTAACACCTAAAATCAAAAAAATAAAAACCCGCAAAGCCTTACGCCTTGCGGGTTTCCGTTTGGTGATCCATCCGCGATTCGAACGCGGGACACCTTGATTAAAAGTCAAGTGCTCTGCCAACTGAGCTAATGCACCATATTAAGTTTAAAAAAATTTGGCTGGGCTGGCAGGACTCGAACCTACGAAATGCCAGAGTCAAAGTCTGGTGCCTTACCGACTTGGCTACAGCCCAATATCTACGCCTTTGCCATTTCCATCCTTTGCCAACCTAAAAAAACTGGTGGGGTGGATAGACGGATTCGAACCGTCGGCCTCCAGAGCCACAATCTGGCGCTCTAACCAACTGAGCTATACCCACCACATAAAAAAAGCAAGTGGCGCGCCTGAAGAGACTCGAACTCCTGGCCCATTGCTTAGAAGGCAATTGCTCTATCCAGCTGAGCTACAGGCGCATATCTTGCTGGAGCGGGTGATGGGAATCGAACCCACGCAATCAGCTTGGAAGGCTGAGATTCTACCATTGAACTACACCCGCATATGATGTTTGCCAAATCATTCCGACCGACTGGATTATTATAACAGCAACCGCCCTCTTTGTCAATACTTTTTTTGAATTTTTTTTATTTTTTTATTAATTGTTTTATATTATTACCGTTTTAATTCAAATCAAAACCTCCCCCTGCAAAAAACAAAGAGAGACAAATCATCAATCCTGAATAATATTATCAATAAGTCCATACTCTATTGTTTCCTCAGGAAACATCCAGTTGGTTTCAAATTTTACGGTTAAAGAAACGCCTTTATTTCAAATTCCACCTTTTTATAAAATCAACGGGTATCCAAAAAATACCCGTTGACAACTTATACCTTTTAAATATCATAATCAAGTTTGAACTGTTCACCGCAGCCATACTTTTCATAAACATAATCTATATCTTTATCACCGCGACCCGAAAGACAAGCAAGAATTGAACCGGATTTGTGCTCTTTTGCATACCGAATTGCATAGGCAACAGCATGAGCACTTTCAATTGCCGGAATAATACCCTCATATCTGGACAGCAGAAAGAACGCTTCCATAGCTTCTTCATCGGATACAGTTTCATAATGAATTCTGTTCATATCACGCAAGAACGCATGTTCGGGACCCACACCCGGATAATCCAGACCGCTGGCAATAGAATAAACAGGAAGGGGTTCACCGTTCTCATCCTGAAGAACATAGCTTGAATAGCCATGGATAATACCCTTTGTTCCATATGCCATTGTTGCCGCATGATCACCTACGTTTGAACCTCTTCCCAAAGGCTCAACCCCGTATATCTCGACAGGGTCAGCAAGGAATGGTGTGAACATACCCAAAGAATTTGAACCGCCGCCAACGCATGCAGTAATTGCATCAGGCATAATTCCCGTCATTTCAAGAAACTGTTCTCTTGCCTCTATTCCTATAACAGACTGGAAATCACGCACCATTTTGGGAAATGGATGAGGACCTGCCGCTGTGCCGATACAATAAATCGCATCCTTGTATTCATTGAGATAAGCTTCAAAAGCCCCATCGCAGGCTTCCTTCAACGTTTTTAGTCCTTTCGTGACAGGAACAACGTTTGCACCAAGCATTTTCATTCTTATTACATTTGGATGCTGCTTTGCGATGTCCACTTCGCCCATATAAACGTCACATTCCATACCGAAATAAGCAGCAGCAGTAGCGATAGCAACACCGTGCTGTCCTGCACCCGTCTCTGCAATTATTTTCTTCTTGCCCATAAACTTTGCAAGAAGTCCTTCTCCCATACAGTGATTCAGTTTGTGAGCACCTGTGTGGTTAAGATCTTCACGCTTCAGATAAATCTGACAGTTGCCAAAAATCTTGGAAAGTCTTTCGCAGTGAGTAATGGGCGTTGGTCTGCCTTGGAATTCCTTTCTTATTCTGCGAAGCTCGTTAATAAACTGTGCCGAATGACAAATTGCCTCATAAGCATCATCTGCCTCCTTGAAAGCCTCAACAAGCTCCTCCGCCTGATATGAACCGCCATATTCACCAAAATATCCGTCTATTGTAGGATACTCTTTCAAATAGTTATCAAAATCTCTATATTTATTCATAATAAAAATCTCCTTTTTCAAAAAATATATTAAAAATCAAATCCCTGCAGTTCAATTAACTGCCAAAAAACATAACGGGCTTACGCCCAGATGTTGCCTCCTGATTGATTTGCAATATATTCTTTCAAAAAAGTCATTTTTGTCACTCCTCTTTATAAATATAAGATGAATTATATCATAACCCCGTCAAAAAGTCTACAAATTTTCAAAAAAACTTTTCTCTGCTTACTTTTTTCTTATAATCTTCCACGCTTCAACAAGCTTTTCAGTTGACCAGCCCGCATTTGCAGGCGAGGACGAAGGCAGACATACGGCAGGTCTTCCGTTTTTTCTCAACAAATAACGGTTGTAATACCGTTCCGCCGTCTTTCCGTTCACAAAAATTTCTTTTATATCCGCTTTATCCAGAATTATTCCTATATCATTGGGAACAACATTTTTAATGGAACTGTCAGAGCTGCCCTCTATATCACAGCATGCAATAACATCCCATACAGCAATTTTGTTTTCTAACAGAAATGCTTTCTTTTCCTCCACAGTTACTGGCACATTTTTTTCAAATATTGTTGCAACAACCTTCCAGAAACGATTTTTCGGATGTCCGTAAAAAAACAACTGTTCTCTTGACTTCACTGATGGAAAGCTCCCCAGAATCAATATACGGGATTTTTCATCAAATACGGGCGGAATGGGATGTTTTATCATATGAATCAGCCTTTCACAATATCCCCGACTCCGTCAAGAATGTGCTTCGGACAGTAGGGGAATTTGTCGATATCCTCACATGAGATTAGTCTGCTGATAACAAAAACTGTATCAACATGTGATTCTACCCCTGCAATAATATCGGTATCCATATTTCATTCATAATTTTTTCCTTTCTATCCCAATAATACATCAGAAACAAGCATTATACAAAAGCCCACAATCAAAGCATAGGTAGCTCCTCTTTCGCTTCCGTGAGCATGAGTTTCGGGAATCATTTCATCACTGACAACATAAATCATAGTTCCTCCCGCAAAAGCAAGAGCAAATGGCAGAATAACCGACGCAATATTTACTGCAAAATACCCGATGAAGGTTCCGGCAACCTCTACCAGCCCCGTAAGCATTGCACAAATAAATGTCTTCTTGGGAGATACTCCTGCCAGTAGCATAGGTGAAATAATCACCATGCCCTCAGGTATATTCTGAAGTGCAATACCTCCTGCAATCAGCAAAGCTCTGGAGGTATTTCCCGAACCAAAGCCTACACCAGCAGCAATACCTTCAGGCAGATTGTGAATGGCAATAGCAAGAACAAACAGCAATACTTTATTCAGGTTTGAATTATTATGGACTTCTTCCGTTCCGCCCATAAGCTTGTGAAGATGAGGAACCAGTTTATCAACAAGATTAAGACAAACAGCACCCGCAAAAATTCCCGAAACAGTGACAGCTATACCATAATCACTGCCATATTCCAAAGATGGAATAATAAGTCCGAAAACTGCAGCCGCCAACATAATTCCTGCCGCAAAAGATAAAACAATATCCGAAAATCTGTGAGATAGGTTTTTGAACAAAAAACCTATAACAGCACCAAAAACAGTAGCACCGCCAACCCCCAAAGCTGTAATAAGTATCATCCGCATAGCTGCACTCACCTTTCATTTGCAAAAAGCTTCTAATAATATATATCCCAAGGTTTACAGAATGTCGACATCAACTGCATTCTCTTCCATTACTTCAACGCTGCATATTTCAGCCTTCTTTTTGCATTTAAAAAGACAAATGGGCATTGCAAGAGGAATCATAAGACTAAGAACAAGATACTTGACCGCCTTTTCAGGAACAATAGACTCAAACAGCTTGTATATACAAACCGTTTTGCAGGCTGCAAACGCTATAGCCGGCAAGCTTGTTCCAATAAGAATCACATATGAAATCAAAAATACAATCATCATCAAACCGGATGGTTCAGAAGAACTAGTCATAGTGGTCTGTATAGACATAGCAACGGCAAAGCAAACCATAAACCCGTATACAACACAAAAAACCGCTACTATTACTATTTCAAAAATCAATAACGTTTTTCCCCAGTGTCTTGCCGACCCGTTTTCTTCATCATATTTTTCTGCAATCTTTCCCAGCACCCAATCACTTGCAACAGGAATCCACGCCAGCCAGCTGTTTTGAATATTCCTTGCCCTTGCGATTGACTGAAAAGACAAGCTTTGCAAAATATACTGCACCAATCCTAACGTAAAAAGCAGCGCATAAAACGCCACTACTATTATCACCATCATAACACCAAATGTCTGCATATTTTTCTCTCCTTTCTTTCTCTATAATTTTAACATAATAGCCTTTTTCTGTCAATTAGAAAAAATATTTGAAATTTTATATATTTTTTTCAAAAAAAGGGTTGACAAATATTAAAAAGCAGTGTATACTCTAATAGTTGCAACGGCAACAAGCAATTCAAATGCACCTTTAGCTCAGCTGGTAGAGCACCTGACTCTTAATCAGGGTGTCCAGGGTTCGAGTCCCTGAAGGTGTACCAAACAAAACCCGCAAGTCACAAGACTTTGCGGGTTTTTCTTTTCTGTTTATGTGCCGTTCAGTAATCCGTTTTCTAACATTTGTTTTTTAGGCAAACAAGCCGTTCAAACAAATCTAAAATTTTATCAATCAACGGATATATATGCATACTTATTTTATTTTTTGTCTTGTATTGTTCAACAACGCAACTCTACACAAAAATAGTATGTTTTAAAATATTTCGGTTTTTTTAATTTCATCAACTTGTTCGTTTACTCTCTTTATTCTCAATATATCAAATTTGAGATTCGGTAGTATGTATAAAAACCGTTTTTCTCCTGTTCCACATATAAAACCTCCGCATTTACATATAAGCACAGGCTGTCCGCTGTACTTTTGGATATTCCCCTCAAGTCTTGCACCGTTAAAGCCTGCATCCATTGAAAGTTGTATTTCTTTTTTTAATTCATTATCCGCTTTTGCTGTATATATTCCGTCGGGGTAAAAAACCTGTTCCATAACAAGTCGTTGAAAAACGCACTTTGAATTAAGCATAAACTTTTTATCTTCCAACGCCTTTATTTTTTATACTTGCAGACTCTTCCAGACATAACCAAAGAATACTCAGAAATAGTGTCAAAGGAAATCCATATATTCCAATTG
This sequence comes from Clostridia bacterium, assembly GCA_045645485.1. GTDB lineage: Bacteria > Bacillota > Clostridia > Monoglobales > Monoglobaceae > SIG440. The sequence goes on along the minus strand of JAZRIX010000065.1, from coordinate 7,660 downwards.
CCTGCAGGTACATAACCCTGAATTACGCCAGCCGATAAAAATAGAGGATATTGCATTAAAGCTTTCAATAAACGAAAATTATCTTATACGTCTTTTCAAGAAAGAGCTTGTAATCACACCAAATCGACATATTATCAAAACAAGATTGCTGCACGCACAAAGTCTTCTTGCACAGACCGATTATTCGATACAATACGTTGCACAGCTATGCGATTTCGACACCCCCTCATACTTCACCAAGTATTTTAAAAAAATGTTTAACATTTCACCCTTTGAATATCGCAGGAAAGCTCAAATGTAACAAAAAAATACTTAAGAAAGCCGAATTTTTTACCAAAGTTCTTGACAAACAACTGTATCTATTCTAAAATAAGAAAAAAAAGGAGTGATATTTTATGAAAATTTTATGTATTGGAAACAGTTTTTCAGAGGATGCAACACGTTATATACACCAGATTGCACGTGCCGACAGCATAAAAATCAAAGTAGCAAATCTGTACATAGGAGGCTGTTCATTATATGAGCATTTCAAAAATATTATGACCGATGCTCCGAAATATGATTTCCAGATAAACGGATATTCAACAGCAATATACACATCTATAAAAACCGCTCTTCTCAGTGATCAATGGGATTATATAACCCTTCAGCAGGTCAGCCGCCAAAGCATTAGCTTTGACACCTTTCAGCCCTACCTTGATGAGCTTTCGGCATATGTAAAAAAATATGCCCCCAACTCAAAACAGATTCTTCATCAGACCTGGGCATACCGCCCCGAATGCGACACAATGACCAATCTGGGATATTCCTGTCATGAGGATATGTTCAAGGATATTGAAATTGCTTACAAAAAAGCCGCAGAAGCAATAGGCACCGATATTATTATCCCATCGGGAGCACTTATGAATCAACTTCTCAAAAACGGAATCGGAACAATTCACCGCGACGACATCCATGCAGCATCAGGTGCCGGTCGCTATGCCTTGGGACTTTTATGGTATACTTTTCTTACAGGAAACCCTATTCACAACAATACCTTCCGCGACTTTGACGCGGCTGTTTCCGAACAGGAAATTGAAATAATCAAAAAAAGCATAAAAGAAATTATCTAACTCAGTTTTAAGATTCTAATACAACACAAGGGGCTGCAGTCAAAACGATTTTGAAAATTGTTTTGACTGCAGCTCCTTTTATGTAAGGTCTTTTTTATTCTAAACTCTTATAATATTGTACTTCCCTAAACACTTTACGTCTGAGAAAAATATATACTACTATTGCCGCAACACTTGATGTGCCCCATGTAACGGGATACGAATAAAAAATCATTTCAAGTGTGGGGTTCAGCGGATAAACATACCATATCCACAAAACTCTGAGGATGCATATAAAAAGCACGTTTATTGTTGTAACCACAAAAGCCTTTCCTATACCCTTCATTACACCGCCAAGAATGGTGCTTGGCGTGTGAAGAATATAGCTGTACATAATAATTGTCATTTTTATCATACCGATTCGGATAATTTCACTTTGCGGACCTGCGTCAGTGAAAAAACCTAAGAGAACCGGTCCTGCCACAAGAATAATCATCGCAAATATTGCTGCACCTGCCAATGCCGTTAACATAGAAACCTTTGTAATTTTGTCAACACGGTCAAGCTTTTTCGCCCCGAAATTCTGTGCTGCAAAGCTTACCGTTCCTTGTTCTGCTGCCGAAAGCACCAGAAATCCGAAAATTTCCACATTACTTGCGGCTACATTACCCGCGATGGCTGCTTCGCCTTTCAGATTTATGGCGGTCTGGATAATTACGTTTGAAAGGCTGAACATCATACCGCTTATACCGGCAGGAATACCGGTTGCGATGATTCGTTTAAGCTCCCTGAAATGAAGCTTTATTTTTGAAAGCTTCAGCTTGAACTCGGTTTCGGTTTTAATCAATATAACCGTTACCCATACCGCCGATATGAACTGTGAAGCAATTGTACCGATTGCAACCCCTACGACGCCAAGCTCAAGTACAAGCACACAAAACAGATTGAGCACAACATTGGCAATTCCGGCAACCGCCAGAATATAAAGAGGTCTTTTTGTGTCACCTGCTGCACCCAATATTGTTGCCCCGAAGTTATAGATCAACGAAGCAGGAGATCCAAGAAAGAATACCCGCATATAAAGAGTAGCCATTTGATGAACCTCACCTTCGGGAGTGGACATAAGGCTCAGGAATCTTCCTGAAAAGAACCAGCCCACAATCGCAAGCAGAATTCCCGACCCAATAGCCAGAACATACGACGTATGTATGGCACGCTGAAGCCCTTGTTTGTTGCCCGCACCGTAGAGCTGAGCACAGACCACATTGGCACCGATTGCAAGTCCAAGAAACAAATTCAGTATCAGGTTCGTAAGAGCAACGGTCGAGCCAACTGCGGCCAGTGCCGTTTCACCGGCAAACTTTCCCACCACCATGGTATCCGCAGTGTTATATAACTGCTGTAGAAAGCTGGACAATATTATTGGTACTATAAACTTTATATATTTTTTAAAGATTGGTCCTTCTGTAAAGTCAGTTCCTAATTTCATTCCTGCACCTTCTTAATCTTTCTGTTTTATCAGTTTATACTTAGTACTATAAAAAACAATTGCCATTGCCACATCTGACAGCACCCACGAAACAGGGTATGAAACAAAAGTCATCTCATACACGTTGTTAAGAGGCAGAATATACTCCACCCACAAAACCCTGGAAAAACAGATAAACACAAGGCTTATAACCGTCTGTTGTATTGCCTTGCCCATTCCTCTCAACGCACTTCCGTATATCATACCCGGTATAATGAGAACATAAGGAGCAATAACAACATACAAATAAGACCATGCTTTATCAATAACAGCCGCATCCCGAGTGAAGAGTCTCAGGAAGAAATCACCACCAAGGCATATTATCACAGAATATACAGCTTCAACGGCACAGGTAATCATCATGGCGGTTATTACAATTTTTCCTATCCGCTTATATTTTTTCGCACCCATATTCTGACTTACAAAGCTGATGCACGCCTGTTCGCCTGCATTGACCATAATGTATGCAAAGTTGCTGTAATTGCAGGCAACACTGTTTGCCGCCATAACGGTTTTACCAAAAGAATTAACCGCCGACTGCAGAACCACATTGGACAAGCTGAACATACAAGCATTAATACCCGAAGGAATTCCCACAACAACAATCTGTTTCAGCTCGTCAGCATATATTCTGAGTTCCCTTATTTTCAGTTTCAGCTCCGAGTCCGTTTTCATAAAAATAACCAAAACTGCAACCGCAGAAACATACTGTGAAACGATAGTACCCAATGCAACACCCACCACGTCCATTTTAAACACTATAACACAAAGCATATTAAGCAGCACATTGATAATGCCTGATGCGGCAAGTATATATAGAGGACGTTTTGTATCCCCTACTGCACGAAGCATTGCTGCACCGTAATTGAAAACCAATGCAGCAGGTGCACCCAGAAAATATATCTTCATATATAACGCGGCTTTACCTATTACATCATCAGGAGTTCCCATAAGGCTTAAAAAGCTTTCGGAGGCAACCCAGCCGATAACCGCCATAGGTATACCCAAAATCATCGCCAAAAGAAATGATGTATGCACCGTTTTTGAAAGTCCTTTAAGGTCCTTTGCACCGTAACATCTGGCACAAACAACATTACTGCCCACAGCAAATCCAACAAACAGATTTACAATCAGGTTTGTGAGTGCCGCAGTTGAACCTACCGCCGCCAAAGCATCAGTTCCTCCAAAATTTCCTACAATTATACTGTCCGCAGTATTATACAGTTGCTGCAATAAATTGGTAAACAGCACAGGTATTGCAAACATCAGCATTTTTTTCAAAATAGGACCTTCAGTAAGATCCACGCCTGCTTTCATATACAATTCCTCCGTCTCTCAGATTTCTGCGCTCTGTCATATAAGCAATAGTCATTGCAATCCCCGAAACAATCCATGTAACAGGAAAAGATATATACACAAGGACAAGAGATTCCGGATTTATCGGAGTCCACACACACCAAATCCAGAGAACCCTCAAAAGACAAATACCCACAAGGTTAATAACCGTAGGAATCATTGATTTTCCCATTCCCCGAAGGGCACCACCAAAAATAAGAGACGGAACAAACAGAAAATATACACTGATTGCATAATAAATCTGTGCCATTCCGCCTTGTATAATATCAATATCATTAGTAAAAATCCCCAGCAAAGGTTCTGCAAAAATAACAATAACAGAAGAAAATGCCATGGATACAGTTGTCATTATCAGCAAACCCATTCTCACGCTTTGTTTCACTCTGTTATACAAGTGTGCCCCCATATTCTGTCCCACAAAGCTGACTATTCCCTGCTCCCCAGCCGCAACCAGCAAATTCGAGAAAGCCATATAATTCCAAGCAACGCTGTGTGATGCAACCACTGCCTCATTAAAGGAATTTATTGCCGTCTGGATTACAACTCCCGAAAGACTGAACATTATTCCGTTCAATCCAGCAGGAAAACCAATAGCAAGAATTCGCACCAGTACACTTCTATAAACCCGTAATTTTCGTATACTTAGATGAAGTTCACCTGAATTTCTTGCAAATATCAGCAAAACCCATATTGCTGAAATAGCCTGAGAAACAATTGTCCCTAGTGCAACACCCACAACACCCTGTTTCAGAACAGCCACAAAAACATAATTCAAAAACACATTTGCAAGCCCGGCAATCAAAAGAATATACATAGGTTTCTTTGTTTCACCAATTGCTCTCAAAGCGGCAGAACCAAAGTTATAAATCAAAGATGCAGGAATGCCCAAAAAGAATATCCTCATATACAATGCAGCATCCTCAATAACACTCTCAGGTGTGTCCGTAAAGGTCAAGAAGGTTTTTGCACCGAACCATCCCACCAAGGTCAACGGAATCCCTAACAAAAAACCCAACAGCAATGACGTATGCAGAGCTTTTTGAATTCCGTCTTTGTTGCTTGCGCCAAAAAAGCCGGCACACACTACATTGGTGCCGACTGACAATCCCATAAAAAGTGTAATAATAAGAGCCGACACCGACGAAGTAGCACCAACTGCTGCCAAAGCCGATTTGCCGGCAAACTGGCCTACAATTACTGTATCAGCTGCGTTATACATTTGCTGCAAAAAGCTTGTTATCACAATCGGAATAACAAAAAGTACAAACTTTTTGAAAATAGGTCCTTCAGTCAGCTTTTCACCCAGCTTCATTGTCCTTCCTCCCAACAGCTTGCACTCATATATTTGATAATTATTCAATTATCTTTATTCTATCACTTTTATATTTTTTGTCAATACCAAACCCTCAATATGTCCAAAAAGTTCCAGTTTTTTTGTAGCACTGTGTCGATTCTGTGCATAATATAAATTGAGGCTGTTTCAAAGTCTCAGGAAGGAATGAAAAAAAATGTTCAATATGAAAGCTTATATGCCGGAAGGCTATGCATATGTACCGATACAGCAAGCAAGTGACCGCAATCTTTACAGTCCCGAAATGGGTCTTGCACGCGGCACAATCTTCCCTACTCTTGATTTACCTCTGGGAGTATACGGAAAGCAATCACTTGAACCCAAGGAGGTGTCCGACAGATGACTGAACGTCAAGCTCTTATGAAAGAAATAATGGCATACTCATTTGCGGCACACGACTGGAACTTGTATCTCGACACACATCCTTGCGACAGAATGGCTCTTGAAATGTTCCGCCGTATGTCTGACAAAAGTACAGAGCTGAAAAAGAAATACGCAGAACAGTTTGGACCAATCGTAGCAGAAGACGTGGACAATACTCACGAATGGACCTGGATCAACGATCCCTGGCCTTGGAACAATTAAGGAGGTTAGAAAATATATGTGGAATTATCAAAAAAAATTGCAATACCCCATAAACATCAAAAATCCTAACCCTAAACTTGCAGCGTTTATAGTCAGCCAGTATGGTGGTGCGTACTGCAAATGTTTGAGTCAGGCTCCCTTGCCTAAAGGGAGCTGTCAGCGAAGCTGACTGAGGGATTCTTGCTAATGCCGCCAAAATACGCATTTAAGCCTTTTTCCGCCTTCTCCGCCCTTTATAATTTCTTTGAAAATTGTCCTTGCCATATTGTTTTTTTCAACATTACTTACATCAGTATCTTTCAAAACTTCGGTCAATCTGCGAAGCTCTTTCCTGTCAATTTTGACTTCTTCTTTTGATTCCTCATCCTGAGTTGTTTCAAGTATCTCTTTTAACTTTTCTATCTCGTCAAGAATAGCTTTTTTGTTTTCCTTATATTCCTCAAGAGTGTCAACACCATCTTCATAAGCAAGCTTCACTCGTTCCAAACGAATCTCAAGTCTTTGAATCTGTGTTTTGATAATTTTGCTGTCATCATTAGAAGTCACTTCCTCAATTAAATCAGGTTCGGCAAAATTAAGTTCTACATTTGGAAGTTCCATCTCAGACAAGATATCAAGAATAATTATAGCTATTTTTTCCGCTTTTATATAACCGACACCATCACATTTTCCTCTACTTCTCTCTGAACAACCGAAGTATCCACCCTGATAAGACAAAACTTTGCCACATTTTTCGCATCTCAAAATTCCTGTGAGCCAATGAGATAAATCTGTACGATAAGGATTATAATACCTACCGTACTTTTCTTTTTGACTTCCCAAACGTTCTTGCACCTTATCCCAAGTTTCCATATTAATAATAGGTTCGTGTGGCCCATCGGTTATAATCGCCGTATCTGCATTATAATTCCTTGACAGCTTACCGTCAGGATTCCAACGGGTTTTGCCTATGTACAAAGGATTATTAAGCCAATATTCTATAGTTCGGTTTTCAATAGGATTACCTCTGTGCGATTTTATCCCCATAGCATTCAGAGCTTTTGCAATTGTTAAATATCCTTTGCCATTTGCATAGTCAGAAAAAACCTTCCGTATAATTTCTGCTTCTTCAGGTACGATAACATACTCACCATTCTCTACTTTGTATCCATATCCGGCGATAGAAAGCACACCGCCTCGTTTGGCTTTTTCGGTCATTCCACGCTTTACTTCTTCAGCAAGATTGATACTGTAGAATTCATCCATAGCCTCAATAATGGCTTCAATCAGAATAGCCAATTTATCATCGCCAATATCCTCGCTGACTGAAACTACATCAATATTATGCTCTTTTCTGAGCATGGATTTATAAACAACACTGTCTTCACGACTACGTGCAAATCGACTGAATTTCCAAACCAGGATAACATCAAATGGTTTCGGCTTGCGTTTTGCCAATCCTATCATTTCGTTAAATGCAGGTCTGTTTTTAGTTTTTCTTCCGCTGATGCCTTCATCTACAAATATAAATTCTTCAGGCAATAAAACTTGATTTCTTTCCGCATAGAGTTTTATTTTTTCTAACTGACTGTCAGGGCTGAACTCAAGCTGATCATCAGTAGAAACTCTTATATAAGCTGCCGCTCTTTTCAATAAATATTCTCCTTCCCGAAAAACGGCAGCTATTTATTCATACCGCTTATCAAAATCAAATTTTTTTGTCCGAAACTTTTATTTTTTTATTATAATACTCACTCAACGCCTGTTCCT
>JAZRIX010000064.1:0-8267 GCA_045645485.1 Clostridia bacterium | reverse complement strand
AATTACGGGTTTATTCGCAGATTCTTTAAGGAAAAAGCATATACCGTTTTTGCTTTTATGTCATCCTTTGGTATGATTGCCGTGGGGGCAACGGTGTTTACAGGTATAAGAGTTATTGCAGCGGACCGCAGTGACCCTGGGCAGACCCCTGACAATAGACTGAAAAGAATATTGAGAAATCTTCTTTACCGTTATGCAGACCGCGTTGTTACCCAGACAGAGAACAATAGGAGCTATTTTTCAAAGAAAATTCGGAAAAAGTGTGATGTTATTGCCAATCCTGTTGATATGGGCGAAAAGTACGGTCAGGCGTTGAAGATACCAAAAGAAAAGATGGTTGTGACTGCAGGAAGACTGATTCCTGCAAAGAATCATAAAATGATGATGGATGCTTTTGCTGAAGTTCACAAAGATTTTCCTGATTATAAACTGGTTATTTACGGTGAGGGGAAATACCGCTCTGAGCTTGAAAAATTTGTAAGAGAAAAGGTTTATGAGAACTTTATTTTTCTTCCTGGAGCAGAAAAAGATATTTTTGACAAAATAAGTCCTGCAGAGCTGTTTGTTCTGTCTTCTGACTGTGAGGGAATGCCCAATGCACTTCTTGAGGCAATGTGTCTGGGACTACCTGTGGTTTCAACAAAGGTTTCGGGAGCTCCTGATGTTATTGTGCACGAAGAAAACGGACTTCTTACCGATTTGAAAAACAAAGAACAGTTTGCAGAAGCTATGAAAAGAATGCTTTCGGATAAGAATTTTAGTCATCGGTGTGCAGAAAACGCAACAAAGCTTGCAGAACGGCTGACAATTGACAAGATTTACGGACAATGGATGGAAACATGTAAAAAGGCAGAGGAAAAGAGGTAGTGTTTTATGAAATATACAGCAAAAAAGATTGCACGCAGTATTGTGCATCGGTTTAAATTTCTTATGCCCCTTTATAAAAAGGCAAGTGGCAAAAAGACAGCTGCTGAGACCAGATATGATGATGAGACGTATTTTAAAAGACGTTACAAAGAAAATACAGGCAAGGAGCTGAATGTTGACAATCCTCAGACCTTTAATGAAAAGCTTCTCTGGCTTCAAATGCATGACAGAAATCCCATGAATACTCTTGTGAGTGACAAGTATCTGGTGAAGCAGTGGGTTGCAGATAAAATTGGTGAAAAATATGTTGTTCCGCTTATTGGTGTTTGGGATAAGGCTGATGATATTCCCTTTGATGATCTTCCTGAAGAATATGTTATAAAGTGTAACCATGACTGTGGTTCTGTTCAGGTGAAACACAAGGGTGAGGAAATTAACCGTAAAAAGACAATTGAGCGGTTTAATAAAGCTTTGAGCAGAAACTATTATCCCGTGGGCAGAGTATGGGGATATAAAAATATTGTTCCGAAGGTGTTTATTGAAGAATACATAAACTCTATGGACGGTGAATTCCCCAGAGATTACAAGATTTTCTGTTTTTACGGAGAGCCTAAGTTTGCTTTTGTGGCATCAGACAGAGGCAAAGACACAAAGTTTGACTTTTTTGATCTTGAATGGAATAAGCTTGCGGTGAAGCAATATTATCCAAACAGTAATTATGATATTCAAAAACCCAAAAAATGGGATGAGATGCTTGATATTGCAAGAAAACTTTCAGAAGGTTTCCCTCACGTGAGAGTTGACCTTTATATAAAGCCTGATGACGAAATTCTGTTTGGAGAATTGACCCTTTGTCACTTTTCGGGCAAGGAGGAGTTTGAGCCTGACAGCTTTGACCTTGAATTTGGTAAGTATCTGGATATTGAAAGAGTGAAAAAAGAACGATTTTATCAAGCGTAGAAAAGGGGAAAGGAATTTATCATGGAAAAGTTAGTTTCTGTTGTAATACCGTCATATGGAGGCGGTGAGTTTCTTCAAAGGGCGGTTGACAGTGTTTTGGCGCAAACCTATAAAAAGGTTGAGGTTATAGTTGTTGATGACAATGGGCTTGGTTCTGATGCTCAGCTTGAAACGGCAAAGCAGATGGAAAAGTATAAAGGGAATGAACGGGTGAAATATGTTTGCCACGAGGTGAATAAAAATGGCTCGGCGGCACGGAATACAGGTGTTAAAAATGCTGGAGGAGAATACATTGCTCTTCTTGACGATGACGACCTGTTTTATCCCGAGAATATTGAAAACCATGTAAGAGTGATGGAGACTTTGCCCGACGAATATGCTCTTACATATTGTTCACACGATGAATACAGGAACGGACGGAAGGTTCGGGATGTTTATGTTAAAGAAAGTGGCTCGTTGTTTTATGAGGTTATGAGACATCGTGTCACAATCGGCAGTACATCTCTTCTTATAAAACGGTCGGTTTATGAGGAGTTGGGAGGTTTTGATGAATCCTTCAGACGACATCAGGACTGGGAATTTACTGCAAGAGTTACCTTTCGGTATCTGGTGAAGGCAGTTGAAAATATAGGCTTTAGAAGATATATCGAGGAAAGAAACCGTGCAAAAGATGCAGAAACTGCAAAGAAATACCGTGAGCATTACCTTGCAAAAATGGCACCTTACATTGATACTCTCAGCAAAGCTCAGCAGAAGGATGTCAGAATTTACAACCGTCTGGGCGTTGCTTTTGAATATTTCAGATATCAGGGATTTAAAGCCTTTTTTCGCGAATATGCTTCCATAAAACCCGGTTATCGTGGTATGATTTTTGTTTGGAGAAAGATAAAGCATAATGTTTTGAGGTTTTTCAAAAACAGATAGCAGAAGCTGTGGAGGAGAATGAAGATGAAAATTGCGGTAGTTGGTACGGGGTATGTGGGACTTTCGATTGCTGTTTTACTGGCACAAAAAAATGAAGTTATGGCGGTTGATATAGTTCCGGCGAAGGTAGAGAAAATCAACAAAGGAATTTCACCCATCGCCGATCCCGAAATAGAAGTATATTTATCGAAGGGCGGCATTAATCTGACTGCAACAACAGACCACAAAGAGGCATATAAGGATGCGGAAGTTATTGTTATTTCAACACCCACGGACTATGACCCGGAAAAAAATTATTTTAATACCTCAAGCGTTGAAAGTGTTATTGAGGAAGTTTTGAGGGTTAATAAAGATGCGGTTATGGTTATTAAGTCAACAGTACCTGTAGGGTTCACGGCGGAAATGTGCAAGAAATACGGTTGTGAAAAGCTTATGTTCTCGCCTGAATTTTTGCGTGAAGGAAGAGCTTTGTACGACAACTTGTATCCTTCAAGGGTTATCGTGGGGGCTGCTGACCAAATGCGAACTTATGCAGAAAGATTTGCAAAGTTGCTGGTTGACGGTGCGCTGAAGGATGAAGTTCCTGTGCTTTTGATGAACTCAACCGAGGCAGAAGCAGTAAAATTATTTTCAAATACCTATCTCGCTCTCAGGGTTTCTTACTTCAATGAGCTTGACACTTATGCAGAAGTCAGAGGGCTTGATACCAGATCAATAATTGAGGGTGTTGGTTTTGACCCCAGAATAGGAAATCACTATAATAATCCGTCTTTTGGCTATGGAGGCTATTGTCTGCCAAAGGACACAAAGCAGCTTCTTGCGAATTACAACGACATTCCCAACAACATAATCGGTGCCATAGTGGATGCAAACCGAACACGCAAGGATTATATTGCCGGCAGAGTTTTGCAGCTTGCGGGGTTTGGTGTGAAAGAAAATCCGGTTGTGGGAATCTACCGCCTTACGATGAAATCTGGAAGCGATAATTTCAGACAGAGTTCTATCCAGGGTGTGATGAAGCGTATAAAGGCTAAAGGTGTTGAGATTTTGGTTTATGAGCCCACTCTCAATGAGAAGCGGTTCTATAATTCTGAGGTAACTCATGATGTTGAATATTTTAAGAGAAAATGTGATGTGATTGTTGCAAACCGCTACAGTGAAGAGATTGAAGATGTGCTTGACAAGGTCTACACAAGGGATTTATTTTTCAGGGATTAATATGAAGAAAAGTTACGAGGCTAATCATGAAAATAAAAAAGATGTTCAAAAATGAATATATTGTGGGTGTTATGTGCAGTGTTCTCAGCCTGCTTGTGGGAATTGCTTATTCCTCAATGATTTTCCGCTATCTGGGTGCTGAAATCAAAGGTCAGACGGCTTATATTTCCAGCATTATGGGTATTGCCGCAGTGGTCCTCTCTTTTGGTCTTCATCAGGTTTATCCCTTCTATCGCAAGATCGACGAAAACATCAGGCATAAGTATATGAATAATATTTATGCCATATTTGCGGTGTATTCGGTGATTGCGGCAGTTGTTTGTGTTTATTTCAGACATAACATAATTCTCGTGTCAACAATAATTCTTTCGGTGATTGCCGCATATATGCGAGTTGTGGGCTATGTGTATATGGTTGAAAACTCGGTAAAGCGAAACGTGCTGATGCTCGTTGTTCACACAGTTCAGCTGGGATATGTGGTATGCCTGACGTTTCTTACAAAGGCGAGCCTTTTCTGGGGTGTCACCAATCTGATTTTTGTGGATTTGCTCCTTTGCGTGATTTACACCGTCAAGCTTAGAGTAAAGCCCAGTTTCAAGGAACTTGACATCAGATTTATAGGAAAGATTTTTGCCCTGGGTGCGGTTCCCATGATAACCATTTTGTCTTCAATTCTCAGCACACGAATTGATGTTCTGATGCTTGAGGCATATCCGAATGTTTCAATGGCTCAGATTGGTGTTTACTCGGTGGGTGTTATGCTTGCCGAAAAGGTTCTGCTTGTTCCCAGTGCAATGAAGGATATCCTTCTTTCAAAGCTGGCAAAGGGTAAGACCGGAGAGGAAGTTGCAATGGTTATGAGAATGTGTTTCCCGGTGTGCCTGATTATGTTCATTGGGATTGCTGTCCTCGGGGACTGGTTCATCGGCCTTGTGTATGGGGCGCAGTCAGAAGGGGCATACGGAGTCACGCTGGTGACAATGTTCGGTGTTTGTGCTGTTATGTTCCATAGAATGATTGAGCTCTATAACATAGTAAATCACAAACAAAAGTTCACTCTTATGATTGTTGTCACATCGACTTTGGTGAATGTGGTAATAAATATGTTCCTTATTCCTTGTTGGGGCATCCTTGGTGCGTCGGTTGCAACGGTGATTTCCTATACTTATGCAACGGTTGTGTGCCTTATTTACTTTTCGCGGCACACGGGCATAAAGATAAGGAATATGGTTTTTATGAGCAAAAAGGATTTTGCAGCGGTAAAGTCGCTGTTTCGGAAAAGTAAATAAAAGTTTTGATTGACTGGTTTGGAGTAGCTATGAAAAAACAGATAACTGAAAGGGATAAAAACAGAATAAGCTTTATTTTTGCGTTTTATTTGACAATAGACTTTTTGAACTACATCATTGGACATCTTTTTGGTGTGGGCGGAATGCTTATCAGCATAGGTATGTTGGGCGTTGTTATGCTGTTTAACTACAAGACTATGCTGAAGGTCAAGATTGCGCCGCTGGCAATGGGCCTGGGTTTGGTTGTCAGCATTTACTATGTGGTAACGAGACAGGTTTCGGTGACAACACTGTTCGGACGTGAATTTGCTTACTGTTTTTGTTTTGCCAGCGTTGTTGCTATGTACAAGGCAGACACTGAAAAATTTTTCAGGTATTTGTCATTTTTTTCAATACTGCCATTGTTTTTTTATAATGATATTTTTATTGAAATGACATCAACTAAACATAATACCAATATTTCTATGGGACTTTCATATTCACTATTTCCCATGTTGTTGGCACCTGTTTTTCATTTTTGCTTTTATCGCAAGCTGGCAAAAAAGTATATGTATATTATTTATGTAATAGCTGCGTTCCTTCTTGTTAATCTTATTTTCAAGGGGAACAGAGGTATTCTGGTAAGCTGTATTTTTGCAATGGCTATTGTTTTTATCCGTGGAGACGGAAATGTTAAAAAAAGCGGATACAGCATTATGAGAATTGTCGTAGTTGCCATTTTGACATCTCTGGTTGTGGTTTATTTTTATGAAATAGTGGAATGGCTGGAAAAAGTTTTTGACAACTGGGGAATAGAGGCAAACTTTGTTAATAAGATTCTCTCGCTCAAAAATAAAGGTGACGTATCCAACGGTCGAAAGATGGCTTATGAATTTGTGATAAATGGAATTTTAGAAAAGCCTGTTTTGGGGCATGGTATTTCTACCACGTTTTATAATTCAGGGTATCGCTATGTTTACCCTCACAATATGTTCCTTCAGCTTTTTTATGATGGAGGGGTTATCCTTGCGGTGCCTGTTATTTATGTTCTTGGCAGAGCTTTGCTGTATGCTTTTGTCGGAAAAGACCGTGAGGAAGCTATGTTTTGTACGTTTATGTTTTCTATATGTCTTCCAAGACTTATGTTTTCTGCGGATGTGTGGCAAAGTGAGATTTTCTGGATGTTCATTATGCATGCTTTGAAATATCATGAAATGAAAAAGAAAGAAAAAAATGAAATGGATGATATGATGTATGAAGCGGCAATTCTGAATCTCAACAATGAAGAGGCTGAGGCGGAGGGCGAAATGATATGACAAATGAATTCCTGAATCTCCTGGAGCTTTTGCGCTATGGCGTTTTTGGAGAGAAAAGCAAAAACTATATTGATGCAGACCTTGAAAAAGTGTGTGAGCTTGCAATGCAACAAGGTGTGTTGCCCCTTGTTTTCGGAAGTCTTGAGCCGGAAGAAAGGAAAAAGCTGTCACCCAAGTGGGAACAGCTTTTTTTTCGTGCAATGATGAAAAATGAGCAGAAAATGGCCGCGCTTTCGGGCATTATAAAAAAGCTTGAAGAGTCCGGTATTCAATATTGTATATTGAAGGGAAGTACCGTTGCAAAGAATTATCATCTTGCGGAGTGCAGACTTTCGGGCGACATTGATCTTTATGTTAATCCTGAGAATGAAGAACGTACTGAAAAGTTGTTCAGAGCACTTGGAATGGAGGTTGAATCAAGACCTGAAGGGAAACAAGACTTCAGGGTGAGTAGTCCTGCTGTAGGCTTGATAGAGGTGCACGTTCAGCTTTATAATGATAATTTCCGTCATGTTGTGCTGAAAGATAAATTCGGTATAACAGAGCCTTTTGTGAAAATGAAAGTAAATGAATTCCTGACAGTTTATTCTCTGGGACCCAATGATATGCTTGAGTTTCTGACTACGCATTTTATAAAGCATTTTGTCAGAGAGGGCAGCGGAATACGTCAGATTATGGATTTGTTGGCTTATATAAAAAACAATTATGAAGAGATTGACTTTGAAAAATATTTTCAAAAGCTTGAGGAGCTTCGGTTCAAGGAGCTTATACTTAATGTTTTTGGGATTGGTGTCAAGTATTTTGGATTGGAATTTGAGAATTACTCCTTAGCTTTTGCTGACAGGATTCTTGATGATGTGGAAGATGGCGAGAATTTTGGTTTTGGCGATGTGAAACGTCTGGGATGTTATGAAAGTTTTTTGAAGAGCCGTGCCAAGGAAGATGAACAAAGCAAAAAGGAAATGGACAAAAGAAAAAGAAAAAGTCTTTTGCGTTTTGTCTTTTTGCCGGAACGAAAAGTGTTGATAAAAAAGGGCTACACTTATCTTGAAAAAACACCATTGCTTTATCCCGTTGCGTATGTTCACAGACTGTGTGGTTTGTTTCTTGCAATTGTGATGAGGAAAAAAAGCGTTAGCAAAACCTTTGAATTTGCAGCAACGGAAAATGAGAAAATAAACAGCCGGATAGAGCTTATGAAGGATATGAATATAGTCTGAAAATGATGTAAAGATACCCCAATGAAGAAAATTGGGGTATTTTTTTGCCAAATAGAAGGAATTTTTGATTTTGTGTCGAAGAAAAAGAGGAAGACCTTTTTTGCTTTGTGGCTTTAAAGGAGAAAAAATGAGGTTTTAATGCTATGGCAAAAGAAAATAATAACGAAGAATTGTTTGACGTCTCCAAATTGAATATTGTTCCTGTAGAAATTGAAAAGGAAATGAGAAAGTCATACATTGAGTATGCTATGTCTGTTATTGTCGGACGTGCTCTCCCTGATGTACGTGATGGTCTTAAGCCTGTTCACAGACGTATTCTTTATGCTATGTATGAGGACAATCTTACACCTGAGCGTGAATACCGCAAGAGTGCGACCACCGTTGGTAACGTTCTGGGTAGATACCATCCCCATGGTGATGCATCGGTTTATGATGCGATGGTTCGTATAAGTCGGAGGCCAAGCGGTCTTAGGAAGACAACACCCACAGCCAAC
>JAZRIX010000063.1:0-15397 GCA_045645485.1 Clostridia bacterium | reverse complement strand
AGCAACAAAAACCTGTCCTGTCTTCATATCACAAGCATGTTCAATGGGATTTTCATACCTTTCAATCAAATCATCATATCTTGCCGTTCTCATAACTGTTATTCTGCATTTTTTCATTTTGTCGGCAACTCCTTAATCTTTATCTTTTGTAATATGTATCAATTTCAGCTTTTTTCTGCAAGACTTCCAATCGGGACACACCTTTTCAAGCTCTGCATAAAATTTTTCGGAATGATTTGCCTGCAGAAAGTGAGTAAACTCATGCAACACAACATACCGTACACATTCAGGCGGTGCATACATCAAATTCAAATTAAAAGTCAGAATTCCTTTTACCGAATGACAGCTCCCCCAACGTGACACCATTCTTCTGAATTTTATGACAGGATATGCAACTCCTCTCGCTTTGAAATAAGGGTAAACACCCTTACAAAGTTCTTCAATCACCTTTCGTATTTCATTTTCCGAAAAATACTGAATATTTGGCATCTCTACCCGATTTTCATAATACTCCAACGCCCGGAGTATAAAATCCGCTTTTGAAATTAGAAATTTCTCAATAACTTTTTCCGAAATACGTCGGTTTGCTGAAACATTCATAGTTCCGTCAGACTTTATCTTGAGATTTATGTTTTTCACATTTTTGTATTCAAGATTGTATTTTACGGTTTTTCCGGCAAGTATTATCTGCTTTTGCATAACTCCTTCACTCTCCGAAGTTCTTAAGTGTTTCACCCGTCATACGGTAAACTGTCCATTCATCCATGGGCTCCGCTCCCAATGCAACATAAAAATCAATACTTGGCTTGTTCCAGTCAAGACATGACCATTCAAGCCTTCCGCAACCCCGTTCATTGGCAATTGAAGCAAGCTTTTTGAGAAGTCCTTTTCCGTAACCCATTCCCCTATATTCAGGCAAAACAAACAAGTCTTCAAGATAAATACCCGCTCTGCCAAGGAAGGTTGAAAAGTTGTGAAAAAACAATGCAAAGCCTGTTTCTGTTCCGCTTTCATCTACCGCAAAAATAACTTCAGCCTTTTTCTTTTCAAAAATCCATTCTTTAAGGAGTCCTTCTGTTGCCACAACATCCTCTGACATTTTTTCATAAGCCGCCAATTCCTTTATAAAAAACAGTATTTTTGCGGCATCCTCCGGCACTGCCTGTCTGAAAATCATTTTTATTTCCTCCATTCTGACTTATTATAAACTCTAAACCAGTTCCTTCAGAATATTCTTTATCTTGTTTCTGGCGTATTCATATTCCTTTTTGTCATACCAATAGTGTTTTGATTTTTCAAGAACATCAATATCAAAAAGCGTATTCCGCCTCAGATAGCTCAAAGCCGTTCCTGCTACCATTTCGTCACATCCCGACTGAAAGGTACAGGTGGGTATATCAACAAGATGAATGTTGCGTCTTACCCTTCTGATCAGTGAAAGCAGTTCAATTCCCCGCGGAATCCAACCAATATGATGAAGCAGAGATTTATCAGGTCGGATACTGAAGGTTTTTCTCTCCGCCTCGGCAATGTGTTTTTCTTTTGAATTCCTTCCCATAATAATCCTGAAAACTATAGAAAACATAGAGGGCTTCCACAGCACCTTTGCAGGCACCGCAAAGAAAATCATCTGACGTATATTTCCCGCATTTTTCAGTGATGCTTCTATTGAAAGAAGAGACCCCATGGAGTGTCCTATAACCACCACATTTTCATATTCCTCTCTGAACCTCGAAAATGCGCTTTCAACCTGATTACTCCATTTTTCCATTGACGTATGTGAAAAATCCGAAACCCCTTTTCCGTGTCCGTCAAGAAGTATATTGAAAACAGACCATTCCTTTGGAATAACATCAATCAATCCGTCAAAAAATCTGGGGGATCCAAGTATCCCGTGAATCAAAAGCACCACCGTCTTTTTTTCTTCCGAAAGCCTGATGTACTGATTATGCTCCATTTTCATATCTCCTTTCATGTTTTTATTGTATCACAAAACCCTTTTCTTGAAAACCTTGCCAATCGCTTTTCCGTTATGAGTTTTTTTCGTCTTCACAAACCCGCACGAGCTCATCCACCAGTCTTTTTATTGTTCTTGACAATTCATTATAGCCAGAGGAGAAAACACAAATATTTCTTCGGAAACCTTCGATTTTTCTGAGGATAACCTCCTCAGAAAACATTTCTTTCCACGACACCGTAGGAACAAACGCAACTCCAAGCCCCAGTTCCACACACTTTCGCATATAATACGGGTCATCAATCTGAATAACAATATTGGGTTCAAGGCTGTTTTCTTTGCAAAAACGTTTTGTAACGCGGTAAAGACTGTTCTCATTGTTCATACTAATAAAATTTTCCTTCTTCAAATCCTCTATTTCAATCGTCTCTTTTTCGGCAAGAGGATTATCCTTTTTTACCGCCAAAGCTATATCTTCTGAAAATATAACCATTGGTTCCATTCCTTTGCATTCAAACAAATCATCAGAAACTACTATATCGTAGCACCCATCTTCCTCATACTTATGACAAATAGCTATATTTGTGTCAGAAAAGTTTTTTCTGATTTTTTCCACTGCAAGCATCACAAGACGTCGGTTTGCGGCAATACAAATGCTGATTTCTCTATGATGCCCCATACCCTTGATTTCATCCGTGGCTTCGTCCAGAAGACAAAGAGCCTTTTTGGTTTTTTCATAAAAATCCTGTCCTGTGTCATTGAGAACAATACTGTTAGATTTTCTTGCAAACAGATTTGTCCCCAACTCTTTTTCAAGCCTTTTTATGCATTGGGAAATATTTGAGGGCGGAACACCGAATTTTTTTGCTGTTTTAGAAAAATTCTGAGTTTTTGCAGCGTCACAAAAATATCTGAGCTGTAATATTTCCATCTTTCTCAACACCTTTCAGATTTATTTTAGCACCGTTTACTATAACTGTCAAGTTATAATACTATAATTAATTTAATGCTTTACAATATTGTGTTTCTATGATAGAATACATTGAAACTAAATTTTTTGGAGGTATTTTATACTATTGATATGAAAATACTGGCAGACATTAAGTCATACCGTGCAAGAACAACAAAAGACAAGAGTCTTTCGTTTCTTGGTCTTATATTCTTCGGTTACATTGCAGGTATAATCTCAAAAGCCGTAAATCCTGCAGGACCCGAATGGTTCAAGCTTGTTTTCTATGAATTCAACTTCATTATGATTGCACTTGACCTTGTTATGTATGTAAGAAACTATAGACTTGACAAAGAAAGCGGGGTACTATAATGAAAAAGATTGAAAACATCAAATATGCATCCAAGCATGAACGTCAGGTTCTTGACCTTTATCTTCCCGACAAGGAAAGCTTCAAAACCTTTGTGTATATTCACGGCGGCGGTCTGGATGGCGGCAGCAAAGATATCGAAAGTTACATAAAGCTTGGTGAATATCTGGCGGACAATGGCTACGGTGCAGCGGTTATCAGCTATCGCCTCTATCCCGATGCAAAATATCCTGAGTTCATTGAAGATTCTGCATCGGCTGTTGCATGGGTCTTTGAGCATATAAAGGAATACGGCAACTGTGAAGGAATTTACGTTGGCGGAAGCTCAGCAGGGGGATATATGACCCAGATGCTTTGTTTTAATAAAGAATGGCTCGGTGCACATAACATCAAGCCCACCGACATTGCAGGCTTTTACCACGATGCAGGTCAGCCCACAGTACATTTCAATGTGCTTCATGAAAAGGGACTTGACACAAGACGTTGTATAATTGACGAAACTTCACCTCTTTACTATGTGGGTATTGACCCAGAATACCCGCCTATGCAGATCACCGTTTCTGACAACGATATTGAATGCCGTCCTGAACAGACACAGCTTCTCCTTGCAACACTGAAGCACTTCGGTCATACCGAAAATGTAAAGCTGAAGGTGATGCACGGCACTCACTGTGAATATGTACACCGTATTGACGAAAACGGTATTCCGGACGAGGCAAAAATGATTCGCGAATACTTGAACGAAAATTAAAAATGAAAAGAGTTCCGATTTTTACGGAACTCTTTTTCATTTTATTACTCCAGCTATTGACAATAGCCTGTTTTTATTCAGTTTTTGGCAGTGTACCTTCAAGCTCTTCTATTGCTTTTTCAAGTGCTTCCATAGATTCACCAAAACCGCTCCAGTTGCCTTGTGCATTTGCCTGCTTTGCCTTTTTGAATTCATCCACAATTCTTTGGGCTATGCTGTCATAGCTTGTATCGTCTTCACGGTCAGGAGCCTGAGTCTGCTCTGTTTCAGGCATATCACTCTCCGGTTTCTGGGGAGCTTTTGCATCAAACAATGCATAAAGCGCATTCTCAAGATTGTTCTTCATAACAATCTTTTCATCATATGCAACAACCACCTGCTTGAGTTCAGGAAGGGTTGACTGATTGCTGGACGCAATATAAATAGGCTCTACATAAAGAATAGAATCATCAATAGGAACCACAATCATATTCCCGCGGATTACCTTTGAACCGCCCTGACTCCAGAGATTCAGCTCCTTTGAGATATTCATATCCGAATTTATACGGTTTTCAATCTGCATAGGTCCGTATACGTTGATATCCTTGGGAAACTTGTATACCTGAAGCTTTCCGTAGCTGTCCCATTCGTTGCATACAGCCAGCCATGCAACCATATTATCCTTGTTGGAAAGTGTATATGGAATGGTAAGCAAAAGCTCCTCTTCATCCTTTCCTTCAAGCTTCATCATATTATAATATGGTGCAAGTTCCTTTGGTTCCGCAACATTCCCGTATCTTTCCTTTGCAATTGACCACATATCATTTTTATTGTAGAAGGTTGTGGGGTTTGAAATGTGGTACTTTCCGTAAACATCCGACTGAACCTTGAATATATATTCAGGATACTTAATGTGTTCACGTATACCCTTTGGAAGCTCACCTTTTGCAAAAAGCTGAGGATAAATCGCACTGTAATTTCTCACAATTGGGTCATTTTGGTCTACTGCATAAAGGGTAACCTCACCGTTATATGCATCAATAACAGCCTTCACCGAATTTCTTATATAGTTGAAATCACCGTAGCTTTGAGAATAGGGATAAAAGCTTGTGGTGGTATATGCATCAACCACCCACTTTAACGTTCCGTCATCATCAATAACCATATACGGGTCGCTGTCATAAGTCAGGAACGGTGCAACAGTCTCAAGGCGTTCAAGAACATTCCTGTTAATAAGAATTCTGCTGTCTGCAGAAACCAAATCTGATATCAACAGTCTTATATCTCCGAACTTCAGTGCAAACATAGCCCTGTTCAGGAAATTCAGAGGAAGACCGCCATTCCCGTCATAAGAAAATTCAATATCCTCCTGACCTGCAGAATAATCAAGCTCCTTGTACTTTTTGTTGCCAACAACAACATAATCATTTGTCAGCTCACCGTAATAAATTCTGGGCTGTTTGATTTTTTGGATTCCCTCTTCGCTTTTGGGAGGAATATCCTTTATAAGAAACTGAGGCTGACCCTGCGCCGTTACCTCATTCAAGACATTCATTGTGACACCAAAGCCGTGAGTATATCTCAAAGTACGGTTTATATAGGTATCAGCACTGTCGCTGAGATTCTCTTTGGTAATCTCTCTCGGAGTAATTGCAACCGCCGTTTTTATTCCGTTCACGGTATACGGAACAATATCTGTCTCATTGAATCTGTAATAATTTCGTATTCCCTGAATCTGATTGAGTACAGTAAGGTTTGCCGAAAGGTCAAGAATACGGATATTCTTCGTAACGTCCTTGTGTTGCTCCAGATTCTCTACCGCAAGGTCATTCTTTACATCAAACTCAACCTCGGAAATACCGTCCAGGCCGTATGCCGCCTGTGTATATTCAATATTGGCAGATATATTTTCCTGTTCGCGTATAACCTCGTTGGGCGAAACAATAATCGCCTGAACTCCCAGCGAAATTACCACTGTCGCAAGCCAGAACGCAGGAAAAACCAGAACTGTCTTCAAGGTTGCAGAGTTTTTTCCTTTTGCAAGAAAGATTCCTGCCGTAATAATAATAACAATCAACAGTACGGGGGCAATTCTGTAGTATGTCAGCCAAACCGTCTTTGCCGTAAAGCCTGCACCGCTGAGTTCCCCAAAGCTTTCATAAAGGATGCCTTCCGCCTTGAGAAAATACGAAACACAGTTCACCGCAAGAATAATCCCTATATTAACATAATTGTGAGTTGCCACCGCTCTGACACTGAGCATTTCTTTTCCAGAATAATTACTGAAAACAGCTCCGAAAAACCAATATGCCAGAAGTGAAAATCCCGTCACAAAAACACAAAGACTGAAAGCCGCATCAACCAATGCCGCAATAAAAGGACGCTGAAAAACAAAATAGCCTATATCTTTTCCAAATACAGGGTCTGTTTTTCCAAACCATTGGGGATTGGAAAAAACAAGAAACTTTTCACCAAGTCCGTTGCTGAGGAACATACCGAGAATAATTCCCGCAGCGGCGCTCAAAGCAACCGATGCCCAAAGAGATTCAAAAAATCCTCTGTCGATATTCAGCACCAAAAGATTTCTTCTGAGTATCAGCACACTTACAAGCATTGCAAAAAACGCCGTAAGAATACTTATTCCACGAACATAAAGCTCAACAGTAAGATTTTTGAAGAAAACAGAAGTATATTGTTGCCCTACCTCTTTGACTTTTATATATTCAAAATAGCCTTTTCCGAGGTAATACAAAATCACAAAAGCAACGGCAGCACAAATAAACACAGCAAGCTTCTTCAAAAGCTTTCCGTTGGGTGTATGACCATCCTTATTGAAGCCTTTCACATCTACCATATTTATTCCTCCCCTTCGGTGTCAAGAAGTGCTTCAACAAAGTCTTCAGCACTGAATTCTTCCATATCATCAATTTTTTCGCCAAGACCAATCAACTTTACAGGTATATTATATTCATTCTTTATGGCAAAAACAATTCCGCCCTTTGCTGTTCCGTCCAGCTTTGTGAGAATAATCCCTGTAATATCTGCCGCCTCTTTGAATTGTTTTGCCTGAGAAACAGCATTCTGACCCGTTGTTGCGTCAAGCACAAGCAACACTTCCTTTGATGAATCAGAAAGCTCCTTGTTGAGAATACGGTAAATCTTCCGAAGTTCTTCCATAAGATTCTTCTTGTTGTGAAGTCTGCCTGCCGTATCACACAAAAGTATATCTGCATTACGATTTTTTGCAGCACAAACAGCATCATATATTACCGCCGCAGGGTCAGAGCCTTCCTGCTGTTTTATAATTTCAGCATCGGCACGTTCCGCCCAAACCTCAAGCTGTTCAATTGCCGCCGCTCTGAAAGTATCTGCTGCCGCAATAACAACACTCTTTCCCATTTGTTTGTACATATAAGCAAGTTTTCCGATAGATGTTGTCTTTCCTACACCGTTTACCCCGATTACCATAATAACTGCAGGCTTACCTTCAAGAGCAAGGGAGTTGTCACCCTCCGTAAGAATTTCAGCAAGAATACTCTTGAGCTCATCCTTCACAAGATTTGCATCTGTAATCTTTTTTTCTTTTATGGCAGTTCGGAGTCTGTCGATAATTTCCACCGAGGTTTCCACCCCGATATCCGCCATTATCAGAATCTCTTCAAGCTCCTCCAGCAAATCCTCATCAACAGTCTTGAACAGCTTCAAGGTTTCTTCAATTCTTTCGCTAAGCACTTCCTTTGTCTTGCTCAGACTTGTCTTAAGTTTTCCAAAAATACCCATTATTCAGCCACCTCATCTATATTCAATGATAATAATTTTGAAATACCTTTTTCCTGCATAGTAACACCGTAAAGGATATTTGCCGCTTCCATTGTTCCTCTTCTGTGGGTAACAACAATAAACTGTGATTTCTGACTGTACTTTTTCAGATAATCAGCATAACGGTAAACATTAATGTCATCAAGAGCCGCCTCAATTTCGTCCAGAATACAGAACGGAGTCGGTCTCACCTTCAGAATCGCAAAAAGCAAAGCAATAGCTGTGAATGCACGCTCACCGCCTGAAAGAAGGGTCAGACTCTGAAGTTTCTTTCCAGGAGGCTGTGCAACAATCTCAACACCGGTCTCCATAATATCCTCAGGGTCAACAAGCTCAAGCTGTGCCTGTCCGCCGCCAAACAGTTCGCGGAAAACATTATTGAAGTTTTTGCTTATTATAGCAAACTGCTCCGAAAACTGCTTTTTCATTATTGTCATCATCTCTTCAATGATTTTTTCAAGCTCGCCCTTTGCTTTTTCAAGGTCAACAGTCTGTTCAGTAAGGAAGTCAAAACGTTCCTTCACCATTTTGTATTCTTCAATTGCATCAATATTAATATTACCCAATGCCTTAATTTTACTCTTCAGCTCTGCAATTCGTTCTGTTGCTTCCTTCAAATCAAAGACTTCCTCGGTGCGAAGTTCTCTGGCATCACTGAAGGTAAGCTCATATTCATTCCAGAGATATTCAAAAAGTCCGTCAAGGTCGCCTTCATATTTTGATTTTACACCTTCGACTTTTGCTTTTTGCTGTCCCAGATTGAATAATTTTTCACGAAGAAGCTTCACCTGCTCCTGTTGTTCCTTGGATTTCTGGTCAGCATCCTTTCTTGCCTCGCCCAGCTCAGCAAGCTGTGTTTCAAGATTTTTTGCATGAACACCAAGCTTTTCAAGCTTTTCCTTGTCCGCAATAATCTCTGCGTTTATTTCATCAATCCTTGAATTCAGAGCCTTTATTGCTTCAGTTTTTTCGATATTTCCGTCAAGAATTTCCTTTCGTTCAGAACGGACAGCCGCAAGACGTTCCTCCTGAACGTCTATGTCCTTCTGGTTTGCATTTTCTTCAATTCTGAGGTTGATAAGCAAATCCTGAACCGTCTTTACCTTCTGAGAAAATTCTTCAGATTCAGACTGCTTGCTGTCAGCATCTCTGCGCAGTTTTGCAACGCATTCCTCAAGCTCTTGTGCAGTATTTTCACAAAGCTTGATATCCGCCGCAATTTCTGCCGTTCTCTTTTCTATTGTCTCAGACTCCTGAAGAAGCTGTGCAAGACGTTCCTCTGCCGCCTCCAGATATGTTCTGCTGTGGTCGGAATCAGCCTTTGCCCTTATATATTCCTCGCTCTTTTCAGAAAGTGCTTTTCTGCTTTCCTCTGCTTTTTGAGCCAAATCCTGAAGCTTTGCTGAACTTTTCTCTTTTTCGCTGTCAATATCTTTCAGCTTTTTGTTTATGTCATCAATTTCAATGCTCAGGGTTTCAATTTCTGCCGCCCTTGACAAAAATCCCGAGTTCCTGCCTGAGCTACCACCGCTCATAGCACCGCCAGGCTGCATTACCTCGCCCTCAAGCGTAACTATCTTGAATTTGTGTCCGCATTTGGCAGCCATAGCAATGGCGTTGTCAATATTGTCCACAACAACCGTTCCGCCAAGCACACTTCCCACAATCCCCGAATACTTGCTGTCATAGGTCACAATATCCTGTGCAAGAGCAATAAAACCTTTCATTTTCTCTGCACCCTGATAATCAGTGTTTCTTGCCTTCACCGTCGACACAGGCATAAAAGTTGCTCTGCCCAGCTTTCCTGATTTGAGATAATTAATTGCCGCCTTTGCATCCTGCTCGTTTTCGGTAACAATGTTCTGATTTACGTTATTGAGAGCAACTTCAATTGCCAGCACATACTTCTTTTCCGTGGAAATAAGCTTTGTGACAGGACCGTAAATCCTTGCGTTTTTGAGCGGGCCGTCCGAATGTGCTGTCATAACCGCCTTTACAGTACGGCTGTAGCCTTCGTAATCATTTTCCATATCTTCAAGAACGCCTTTTCTTGACATCTTTCTGCTCAAATCCGCCAACAAGGTGTTCTTTTTCTCATTAATTGTGTCAAGGCTTTCCTGACATTCCTTCACCTGCAGCTCTGTCTGCTGTGAAAGTTCCTTCAAGCTTTCAAATTCTTCTGTAAGCTTAATAAGACCTTTTTCAATAACACTGTTATTTGCTGCAATCCGCTCATGCTCCTGATTGTGACGTTCAAGCTCATCCTGAATATTCTTGCGTTCTCTCTCAAAGTTCTCAACAAGAATGTTGTAGTTTGATGCCTTGCTCCTGAGAGAATTAATTTCAGAAGATTTTTCAATAATCTCATTTCTGAGCTTCTCTATATTTTCATTGTTTCCCTCAAAAACTGAATTTACTTTTTCAAATTCCGCCTCTGCTTCAGCAATATTCTGCAAAAGAACCTCGCGCTCTTTTCTGAGTTCTTCATATGTACTCTCATAATTCTTTATCAGCTCATCCAGCTGAACAAGTCCACGCTCATTCTTTCCTATTTCATCGGTGATTCTCGCAATATTCTCACGGCAATGCTCGATGCTTGCATAGGCAAGGCTGATTTTGTTGTTTTCTTCTGCAGATTGGTCTGCCGCCTGCATTTGGTTACGTCTGCATTCCTCCATCTGTTCTTCAAATAAATCAATTTTTTCATACAACTCCTGAGTCAGCTGTTCTTTGCTGTCAATATCCTGCTGCATAAGGTCAATACTGTTTGCAAGAGCTTCAATCCGAGCCTCTGTTTCCTTCAGCTCCTCACGATACCTCAGAATGGAAGCAACCGCCACATTTACGTCAATAACCTTCAGTTCATCACGAAGATTGAGATATTTTCTCGCCTTTTCGGACTGGATTCTGAGAGGCTCCAGCTGACCCGAAAGCTCCGACATAATATCATTGACACGTGTCAGATTTTCATTTGTTTTTTCAAGCTTCTTTTCAGCTTCATTTTTTCTGTATTTATACTTTGTAATTCCTGCGGCTTCTTCAAAAATTCTTCGTCTGTCTTCCGACTTGTTGCTGAGGATTTCATCAATTTTTCCCTGCCCGATGATTGAATAACCCTCACGTCCGATACCTGTGTCCATAAAAAGCTCATGAATATCCTTGAGACGGCAGGCAGCACGGTTGATAAAATATTCACCTTCGCCGCTTCTGTATACACGTCTTGTAATTTCCACCTCTTCAAAATCAACAGGCAGAGCTTTCTCGGAGTTGTCAAGGGTAAGAGACACCTCAGCAAAGCCCTGAGGCTTTCTGACCTCAGTGCCTGCAAATATAACATCCTCCATTCTGCTGCCTCGGAGTGAACGGGCACTTTGTTCGCCCATAACCCAACGAATGGCATCAGAAATATTGCTCTTGCCTGAACCGTTGGGTCCGACAATAGCAGTTATACCAGGATTAAAGTCAAGATAAATCTTGTCCGCAAAAGATTTGAAACCGTGAATTTCAACACTCTTCAGATGCAAATAAAACTACCTCCTTTGCAGAAAACCCTCAACGAACAATGAGTTTTCCGCACCGTAGCGCAAAAAGGCACTACTTCACCAGAATAAATTCTGAATAATTATTGTATCACAAATTTTGAAATTTGTCTATACCTGTAAAAAAAACTTTATGATTAACAAGAAAACCGCTACACCGCTCGCCGCAGGCGGCGGTCGTAGCATTTACGCTTTTGGTCGTCCATGTGCGTTTCTGCTATAGGCAGAAAAATTTGCACGGACAATCTAAATTTTGTTTTTGTATATAGAATTTAGTACTGATAGATAGTAAATTCTTTTATACAAAAAACGAGGCTGTTGCAGTGAACAGCCTCGCTCATATTAATCCTCTTTAAGTTCTTCTTTTACATCATCAGGGATAGGTTCTGATTTTCCTTTTTTCAGGATTTGCAAGTCCTTTGCGTCAAGAATCTTGAACGAGAAATCCTCAGGAGTTCCGAATTTAACCTTCACAAGTCCTTTCAGAACAAAGGTATCTGTAACGACACCCTTCTGTCCGTCATACTCAACAAGAGAGCCTTTTCCCGGAACCTTTTTCAGAAGGCTTTCATACGCTGCCTGTTCATACTGCAGACAACACATAAGTCTTCCGCATATTCCTGAAATTTTTGTAGGATTCAAAGACAAACCCTGATCCTTTGCCATTCTGATTGATACAGAATGAAAATCATTAAGAAAGCTTGAACAGCACAAGGGTCTTCCGCAAATGCTTATTGCTCCGAGAGTTTTCGCCTCGTCACGGACGCCCATCTGTCTGAGCTCAATTCTGGTACGGAAAACACTTGCAAGACTCTTTACCAATTCACGGAAGTCAATTCGTCCATCCGCTGTGAAATAAAAAAGTATTTTGCTTCCGTCAAAGGTATATTCCGTATTGATAAGCTTCATATCCAGCTTGTGTTCCTGAATTTTTTTCACTGCAATTTCAAATGCTTCTTTTTCTTTCTCCTTGTTTTTCTTAAGAGTCTCAAAGTCCGCATCTGTTGCTTTTCGGATTATAGGCTTCAGGGGCGTCACAATTTCGTTGTCTTCGATTTCCTTGTTTTTTACGGCAACATAACCGAATTCTACACCTCTGGATGTCTCAACAACAATCCCGTCGCCTACCTCCACCTTTTTCCCTTTCGGATCAAAGTAATATATTTTTCCTGCTTTATTAAATCTCACACCGATAACTTCAGTCATGTATTGCCTCCCAAAGTTCCAAGCACATGCACTGCGAAACCTGTGCAAGGCTTATATTTCTTGATAAATACTCATTGTATTTCGCCAGTATCTCCAACAGCTTCACTGGCGTATCAGTACGTAAACGGTCCGCAATCTGCTGAATTTCAGCAAATTTATCCGGATTCAGAAGTCCTTCTGCCGTACCCCTTTGCTTTATCAGCAAAAGGTCGCGGAAAAGCCCCTGCATCATATCAAATACTGTTTTGATTTCGTCCTTGTTATGCTTCAAAAAAAGTACCGCATCATAAACCGACCTTGAACCTTTTCCGGAAAGAGTCACAATGCACGAAAAAAGTTCATTTCTCATTTCCAGAACACCATCAGCTTCTGCCAGCTCCTTTGCTTTTCCTATACAGCCTCCGCTCATCGCGGCAACAGTAAGGCATTTCTCGCCAAGCTGCGGGAATGTCTTTTTTACATAATCCTCAACAAGCTCCGATTGAAGAGGGAAAAACCGCAAAGAAACAGTTCGCGAAAGAATGGTCGGTAAAAATGTATTTGCATTTTCAGCAATAAGAATAATTGTGCAGTATTCAGGCGGTTCTTCAAGAACCTTTAAAAGGCTGTTCTGAGCATAAAGATTCATAGTATCCGCGGAAGGAACAATATAAATCTTTCTTTCAGCAAGAAAAGGCTTTATAAAAATATCCTTTTTCATATTTCTTACTGTATCCACAAGAACATCTGTGGATTTTTTTGACTCGTCATAAAGCTCGTTGGTTACAACCTGAACATCAGGATGATTGCCCGATTCACACATTATACAGTTTCGGCAGGAACCGCAAGGTTCACCGTCCTGAGGGTTTTCGCACAGCAACAGCTTTGCAAAGGCCAGTGCTGTTGAAAGTCTGCCGCTGCCCTTGGAACCTTCAAAAATATATGCATGCCCCACACGGTTCTGAAAATGGGAAGCCACAAGAACTCTTTTTATTTTTTCATGTCCGACAACATCGGAAAGCATCAACAATCCCACCTTTTCTCAAAGGCGAAGTCAAAGAACATCTTACCTTTGGCAGATACTAAAACTTAATTCTTTCGCTGATATATGCAACAAGGTCATCAATCTTTACTCTTTCCTGTTCCATTGTATCACGGTGACGAACTGTAACAGTACCGTCTTCTTCGGAATCAAAGTCATAAGTGATACAGAAGGGTGTTCCGATTTCATCCTGTCTGCGGTAACGCTTACCGATACTTCCTGCTTCGTCATATTCACACATAAATTCAGCCGCAAGCTTTGCGTATACCTTTTCCGCACCCTCTGAAAGCTTCTTTGAAAGGGGCAGAACAGCCGCCTTGATAGGAGCAAGTGCGGGATGGAATCTCATTACTGTACGGATATCATTCTTTTCTGCATCAACAACCTCTTCGTCATAAGCCTCGCAAAGGAATGCAAGGGTAACACGGTCAGCACCGAGTGACGGTTCTACGCAGTAGGGAATGTACTTCTCGTTTGTTTCAGGGTCGTTGTATTCAAACTTTTCACCGCTGTGGTTTGCGTGCTGTTTCAGGTCAAAGTCTGTACGGTCTGCAATGCCCCAAAGCTCGCCCCAACCGAAGGGGAACATAAATTCGATATCTGTTGTACCCTTGCTGTAGTGAGAGAGCTCTTCCTGTTCGTGGTCACGCATTTTGATGTTTTCTTCAGCAATATTCAATGAAAGGAGCCAGTTTTTGCAGAAATCCTTCCAGTATGCAAACCAGTCAAGGTCTGTGCCGGGCTTGCAGAAGAATTCAAGCTCCATCTGTTCAAACTCACGGGTTCTGAAAGTAAAGTTGCCTGGAGTAATTTCGTTTCGGAATGACTTGCCAACCTGACCAATACCGAAGGGAACCTTCTTTCTTGATGTTCTCTGAACATTCTTAAAGTTTACAAAGATACCCTGAGCTGTTTCAGGTCTCAGGAAAATTTCGCTTGAGCTGTCTTCTGTAACACCCTGGAAAGTCTTGAACATAAGATTGAACTTTCTGATGTCCGTAAAGTTATGCTTTCCGCAATTGGGACATTTTATGTCCTGTTCGTTGATAAAATCAAGCATTTTCTGGTCTGACCAACCGTCAGCAGATACGCCTGCCGCATCTTCAATAAGCTTGTCTGCACGGAAACGTGCCTTACATTCCTTGCAGTCCATCAGAGGGTCAGAGAAACCACCAACGTGACCTGATGCAACCCATGTCTGAGGGTTCATAAGAATTGCCGCATCAAGACCAACGTTGTAGGGGCTTTCCTGAATGAACTTTTTCCACCATGCACGCTTTACGTTGTTCTTGAGTTCTACACCCAAAGGACCGTAATCCCATGTATTTGCCAGACCGCCGTAAATTTCGGAACCGGGGTATACAAAGCCTCTGCCTTTACAAAGAGCAACGACTTTTTCCATTGTTTTTTCGGTATTTTTCATTTGAATCACATTACCTTTCCCGCTCACAGAATTTGAGTTTCACCCGCCGTGAGCCAGCGGAATATTTGCAGGCTTTCAGAAAACTTAGCTTTCCGAAACCAATCATACACATAGACAGAGTATATTGTAACACAAAAAAACATTTTCTGCAAGTTTTTTTCAATCTTTATTTATTATTTTTTTCAGATGATTAATCAGTATCAAATTTTTTTCTGTCGCTTTTTTCGAACAAACACTTTTCTTCATTAATTTAACTCAATAAAACACTTGATTTTCTCTTGCTTTTTGCTCCATTTTTCCAAAAATATTCTTATTTTGAATAATTTATTCATATAATTATTAACAATATGCATATTTTATGTAATAATTGAATAAGAGGTGCG
>JAZRIX010000062.1:0-78635 GCA_045645485.1 Clostridia bacterium | reverse complement strand
TTTGCAGACAAAACAGAGTCCTTATACTTCACATCTGTGAGAAAGATATCAATAAAACCTTTCAAACCTTGGATGGTTTCGGCTTTTTCGTATCCACCTGTATTTGCAACAAATGGAATATGGATTTTCTCACGAACAATGTCTATCGCTTTGGTTATGTGCGGAAGATATGGAGTCGGTGTCACAAGATTTATGTTATGTGCTCCAAGCTCTTGTAATTCAAGAAATATCTCTGCAAGGCGTTCAACCGTAATTTCTTTGCCGAAGCGGCGGGTGCTGATACTGTAATTCTGACAGTACAGACAGGCAAGATTGCAACCGCTGAAAAAAACAGTGCCTGAACCTTTTGTGCCGCTGATACACGGTTCTTCCCAGTAGTGAAGTGCGGCTCTTGCAAGCTTTGGCTTGTCGGTTGCCCCGCAGAAACCCGTGGCTTTTGTGCGGTCTGTGCCGCAGTTTCGGGGGCAAAGGGTGCATTTGGTAAGTTGATTCATATTATCCCCTCGATTGACATAAATGAAGATTGATTGAAAAAAGCGTACTGAATTTCAGTACGCTTTTTGGTGGAGATGAGGAGAGTCGAACTCCTGACCCCCTGCTTGCAAGGCAGGTGCTCTCCCAACTGAGCTACACCCCCGTATTTAATTGGGTTGTTCACACAACAAAAATTATTATAACACAATATTTTGTTTTTGTAAAGGGGTAAAATAAAAAATTTTAAAGATTTGACAGGTTTTATAGGAGTAAAGCTTGCAGGAGAGGAAACCGAGGACTGTTTGAGAACAGCTGCAAGGCGAAGTCAAGGAACCTTAATTTGCAATATAACTTCACTTAACACAACAGCAATGTCAAAGATAATCAGAACTTTGTATCTGAAAAAAACTCCTCAATATCCTTTTCGCATTCTGCATATGTATCTCCGCTGAAAACAAATTCATTTCTATCGTTATAAACCTCAAAGTGTCCGTTTTTTGCAATTATTTCATAAAAGTTTGTCATACTGAAAACCCCTTTCTTTGTATTCAGTATACAAAAAGGAGTGTACAATAATACGGACAGAAAACAAAAAACATCCTTGTGTTTTGACCGCAAGGATGTTTTTGTATAAGAAGTATTAATTCAAGACTCCGTTTTCAGAAACCTCCAGAAAACGGGATTTTACGCAATTAAGCAAATTGCGGTTTTCGTCGGATTCCAGCTTGGGGTCAAGGGTCAACAAATCGTCGGCTATTTGCCCCGCAAGACGGACGACTCGCATATCCGTCGAAAGGTTTGCAATTTTTAATTCAGGCAGACCGTGCTGGCGAATTCCAAAAAACTCACCTGGTCCGCGAAGTTCAAGGTCTTTTTCGGAAATTTTGAAGCCGTCGTTTGTTTCGCACATTATTTTCATACGTTCATCGGCTATTTTGCCACCCTGTGAAAATAGTATGCAGTATGACTCGTAACTTCCCCTGCCAATTCTGCCCCGAAGCTGATGAAGCTGGGAAAGACCAAAACGTTCAGCGTTTTCTATCATCATAATTGTTGCGTTTGGAACGTCAACACCGACTTCTATTACCGTTGTTGAGACCAGAATATCAATCTTTCTGTCAACAAAGTCTGCCATTACTTTTTGACGGTCTGCACTTTTCAGCTTTCCGTGAATTACGGCAATTGAAAGCTCGGGAAAAATCTTTGCTTTCAGATTTTCAGCGTATTCCACGGCTGATTTTGCACTTAGTGTCTCGGACTCTTCAACAAGGGGACAGACAATATACGCCTGTCTGCCTTCTGCTATATGTTTTTTCAGAAAGGCATAAGCATCCCTTCTTTTTCGTTCACCGATACAGTAGGTTTCAATAGGCTTTCTGCCTGGGGGCAATTCGTCAATAATAGAAATGTCAAGGTCTCCGTAAAGAATCAGGGAAAGTGTTCTCGGAATGGGGGTTGCAGTCATAACCAGAGTATGTGCACCGATTCCTTTTTCTGTGAGACTGAGACGCTGGCGTACACCAAAACGATGCTGTTCATCGGTGATTACCAGTGCGGCATTTTTGAAGAGCGTATCTTCGGTTATAAGGGCATGTGTTCCCACGGCTATCAAAGCTGTTCCGTCCTTGATTTTTTGTTTGGCACTGCGTTTTTCTGCGGCGGACATACTTCCGCAAAGAAGTACGGTTTCTATGCCGAAAACCGAAAAAAGACTGCTGAGATTTTTGAAATGCTGTATGGCAAGTATTTCTGTGGGAGCCATAAGTACAGCCTGATATCCGTTCATTGCGGCGGCATACATTGCAGCAGCCGCGACAATGGTTTTTCCTGAACCCACGTCACCCTGAACAAGTCGGTTCATAGGGATATTCTTTTGGATATCCGAACATATTTCGTTTATTACCTGTTTTTGAGCATTGGTCAGCTCAAAGGGAAGGGAAATTGCAAAATCCCTGATGCATTTTGTGTTTTTTATGGATATGGCGGAATAGTTATTCCGTTCTTTTCCCGACAGACGTATACCCATCTGGAGAACAAGAAGCTCTTCAAGGGCAAATCGGTATCTTGCTTCCTCAAAAGCTTCAAAGCTGTTGGGGAGATGAAGATTCACCAATGCTTCCATAAGAGGCTTCAGTTTGTATTCCTTCCGTACAGAATCGGGGAGAATATCTTCCAGCGGTTTTTCAAGCTCGTGGAGTGCTGTGGCCGCGGCTTGGCGGATGCGATCCTGAGAAAGTCCTGCCGTAGAAGGATAAACAGGCAGAATTCTGCCTGTTTTTTTGTTACTTTGGCTGACTTCCTCCGTTACGGGGTTGGTCATCTCAAAATAGTTACCTTTATATAATGCTTTTCCGTAAAAAGTGAACTCTTCTGCGTTTTTCAGAGTGGTGGAAATATAGGGGGCGTTGAACCATGTTATACGCATAATGCTTGTTCCGTCCGAGATTCGCACCTGAGTAACGGTTTTTCTTCCGCGACCGCGATATGTCTTGATTTCTCCTGCAAGACTGCCGCGGACACATACGGTTTCGCCGTCCATAAGCTCGGATATTGTCTTGATTTCGCTTCTGTCTTCCAGACTTCGCGGAAAATGAAACAGAAGATCAAGGACGGTGTTTATTCCAAGCTTCTTGAAAGCCTTTGCACGGGCTTCGCCTATTCCTTTTATGAATTGTATGGGTGTTTCGGGTTTCATACAGAATTCTCCAATACCTGAAAAATTGATGCAAAGAATTCTTTTGCTGTCTGATAATTTGGGTTATTCAACCGAGATTATATAATAATATACAGGCTGACCGCCGTTTATCAGGTTGATGTCCATATCTCCGTAGGTTGCTTCAAGCTTTTCTGCAAGAGCGTTTGCATCTTCCTCGGAGGTTTCTTCACCGTAATAAAGGGTAATAAAACCTGATTCATCATTTATAAGGCTTTCGATTACCTTTATGGCAGCCTCTTCGGGTGTTGGGGTTACAGCCGTTATATCCTTGCCGCATATGGCGAGACAGTCACCAAGATGAATGTCCATTCCGTCAAGAACCGTGTCGCGTGCCGCAAAGGTAACCTGACCGCAGCTCACATATCCTGCAGTTTCCATCATGGCATCGGTGTTTTCTTCGGGTTCTGCTGAGTCGTCAAAGGCTGTGAGTGCGGAGATACCCTGAGGAATGTTTACTGTAGGAAGAACAATTACCTTTTTTGATGCAAGGGGAATAACCTGCTCTGCTGCAAGGATTATGTTCTTGTTGTTGGGAAGAATATATACTGTTTCCGCAGGAATCTTTTCAACTGCGTTGAGAAGGTCCTGTGTACTGGGGTTCATTGTCTGTCCGCCTTCGATTATCTCGTCCACGTTGAGTGAACGGAAAAGTTCTGAAAGACCTTCGCCTGCAGAAACTGCGGCAAAACCGTATTTCTTCTGCGGAACAACGGGAGACGGAGCTTTTTCTTTTTCAGAGGATTCTTCTGCGGAAGAAGGTGCATCCTTTGTATTTTTGTCGTTGTGCTGGAACTTCATATTTTCGATTTTGAGATTTGTGAGCTCGCCCAGCTTTATTGCTTCTTCAAGCACATAACCCGGATGATTTGTGTGAATGTGCACCTTGATTATATCATCATCTTCAATAACCAGCATACAGTCACCTTTTTCACCGATAAGTGAACGGAACTGCGCCACATTCCGAACAGAGCTTTTTGTGATTATGAACTCTGTACAGTAGAGGTATTTTATATCAATATCCTCTTTGTATTTCTGAGTTGCTGCGGTTATAACGGGTTCATCCGAGGGAACGGCTTCGCCGTTGTCAAGAACATAAACAAAACCTTCAAAGATTGTGATGAGACCCTTTCCGCCTGCGTCAACAACTCCAGCTTTTTTCAAAGCTGGGAGAAGGTTGGTTGTACCGCGGAGACTTTTTTCGCCGGCTTCGCAAATTGCACGGAGAAAATCGTCTGCCTCGGTGAAGGATGAGTAGTTTTTCTCTGCGTATTCGGACATTTCGCGAATTACGGTGAGAATTGTACCCTCTGTTGGCTTCATAACTGCACGGTATGCAGTATTTTTTGCACCTACGAGAGCGTTTTTCAGGTCAGCAACACCGATGTTTGTTTTGCTTTCGATTGCCTTTGAAAAGCCTCTGATAATCTGAGACAGAATAACCCCTGAGTTTCCTCTAGCATTGCGAAGAGCAGATGATGCAAGCTTTGTTGCCAGCTTTCCGCATGAGGTATAGTCTTCTGCCAGAGTCTGTCCCGCGGCACCGCTGAAGGTCAGACTCATATTTGTACCTGTGTCACCGTCGGGAACAGGGAAAATATTCAAGTCATCAATGAGCTGGCGGTTGTTTTTCAGGTTTGCCGCAGCGGATTCTATCATTAGTTTTAACAGTGATACGTCAATATAATTCATTCAATGCACCTCGTCAATTATGCATGGTCAATGCGCACGCTTTCTACATATACCGTTACTGTTGATACGGTCATACCTGTAATTTTTTCTACGTTATACTTTACGTTTTTGCGTATGGTTTCTCCGATTGTACCGATATTGAGACCGTATTCCACTACGATGTACAGTGAAATGTCAATTCGGTTATCCTCGGTTTTTACCTTAATACCCTTGTCCATATTTTCTCTCTTCAAGAGACTTGCTATTCCGTCTTTGCCGTTTTTGGCACACATTCCCACAACACCGTAACACTGGGTTGCGGCAGAACCTGCCAATTTTGCTATAACAGAATTTGAGATGCTTATGGTACCTCGTTCGTTTTTGATTTCAGCACTCATAAATCTTCCTCCTATCATTTGGGATTTGGCACAGCGGTTTTTTTACCCGATGTGCTATTTCACTCTTTTTGAGTTTGTTTCATAACATATCAGAGGTTTGAGTACAAAACCTCAATATATATATTACATCATTTTTTTATTTTGGTCAAGAGTTTTGGAAATATTAATTATTTTGCAGAGCTTATATTATGCAGTTTTTTTGGCTATCGGCAAAGTTTTTGTTGCGTTTTTTGGGATTGTATGCTAAAATAAACAATGTATGACTATGTTTAAATTTAAATGGTTTAAATTGGAGAAATTATTATGGAAGACAGAATTTTCGGAACGAATCCTGTATTTGAGGCTCTCAGCTCAGGACGGGAAATAGATAAGCTTTTTGTTCAGGAAGGCGCACGTCACAGTCGGTTGGGGCAGATTATTTCTCTTGCGAAGAAAAGAGGAATAAGATATTCTGCGGTGAGCAAGACAAAGCTTGATGAGCTTTCGGAAGGCGGAAACCATCAGGGGGTTCTTGTATTTGCGGCAATGCATTCCTATGTTGAGGTTGAGGACATTATCAATCTGGCAAAGGAGCGGGGCGAAAAGCCTTTTGTAATTATTGCGGAGGGGCTCAATGACCCCCATAATCTTGGAAGCATTATCCGTACAGCAAATGCGGCAGGAGCACACGGGGTTATTATTCCAAAAAACAGAAGCGTAGGTCTGACCTCGACCGTTGCAAAGGTTTCGGCAGGCGCAATAGAACATACAATGGTGGCACGGTGCACCAATGTTGCAAGCTGTATTGACAAGCTCAAGGATATGGGTCTTTGGATTGTAGGTACTGCCTTAGAGGGTAGTATACCCATTTATGAATGTGATATGAAAGGTGCGACAGGAATTGTTATCGGCAGTGAGGGCGAAGGTATGAGCCGTCTTGTGAGGGAGAAATGTGATTTCCTTGTGAAAATTCCCATGCTGGGTCAGGCGGAATCCCTTAATGCATCGGTGGCAACGGGTGTTATTCTGTATGAGGTTGTGCGTCAGAGACTTCTCTGACATTAAAAGATAAACGAAAAACGGAGAAAGAATTATGATTTCGGTTTTGAACAGTACCGCACTTTGCGGTATTGATGGTTATATAGTTGATGTTGAGGTAGATATTTCCAACGGAATGCCCGGCTTTGACATAGTGGGGCTTCCCGATACGGCTGTAAAGGAGTCAAAGGAAAGAATCCGTGCGGCAGTGAAAAATTCAGGGTTGACCTTTCCTTCAAAGAGAATTACGGTCAATCTTGCTCCGGCAGATATGAAAAAAGAGGGGGCACACTTTGACCTTCCCATTGCAATGGGAATTCTGGCATCTTCTGAACAGATGGACAGAGAGAAACTGAAGGATGCAATATTCTTGGGTGAATTGTCGCTTAACGGCGATTTGCGTTGTGTCAGCGGTGTTTTGCCTATGGTTATTTCTGCATATCAGAGAGGAATCCGAAAGGTTTTTCTGCCTGCGGACAATGCAAAAGAAGCGGCTGTTGTGTCAGGTATGGAGGTTTTTGGTGCAGAAAGTCTTGTAGAGATTCTTGAACATTTTATCGGTAAAAAGTGCATTGAAAATACAAAGGTGGATGTTAATACTCTTTTGAAAAACACAAACCGTATCAGATATGATTTTGCTGATGTAAAGGGTCAGCTCTTTGTCAAGCGTGCTCTTGAAATTGCGGCGGCAGGCGGACATAATGTGCTTATGATAGGACCTCCAGGGTCGGGAAAAACTATGATTGCACAGCGTATTCCGTCAATTTTGCCTGATCTCACCTTTGAGGAATCTCTGGAGGTTACAAAGATACACAGTATAGCAGGAACTTTGACGGACAGCAGTCCGCTTGTTTCGGAAAGACCTTTCAGACATCCGCACCATACCATTTCCTCAGTAGGACTTTCGGGCGGAGGTTCAAACCCCAAACCGGGAGAAATAAGTCTTTCGCATAACGGTGTGCTTTTTATGGACGAGCTGCCTGAATTCAGACGTGATGCTCTTGAGGCCATGCGGCAGCCTCTTGAAGACGGAGAAATTACCATTACCCGTGCAGGAGGAACGGCAACATATCCCTGCAGTGTGATGCTGGTAGCATCTATGAATCCCTGTCCCTGCGGCTATTATGGCGATAAAAATCGGGAGTGCAGTTGTTCAAGAACTCAGATTATGAAATATATGAGCAAAATAAGCGGACCCCTGCTTGACAGAATTGATATGCATATTGAAGTGCCTTCTGTCAATTATGATGACCTTGAAAATATGGAAAAGGGCGAAAGCTCTGCAGGTATCAAGGCCCGTGTTGATGAGGCAAGAAAGCTTCAGAACAAAAGATTTGCAGGGAGCAACGTTCATTCAAACAGTCAGCTGACACCTGAACAAATGCAAACATACTGTGCTTTGAGTGAGGGTGCAAATCAGCTTCTCAAACAGGCTTTTGAAAGTATGGGACTCAGTGCCAGAGCACACAACCGTATTCTCAAGGTTGCAAGAACCATAGCAGACCTTGCGGGTTCTGAAAACATAGAAACGGAGCATATTGCAGAGGCGATTCAGTACAGAGCACTGGATAAAAAGTTTTTTAACTAAATTTTGAAAGAGAGATATGAAAGATGAAGCTTAATATTGTTTTGGTCGAGCCTGAAATTCCCTCAAATACGGGGAATATATCAAGAACCTGTTCGGTGATTGATGCGGCTTTGCACCTTGTTCATCCACTTGGATTTGATATAGATGAAAAGGCTGTGAGGCGGGCAGGTCTGGATTATTGGGATGAACTGGAGCTTTTTGAATATAATAGTTTTGAAGAGGTAAGAAAAAAACATCCTGACGGCACTTTCTTTTTCTGTACCACAAAGGCGTCACACAGTTACAGCAAGGTGGATTTTGCCGCTCTTGGAGACAGAGAAATTTTTCTGGTATTCGGAAAGGAGACAAGGGGGTTGCCTGAAGATTTGCTGAGAGAAAACCCCGATACGTCAATAAGGATTCCTATGAAGCATAATATGCGGTCGCTGAATCTCTCTAATTCGGTTGCGATAGTTGCATATGAGGTTCTGCGTCAGTATGATTTTGAAAATTTAGAGGAGAAAGGATTTTTGAAAAATGGTTAAGATTATGACAGATATGTCGGCAGACATACCAAAGGAAGTTGCAGAAAAATATGATATAAAGGTTTTGCCCTTTTATATCAATTGTGAGGACGAAAGTATTCTGGCGGATATAAATTATACTCCTGAAATGTTTTATGAGAAATTTGCCGCACTTGAAAATATTCCTTCTACCAGTCAGGCTACACCTGATATTCTTGAAGAAATGTACCGCAGTATCGGGAAGGAAAACCAGATAATCCACATTACAATTCCTGCCAACAGCAGCGGTATTGTCAACACGGCAAAAATGATTTCAGCAGAGCTTCAGGAAGAGGGCTTTGATATTGAAATTGTTGATTCAAGTATGTTTAGCTACGGTATCGGTGCAAATGTTGTTGCGGCAGCTGAAATGGCTGAAAAAGGAGCTTCCAAAGAGGAAATTGTTGCTTTTCTTAAGGAACGTTTTGAAAAGGACAGAGTTTATTTTATTGTTGATGACCTTACCACTCTAAAAAAAGGCGGCAGAATAAAGGCAACCAC
Source organism: Clostridia bacterium (assembly GCA_045645485.1). Classification (GTDB taxonomy): domain Bacteria; phylum Bacillota; class Clostridia; order Monoglobales; family Monoglobaceae; genus SIG440. The sequence goes on along the minus strand of JAZRIX010000062.1, from coordinate 69,731 downwards.
CATGGTAGTTTCGGCAATACTTGACATAAAGCCTATTCTTTATTCAAGTGACGGAAAGGTTGAGGCTTTTGCCAAGGTGAAAGGCTTGAAGCGTGCAATTGCAAAGCTGGTTGACTGCATTGAGGAAAATATTGAAGACCGTGAAAATACAGAGATTTGCATTATGGATGCAGGCTGTCCCGAAAAGGCGGAAATGCTCAAAAAAGCTATTATCGAACGGTTTGGAGAAAGAGAAATTTTTGAAGGAAAGGTTGGCCCCATTATTACCTGTCACGCAGGAATGGGTGTTTTTGGAACTTATTTCCGTCATAAGTAATTTTAAGGAATGATATTTTATGTATCTTGAAAAAGAAGAAATGAAGTTTGCGGTGCTTTATGCCGTAAAACAGTTCAAAGCTCCTATAAGTATGAGTCTTACCTATGAGATTTTTACGTGGGATAAAGAGATTATGGAATACTTTGACCTTTCGGAGGTTCTTGCAGAGCTTCTGGAGGACGGATATATTATCCGCAAGTTTTACAGAGATGAAGAAGCATTTTGTCTTACGGAGAGCGGTGAGTCGGCTTGTCTTTATTTTAAGCAGCGTGTTCCCAAAAGTGTCAGAACCAGAATTGATGATGCTATAGGTCGGGTCAAATATGATGAGCTTGTTGATCCCAACGGTGTAATTACGGAAATTATTTATGCTGCAGAGGATCAGTATATGGCAAAATGCATTGTTATGGAAGATAAGGTTCCGATGCTTGAACTCAGCATCAATATGGGAAGGCGTTATCACGCTGAAAGAGTAGCGGAACACTTCAAAAAGAATGCGAAAAACATTTATGATGAGATCCTCAAAATTTGTACAGAGGGAAATTGATGACGGGAGGGAAAGACAGCTTGTTTACTGCGGACAGTTATGATGTTATAGTTATAGGTGGCGGACATGCCGGAGTGGAGGCGGCTTTTGCGGCGGCACGCCTCGGTGTAAAAACCTGTATTTTTTCAATCAGCCTTGACAGTGTGGCCAATCTTCCCTGCAACCCCAGTATCGGGGGAACTGCCAAAGGACATCTGGTAAGGGAAATTGATGCTCTTGGCGGTGAAATGGGCAAGGCGGCAGATGCAACACTTTTGCAATCCAGAATACTGAATCGCGGAAAGGGTCCTGCGGTTTATTCTTTGCGTGCCCAAATTGACCGTCGGGCATATCAGAATGAAATGAAGCACAGACTGGAGTTGTGCGACAATCTTCACGTCCGTCAGGGCGAAATTGTGAAGGTTAATGTTGATGAAGAAGGAAAGGTTGAGTCCGTTGAGACAAGGGCAGGAGCAAAGTATCTTTGCAAGGCGGCAATTGTTTGTACGGGAACCTATCTCAAATCAAGAATAATAATCGGTGAATTCAGTCAGGAAAGCGGTCCTGACGGAGTGTTCCCCGCAACCGAGCTTTCACGAAACCTTCAGGATATAGGCGTAGAGCTTGTCAGATTCAAAACAGGAACGCCTCCCAGAGTAAACAGAAGAAGCATAGATTTTTCTAATCTTGAAGAACAGTTCGGAGACGAAGAAATTACGCCTTTTTCTTTTGAAACGGAAGACAAGCTTGAAAATACCGTAACTTGCTTTGTTACATATACAAACGAACGTACGCACAAGGTTATACTGGATAATATTCACCGTTCACCTCTTTATGGCGGTGATATAAAGGGCATAGGTCCCAGATACTGTCCGTCAATTGAAGATAAAATTGTCCGTTTCAAGGACAAGGAAAGGCATCAGCTGTTTATTGAGCCTATGGGAACGGATACCGAGGAAATGTATATACAGGGATTTTCCAGCAGTCTTCCTGAGGATGTGCAGATTGAAATGCTTCATACTCTTCCCGGACTTGAGAACGCACACATAAGCAGAAATGCGTATGCTATTGAATATGATTGCTGTAATCCGTTGCAATTGAAGGCTACCTTGGAATTTAAAAACATTCCGGGACTTTATGGCGCGGGGCAGTTCAACGGAACATCGGGTTATGAGGAAGCGGCGGCTCAGGGACTTGTGGCAGGAATTAATGCCGTAAGAAAAATAAAAGGACAGGAACCTTTCATTCTTGACCGTTCGGACGCGTATATAGGAACACTGATTGATGATCTTGTTACAAAGGGAACAAACGAGCCTTACCGTATGATGACATCAAGGTCTGAGTACAGACTTATTCTGCGTCAGGATAATGCAGACCTGAGGCTTACACCCAAGGGTTATGAGCTTGGCTTGATTTTAGAAGAGCGTTATCAGAAGTTCCTTGAAAAAAAGCGACTTATTGAAGAAGAAATAGAGAGACTTAGCCACATTGTTTTCCCGCCATCCGAGGAAGTAAACGGCTTTCTTGAAAGTGTTGGAAGCACACTGATTACAACGGGTCTTCACGCTCACGATATGCTGAAAAGACCTGAGGTTACCTATGACGGAATGGGATTTCTGGACAAAGACCGTCCTGAGCTTCCTGCGGATGTCAGAGAGCAGGTTGAAATTACGCTGAAGTATGAAGGGTATATAAACCGACAGATTGCACAGGCGAATCAGTTCAAAAAAATGGAGAACAAGAAAATACCAGATGATATTGATTATTCACAGATAGGCGGGTTGAGAATAGAAGCAAGGCAGAAACTTGAAAAGCTTCGTCCTGTATCAATCGGTCAGGCGTCAAGAATTTCGGGTGTGTCACCAGCAGACGTTGCAGTTCTGGTTGTATATTTAAAGCATAAGTAAAGCAAATTTCATAAGGTTCTCAGCGGTAAATTGTCCGCAATGCTTCGACAAAATGCTCCCAAAGGCACAAAGCCTTCGGCCCGCTTTTGCCTGTGCCTTGAGAAAAATTTGCTTGCTGTGAACACATATGCCATTTGTTTACTTAAGCTTTATAGGAGTTCAAGAAAGAAACAAAAGCAATCGTTCATAGAGTTAAGGAAGATTTATATGAAAAAGTTTGTTGCGGGAGCTAACGATGCAGGACAAAGGCTGGACAAATATTTGTTAAAGCTTTTAAGCGGAGCATCTATGGGAATGATTTATAAGTGGATTCGCAAAAAGCGGGTCAAAATAAACGGTAAAAAACAGGAAATTTCTTATATGATTCAACTCGGGGATGTTCTGGAGCTTTATATTAACGACGAATTTTTTGAAGATAAAAAGACCTTTCCGGATTATCTTGATAAAAAGGCAGAATTGACTGTTGTGTATGAGGATGACAACATTCTGATTGCAGACAAGCCGTCAGGTATGGCGGCTCATGGAGAAAGCGGCGGTCTTGTTGAAACGATTCAGGCATATCTTTTTCAAAAGGGTGAATACAATCCCGAAAAGGAAAAAACCTTTGCTCCCAGCCTTTGCAACCGTATTGACAGAAATACTTCGGGGTTGGTGATTGCCGCAAAAAATGCACTTGCACTGAGAACAGTAAATGAAAAAATAAGAAACCGTGAGATACGAAAGTTTTATCTTCTCAAAGTGGAAAACTCTGAAAGACTTCCACGGCAAGGACGGATATCGGGATATACGCTGAAAAACGAGGCTGAACGGAAGATATACTTTTATGATAGAGAGGTCAAGGGCTCAAAGCTGGCAGAGACTCTTTTCAAAAAGCTTGACAACCAAGGGCATGTTGAAGCCGAGCTTCTGACAGGGCGTACCCACCAGATTCGTGCAAGCCTTGCACATTTTGGATGTCCTCTGGAAGGCGATGTGAAATATGGTGCATCCAAAAACGGCAGGTCTGATTTTCAGCAGCTTCGGGCATACAAGATTGAATTTGATTTTGAAGATGATTCAGGTGAGCTTGGCTACCTGAAAGGGAAAATTATAGAAAAGAAAGAATAGTTTTTATGAATTGGACACAGCAACAGCGTGAGGCAATTGAATACAGAAACAACAATATCCTTCTTGCGGCGGCGGCAGGCTCGGGCAAGACGGCTGTGCTTGTCCAGCGCATTATTGAAATGATAGAAAAAGACGGGGTTTCCGTCAATGAGCTTCTCGTACTTACTTTTACCGAAGCCGCAGCAAGCGAGATGCGAGAGAAAATAAAAAAGGCGGTACAGCGCGCTCTCAAGGCAGACCCTGAAAATGTGCATTTGCAAAGGCAAAAACTGCTTATGCATTCGGCTGATATTTCTACTGTTCATTCCTTCTGTCTGAATGTGCTTAAAAGCAATATACATCTTACGGCTTTGCCCGTGGATTTTACTCTTGTCTCGGAGCTTGAAAACAAAATACTGATAAAAGAGGCTCTGGATGAGGTTCTTGAACGTTTTTATGCCAATATTGACAAGGACCGTTCTTTTGCGGAACTTACCTTGGGTTACGGCGGTGTGAAAAATGATGATGCCCTCCGTGAGATGATTCTCAGGCTCCACGATTTCAGCAGAAGTATGGCATATCCTGCAAAATGGCTTAATGATGCAGTGAGACCCTATGCCCAAACGGCAAAAAGCGGAAAAATATCGGACTTGTGGTGGAAAGCACAGCTAAAGGAATCGGTTGAACGGGCGGAAAAAGAAGTTTTTGAGATTTATGACAAAATATTTCTGGAAATTGAAAAAAACTTGTCCAATGAGCATCCCTATAAAGCTTTTTTCGATGATGAAACAGAAAATATCAGACGTGCTTTCAGTCATATGGACTTGGAGGATTACGGTTCGGTGAAGGAGGCTGTTGATACAATAAGCTTCAGGACAATACAGGGTGTGAGAAAACCTCCTGAGGATATTGAGCAGGCTCAGAATTATGTGAAAAATCTTAGAAAAACAGTAAAGTCGGTTATTGACGGACTTGCTGATACCTTTAAACTGGATGAAGATGTAGCAGTTGAACGAATACGTAAGAGCTATTACACAGTGAGAACACTGAAGAATATTGTGCTTATGGTGGACAGGTGCTACACAAGGAAAAAACGTGAAAAGAGTCTGTTGGATTTCAATGACCTTGAGCATGAGGCACTGAATCTTCTTGTATCAAAAAACGGAACAGTGTCCCATGTTGCCGAAAAGCTCCGTGAAAGGTTTGCGGCAATTCTTGTTGACGAATATCAGGATACAAACAATATTCAGGATTTGATTTTCCGAACCATATCAAGGGAAAATAAGAATATATTTATGGTAGGAGACCTGAAGCAGAGTATTTATAAATTCAGAAACGCTGTACCCAAGCTGTTTTCTGATAAATATGAATTATACGGAAATGATGATGAAGCGGGGCATCTGATTCGACTGTTCAAGAATTTCAGAAGCCGTACAGAGGTTGTGGATGCGGTAAATTACGTATTCGGACGAATTATGTCGCCTGAAGTCGGCAACATCAGATATGACAGTGAAGAATTTCTTATTCAGGGAGCGGATTATCCGCCTGCACCTACTGTTGATTATTACGATACAGAATTTCATATGATATGCTGTGACTCTGAGGACGAAAGCGAAGCTTATGACAAAAACGAGGTTGAAGCAACTGTTGTAGCTTCAAGAATAACCGAGCTGATAAAAAGCGGACTTGAGGTTTTTGACAAGGATTCAGGCAAAATGAGAGCTGTTGAATTCAGGGATATGGTTGTTCTTATGCGAAAGACCAAGGATATTGCACCTGTATTTGAAAAGGTTTTTGAGGAATGGGGAATCCCTGCGTATTCCGAGGTCGGGCATAGTTATCTGGGAGCTTTGGAAATCCAGACAGTCCTTGCAGTCTTACAGATTATTGACAATCCCAGACAGGATATTCCGCTGATTGCTGTGATGCGGTCGCCTATGTGGGGGTTTTCGCCTGATGAACTGGCTTTGATTCGCACTCAGAAACCTGAGGGTATGTTTTTTGATGCTGTATGCTTTGCTGCGGAAAAAGGGGATGCCCATGTTGCTGAATTTCTTTCAGATATTGAAAATCTGAGGAACGAATCCGAAAGCTGCGGGGTTGACAGACTGATTTACCGTATATACTATGAAATGGGATATTATGCGTATGTCGGTTCTTTGAAGCACGGAAGAGAACGTCAGGCAAATCTGAGAGTTTTGCTTGAACGTGCTAATGAGTTTGAACATACTAAAATGAGCGGTCTTTTCAGCTTTATGAATTATATCGAGACTATGCGTCTCGAAGAAAAGGATATGACACCCGCAAAGGTTTTCGGTGAAGGAGAAAACGTAGTGCGGATTATGAGTATTCACAAATCAAAGGGTCTTGAATTTCCTGTGGTTTTTCTTGCGGGAACAGGCAATGAATTCAACCTGAAGGATGCCCAGAAGAATATTATCTGGGATGAACAGGGCGGTATCGGTGCAGAATATGTTGATGTACAGATGAGAGTGAGATATCCGTCCCTCGCAAGAAGCCTTGTGGGGCAAAAGCTCAAAAAGGATATGCTTTCCGAAGAAATGCGTCTTCTTTATGTGGCTCTTACCCGTGCACGTGAAAAATTAATTATTACCGCGGCATACAGGAATCGCGAAAAGAAATGGAGGACTCCTGTTTGGATAGAAAACGGTATTGTGCCGTCGGCATATGTGAGAACCTTGCATTCCTATCGCGACTGGCTTGCGGCAACATTTTTGTGTCATCCCAATGCGTACGGACTGAGAGAATTTTGTGAACTTCCAGAAAGTGTGGTTGTTAAGGAGGCGGGCTTCGGGCTGAAAACATTTTTGTATGAGTCAGCAGAGGCGGTTCCCCAGTGTGAACAGACGGAAAATCAAATAAACATTCAGGAACAAAACGAGGAAACCGACTTTGCCGCAGAAGTGGAAAAAAGACTGGGTTTTGAATATTCAAGAAAGCATCTGGGAACCTTGCCCGTTAAAATGTCGGTAAGTGAGGCAAAACGTATGCAGGATGATGACGGAGAGTATGTTCCTGTGATTGAACCTCTCAGGACTTCTGATATGGCGAAACCAAAGAAAATGAGCGGTGCAGAAAGAGGAACGGTTGTTCACTTTGTTATGCAGATGCTTGACCCAAAAGAAATAACCTGCGAAGACGATGTAAAAAAACAAGTGGAAATGATGAAAGCCGATGGAATAATTACTTCGGCTCAGGCGGAAGTAATTGATTGCGGAAAAATTGCGGAATTCTTTTTGAGCTCTTTGGGGCAGAGAATGAAGAATGCTGTCAGGTGCGAGAAGGAGTTCAGCTTTTATACCAAGGATACGTCTGATGCATTGCTTGGGAACGGACTTGCTGATGAGATTCTTTTGCAGGGAACTATGGATTGCTTCTTTGTTGAAAAAGACGGACGTGTTGTTCTGGTGGATTACAAAACCGACAGAGTGAAGAATTCTGAAGAAGCAGAATTTGCTTCAAAAAAATACATAATACAAATGAAGTATTATCAAAAAGCTCTGATGGAAATTATCGGACAAAAGGTTGATGAATGTTATCTTTATTTTATGGCTTGCGGTGAGGCAATTTCTATGGATATCGAAACGATATGAGACTTTGTCAAGAGGCAGATAAGGAGGAAGAAAAATGAAGGCTCTTATTTTTACGGTAACAACGGGACAGGGACACAACCAGGTTGCAAGAGTTCTTTGTGATGCACTTTCTGAGGCGAATATTGAAGCAATGTCAATGGATGCTTTTGAATACATTACTCCGGTGCTGAAAAAAACAATTGATCAGGGGTATCTGGTATCTACAAAACGTCTTCCAAAGATGTACGGAAAAGGTTACAGAATGGTGGAAAAAAGGGATACCGAAAGTCACGACAGTATGTTTGCAAAGTTCCTCAACGGAATTCTTGCACGAAAGCTTGTGAAATTTGTTGAAGATATTTCACCCGATATTATTGTCTGCACACATGTCTTTGCCGCAATTATGGTGAGCTATGTGGCAAACAAGCTTGATGCAGGAATAAAAACAGTTGGAATTATAACGGATTTTACCATGCATCCGTATTGGGAGGAAGCTCCCATGGATTATTATGTTGTTGCAAGTGAGCTTTTGTGCAATCAGGCACGGAAAAAGGGGATTTCACCGGATGAAATTATTCCAATCGGAATTCCTATTAATCCTGTTTTTTCGGATAAGCTTCCAAAAGCAGAAGCAAGAAGAATGTTGGGATTTGATGACAAACGAACTGTTCTTGTTATGAGCGGAAGTATGGGATACGGAAAAATCGGAAGTATGATAAAAAAACTGGATCAATCAGAGATGGACTTTCAGATTGTTTCGGTTTGCGGAAATAATCTGCGGCTGAAAAAAAGAATTGACAAAATGTCCTTCAGACACAAGGTATATAATTACGGATTTTCGGATAAGGTGAGCCTTTTTATGGATGCGGCAGACTGTATTGTTACAAAGCCGGGCGGACTTACCACCAGTGAAGCTCTGGCAAAGGGATTGCCTATGATTATTGCAAATCCTATTCCCGGACAGGAGGACAGAAATGTTGAGTTCCTTCTCAATAACGGTGTGGCATTCAAAATAAGCTCCACCTATCCCATAGATGAGGCCTTGTATCAGTTGTTTTTCAATGAGGATAGGCTGAAAACCATGGGGGAAATGGTAAAAACTATTGGAAAGCCTTATGCTACTCGTGATTTTGTTGATTTTGTTAAAAGGGTTGTAGAAGAAAAGGGAGAAGACAATGAAGCTTAGTGAAGGACAAATCGGTAAGATTTTCTATGTGAAATCAATTAATCTTGAGCAAAAAGTAAAAAGCAGACTTGAAGTGCTGGGGATGACGGTGAATTCGAAAGTTGAGATTCTCAATTCCAAAAGGTCAGGCACAAAGATAATAAAGGTGCGAGGAACCCGATTTGCTCTTGGCGGTGCTTTTGCTCGCGATATCGAAGTTGAAGAAAAGGAGGGAAATGCGTAGTGAAGGAATCTGTATCAGTTGCTTTTGCGGGAAACCCCAACTGCGGAAAGACCACTCTTTTTAATGCCTTTACGGGTGCAAACCTGAAGGTTGCAAACTGGCCGGGGGTTACGGTGGAAAAGAAGGAAGGGGCAATGACCTTTGAAGGACAGGAGTTCAGACTTGTTGATATCCCCGGAATTTATTCTCTGACCTCTTATACAATGGAGGAAAAGCTTTCGCGAAAGTATCTTCTGAGTGATGACGCAGATGTGATTGTTGATGTTGCAGATGCATCCGCACTTGAAAGAAATCTGTATCTGACTCTGCAGCTTATTGAGCTGGGAAAGCCTGTTGTGCTTGCGCTTAATATGATGGATATTGTTGCGGCAAGAGGAATGGAAATTGACCTTCACAGATTGCCAGAAATGTTGGGTATTCCTGTAGTTCCTGTTTGTGCAAGAAAAAGGACGGGACTGAATATTCTTATGCATGCGGTTGCTCACCATATTGACGGTATGAATCATCATATTGAGCATCACCATACAGCAGGAGGTCATATTCATAACCATCACGGTGAGTATGCGATGGTTTACAGTGATGAGATTGAGGATAAAATTGACAGAATTTCGGAGTTGCTGGAGGTAAAGTATCCCGAAATCAAAAACAGACGCTGGTATGCAATAAAATATCTGGAGTATGACAGCGAAATCCTTGAAAAATATCCCCTTAATCTTTTCGGCATCGCAGAGAAAAGTTATGAAGAAGAAATTATAAATCAGCGTTATGATTTTATTGAGGAAATTATATCTGAGGTTGTGGTCAACAAGGAAATACGTCAGGAAAGTACCGACCGCGCAGATAGGATTCTAACTCATAAATTCTGGGGGTTGCCTGTTTTTGCAGGGATTATGGCAGTTGTATTTTTGCTGACCTTTGCACTGGGTGACTGGCTGAAGGGTTATCTTGAAGCTGCACTTGATTTGTTCTCAGGCGGATGCGGTGATTTGCTTGAAAACGTGGGGGTAAGTCCGTTGATGATATCCCTTGTTGTTGACGGAATTATCGGCGGGGTAGGCGGAATTCTTACATTTTTGCCCAATATTGTTATCTTGTTCATTGCCCTTGCCTTTCTTGAGGACAGCGGATATATGGCAAGAGTTGCGTATATTATGGATGATATAATGTCCAGAATAGGTCTTTCGGGGAGAGCGTTTATTCCCATGCTTCTGGGCTTTGGATGTACCGTTCCCGCGGTGATGGCATCAAGAGCACTGGAAAATCCCAAGGACAGACTCAAAACGATTGTTGTTACACCCTTTATGTCCTGCAGTGCAAGACTTCCCATTTATGTTCTTTTTTCAGAAATGTTTTTTGGAAAGTGGGCAGTAGTTGCGGCGTTTTCTATGTACATACTTGGAATTGCAGTTGCCATTGCGGTTGCTAAAATCTTTTCTCTCTTTTCTGAAAAAGACTGCGAAAATACCTTGCTGATTGAACTGCCTGAATACAAAATGCCAAGCAAAAGAACGGTTTTTGTTTATGTAAGTGAGAAAATTAAGGATTATCTGACAAAGGCGGGTACTGTGATTTTTGTTGCATCGGTAATTCTCTGGGGTCTGCTGAATTTTGGATTTGGCGGACTTGCTGATGATATGTCAATGAGCTTTGCGGCAAGCATAGGAAAGCTTCTTGCTCCCCTGCTTGTTCCTGCAGGTCTTGGTTATTGGCAGATTGTGGTGGCATTGATTTCGGGAATTGCGGCAAAAGAGGTTGTTGTTTCGAGTATGAGCGTGCTTTTTGGTGTGGGGAACATTGCTTCTGCGGAAGGAATGTCGGCACTGGCGGCAATTCTTAGCGGGCACGGCTTTACAGCCGCAAACGGCTATGCTATGATGGTTTTTTGTCTGCTTTATGTTCCGTGTGCGGCAACTATCGGTGTGATTCACAGAGAGACAGGCTCCCTTAAGTGGACTGTTTCGGCTGTTGCCATTCAGTTGGCGGCGGCGTGGATTTGTGCGGTTATTGCTTTTGGCATTGGAAGCTTGCTGAGCTGAAAGAGCCATACAATCGTTATGATAAAAAAATGTAAGTATCTGTTGAAGGAGATTTGGAAATGAAAAGAGTTGCACAGTTTGAAAAGGTAAGTCTTGAACAGTTTGCTGTTGGCTGGATGAATGCCTTTAATACAGGCATAGGAATGTATGATGCTTATAAAAAAATCAAATTACCCAAGCGTGCTACAAAGGGATCGGCAGGTTATGATTTTTATACCGTGAGAGCAGTTGAGCTTTCCCCCGGTGAGTCAATAAAGGTTCCTACAGGGATACGTGTAAAGATAGAGGAAGGTTGGGTTCTAAAGGTTTATCCCAGAAGCGGATTGGGATTCAAATACCGTCTTCAGTTGGCAAATACGGTTGGGATAATTGACAGTGACTATTATTATTCCGACAATGAGGGGCATATCTTTATAAAGATTACCAACGATTCAAAAGAAGGTAAAAAGGTATACATAAAAGGAGGAGGAGCTTTTGCTCAGGGAATCTTTTGTGAATACGGGATTACCTATGACGATGATGTAACCGATGAAAGAAACGGTGGATTCGGAAGTACTTCAAAATAAAATATTGACTAAATAGGTTCCTTTATAAATGTTGTGGTTTTAGTAGGGCAAAGATGTTTCGACTAATTATTGAAGAAACCCTGACGGTTTTCTTTTTAACAGAAAAATGTTCTCACATTTTTTAATCCTTCACAAAAAACGTGCTGCAAGCACACTTTCTTAACGTTGCGGCAACATGACGTCATTATAAACCGTATAGCGTCATCCTGAGCAGAGCGAAGGAGCTTTCCAAAGTGTTTACCTCAATAGACAAATAAAATTGGGTGTTGCCATTGGCAACACCCAATTTCTATGGTAAAATTATTTCTTAAGGTATTTTGCAACTTCTGCAGCAACCATCTTTGTAATCTTTTCGAGATCGTCAGCTGACATTGAACCGCCTCTGTTGCAGTCTGCCTTGCCGTCACTGCTGAACAGCTTCATCTTTTCCATTGTTGCGAGCTTTACAGCTTCAACAGCCGCAGGAATAAGGTCGATGATACCCTTGTCCATATTGGAGAACTTCTTGAATTCGGCTTCAACAGCCGCAACATTGATATCTGTGAAAATATTAACCTTGCTGATACCGTCCTTGATAGCCTGACGGAAGTCGTTGTCTGTAAGACCTGAACCACCGTGGAGAACCAGAGGAACATCAACTGTCTTTGCAATTGTACGAATTCTCTCAAAGTCCAGTTTGGGGGGCAGCTTGTAAGCACCGTGTGCATTACCTACAGCAATTGCAAGTGCGTCAACGCCTGTCTTGTCAACAAAGTCCTTTGCAAGTGCAGGGTCTGTGAAGAATGCTGAAGGATCTGCCAGATGGTCACTGCCTTCTGCTGAGCCTTCGTTGTCACCAACGTGACCCAGTTCGCCTTCAATTGTTGCACCATAGGAATGAGCAATGTCTGCCATTTCCTTAACCTTGCGGACATTCTCTTCGTATGAATCTGTTGAACAGTCATACATAACTGAGCTGAAGCCCAGCTTGAGAGCTTTTACACAAGTGTCATATGTAAGACCGTGGTCAAGATGAATAACAACAGGAACTGATGCCTTCTTTGCCATAGGAATGAGATAGTAAGAAATCTCTTCCAGAGGACCGTAAGGAAGCAGAATTTCTGCTGAACCCATAATAACCGGTGATCTTGTGCTTTCAGCCGCAGCAATAATACCGCGTGCAAGTTCCAAGTTAACTGCATTGAAAAGACCAACTGCGTAGTGACCTTTTTTTGCAGGTCTCAGAACTTCGTTCATATTAACTAACATTTTGTCTTCCTCCTTGCTCAATGTCCGTATAAGAACTATTGAAAAAGTTAATTTTTTATTACATTAACTTTATTTTACAACAAAAACAAAGAAATGTCAACACATTTCACAGAAAAATACAAGCTTTTTCTGTGTTTTTTCGAATAAAACGGAGATTAGTCAATAACTTCAACTGTTTTGTTGTAGAAAGACTTGAGAGCCGCTGTTGCAAGAGTGTGAGAAAGAGCAGTTTCTTCGGGAGTAAAGAGACCGAAGGGTACTTCCACACCTGAGTATTCAAGCATAAATGCCGCAATCTGCTGCTGAATAGCGTCTGTGAAGCCAAATTCAAAGATAGGACCTGTGATTGTGGGAAGCATAGGCTTGTAACCAATGATAATACGGTTCCATGACTGTTCCTTGCCCCATGATGATGTATAGTGGAAAGCGTTTGCATCGTCACTTGTGAACTTTGCACTGCATTCTGTACCGTAGATTTCAAAGAACCAGCGGTTTGTTGAACCGGGAGCCATACGCTTTGTTTCAAGTGTCATTGGGATTTCGTCTCCGTCTGCATTAAGCGTTGTGCAGAAGATTGTGCAGTTGTCAAATGTGTCGCAAACTGCCATTCCGCCCTTGCCGTCAGGACGTTCCTTAACGATATTGCTGAAGTGTGCTCTTACTGTCTTGGGCTTGAAGCCGAGACGGAAGGGAACGTGCTGTGTGTGGATACCAAGGTCGCCAAGACAGCCGTATTCACCGTTAAATTTAACCATACGTTTCCAGTTGATGGGCTTGTTGAAGTCCATATCGCTGCAGTGACAGAAACCGCAGTGGATTTCAAGAACCTTGCCGAACTTGCCTTCCTTATACCAGTTAATCATTGTCTGCATTGCAGGATAGTAGGGGAACTCACTGCAGCAGCGAACAAATGTATCGGGATTCTCCTTGAGGGCAGCGAGGATGTTCTCGTTTGCCTTCTTGTCGATACCGAAAGGCTTTTCACCAAGGAGAGCCTTGCCGCTCTTGATTATATCAATATAGAACTGTTCGTGAAGGTTATGGGGAACAGCGCAGTAAATTGCATCAATGTCGTTCTTTTCAAGAAGCTCCTTGTAATCTGCAACAGAGTACTTGATTTCGGGGAAGTTTTTGTGGAACCAGTCCATTTCAGCCGGAACAACAGAGCAGATACCAACGATTTCAGGCTTGGGAATATCGTCAGTAAGGTGACACCAGCGAGCTGCAGCCGATGCAAATTCTCTTGCCATAAGACCGCAACCGATAAGACCAAATCTTACAGTTTTCATAATTCTATTTCCTTTCAAGTCAAAATTGTTTTTTATTTAACAAAAGGCTATTGCAGGATTTCCCACAATAGCCCCTATGTTACTCATATTAGGGGCAAGGTGTCTTGAAGACAACGCGCCCTGCCCGAGCGTAATATTGAATTCCGATATTAATAACCGAAGTGCTTTTCTGTTTCTGCAATTGATTCTTCGATGATTTCGAGACCCTTGAGAGCTGCTTCGTCGTCCAGAATCATAGGAGGTGACATACGGAGGATGTGACCTGACGGTACCCAAGCGAGACCCTTCTTGAATGCCTTCTGGTAAATCATTGTACCAGCTTCTGCGAAAGGTTCTTTGGTGTCGCGATCCTTAACGATTTCGATAGCCTGGAGACAACCAAGTGCACGAACGTCACCGATGATGGGATGAGCTTCCTTCATTTCCTTCATCTTCTTCAGCATAATTTCACCAAGGTGAGCTGAGCGTTCGTTGAGCTGTTCTTCTTCAATAACGTTGATTGATTCAAGAGCAGCAGCACAAGCCATGGGGTTGCCGCCGTAGCTTGAAGAAGCAGAAATCTTTTCGATTGCAGGAGCAAGATCCTTAGATACTGCCATACATGTAACGGGGAAGCCGTTACCAAAGCCCTTACCGAGTGTTGTGATATCAGCTGTAACATTCCAGTGATCCATAGCAAGGTACTTACCTGTTCTTGCCATACAGTTGAGAACTTCGTCTGCGAAGAGGAGGATGCCTCTTTCGTCACAAAGTGCACGGAGTGCAGGCATGAAGTCTGCAGGAGGAATGATTGAACCGCCCCAACCCTGAACAGGTTCAAGAACGATAGCTGCAACGTTCTTGCCGCCGCAAGCGCAAGCGTTGTCAAGCATACCCTTGATCATGTTGATGTAGGGTGATGAATCCTTCCAAGCTTCTTCTTCGCTTCTGCCAAAGAAGTCACGGTAGGGGTTAGGTCTGGGAACGAGCATGAAGCCGGGAGCTCTCATATGTGTATCGGGACCAACTACTGCAAGTGAGTTTGCACCGTAAGTCTTGCCGTGGAAGTCTCTGAAGAAAGAAATGAATTCCTGCTTGCCAGTTGCTGCACGAGCGCAACGGAGACCTGCTTCAACAGCAGTTGTACCTGAATCGTAGAGCTGGAAACCACCGAAACGACCACCTGTGATTTCGTGGAGCTTTTCGATAAGTTCCATCTTAATCTTTGTTGTAAAGTCATGACAGTTCATAAGGTTCTTTGCGTGGAAAGCAACTGCCTCACTGATTTTGGGATGGCAGTGACCAAGACCTGTAACATAGATACCTGATGAGAAGTCGAGATATGTATTGCCGTCAACGTCCTTGAGAGTGTAACCGTAACCTGATTCAAATGAAACAGGGAACAGTGAAACCTGACTTGAATAACCCTTGAAATACTTAGCGCATCTTTCGTGGTATTCGATTGACTTGGGACCCGGAACAGTTTCGGATACCATGTTTGGTACATTTGCAAGATCCATTCTTGCCCAATCTTTACTCATAGTAAAAACCTCTTTTCATTATTTTTAATTGCGGAGGAAAGGCATATTTCCACCGCTTAATTTTTCCGAAATTATTATATAGTTTTTTTGTCCGGATGTCAAGACCCAAATTTACTGTTTTAAAGCACTATACTTACGATATTATTTCGTTTTGACTTTCGATTTATTTCGTAATCGACATATATTCCGTTTTTTTGTTTATCTGTGTACTAAATATAGAGAAAAATTTTTTAAACGAAAGATGAAAAAATTTTTAAATTTTATGGACGGTAAATGTTTGAAGCGTAGCACGAGTGAAATCTTAATATATTTAATTGACTTTTAAAAGGTATTGTTATATACTGGTTCTGTCAAAATGATCTGTTGAGGTGACAAAAAGGAGAGAATAAAATGTTTTGTAAATACTGTGGGAAAACAATTGATGAGGATTCGCTATTCTGCAGGTTTTGCGGGAAAGCACAAAACCAGGTTAAAACAGAGAAACTGACGGCAGAGATTGACTCAAAGGTGTTTAATTTTGGAGGTATGTCGCACAACGAGGGGAATATTGCTCAAATCAATAAGTGGTTTGCTACTCAGGAAATTGTTATTAAAGCGGTCAGTGCAAATGCTTTTATGAATATCAATAATCCTTTCAAATGGGAAACGGTTATAAACAGAGCGGAATTTAAGTACACTGCTCAAGCAGGGGCAAAACACTACACCATGGGCTATTTCACTTCGAAGAAATGGATAGGAAGCAGTTATGAAAAGGTTACTGCAGCCTTTGAAAAATGGAAAAAAGAAAATCCTGACAAAACTGTTGTATGGGATCAATGTATGAGTCATCAGACAGATGGCGGCTCCACACAAAGTCTGTACTTTATTTATTGTTAAATCAAAATACAGTTGTATTGCAACGCAATTGGAGGCGGGTGAGAAAGTGCTTATATTATTTTCAGTAATTTCGTTTGTTGTATTTTTGGGGGCGTGTTTTTCGTTTTTTTATAAAAGAAAAAAGCTATACGGTTTCTTGAACGGTATTCAACTTTTCATAATTGGATTGTTTTTTGCGGCAAGCTTATTTTATGCACCATATTATCTTGAAATGTTTGTATCAGAACAGTTGGTGGAAAGAGTAGGAAAAACATTGTTGATGTCAATACATCATGCAATAAGTATTTTTGTTGTTGCCTTGAATTATGAGGATGTGTATTTGTATGCATCAGATTATGGAGTTATAGGAACAGTTTATGCTTGCTATGGAGCTTTTTTGTTCGTAGTTGCACCGTTGACAACCTTTGGGTTTATCTTTACATATGCAAACAATTTTAACGCTTATTTGAAGATTCTGTTTTTTCCGCGAAGAAAGGTATATGTTTTTTCTGAATTAAATAATTATACTATTGCTTTGGCGGGTGATGTCCGTAAAAAAGAAAGAAAATCCATTTTGATTTTCACGGGTGTTTCTGAGAATGTAAAAGCATCCATGATGGAAGAAGCAAAAAATATGCATGCAAGATGCATAAAAGCGGATATATTATCGTTCCATGCAAAAACACTGAAGATGAAAAACAGAATAACTTATGTACTTTTGAACGAAAAAGAGAGTGAAAATCTGAGCGATATATATTGCATGATAAATTCGGAACAACCCTCAAAAATGCGTGATGTATACGTATGTCTCGACAGCAATAATGCGTTGTCTGAAATTCATAATTACTCTAATTTAAACATATACCGATTTGATAATGTCCATTCGTTGGTTTTGGAAATAATAGGTAAAACAGGAGTAGAGCTGTTCTGCGATAATCACTTTTCGGATTCCGACGAAAAAACTATCAAGGTGCTGTTGGTCGGAATGGGTAGAATTGGTACACAATTTGCAAAAACTTTTGCTTGGTATACACAGGTGGATGGATATAAAACGGAGATATATGCCTTTGATAAATCGGAAACTGCAAAAGAACGCTTTGAACATGAGTGCCCGGGATTTTTTGATGAAAATACGGCTACTAATTGTGATATAAAAATATTTGACGGATATCTGGCGGGAACCTCTGGTTTTGATGAAAAAATAAAACAAATTGAAAATATAGATTATGCTTTTATCTGTCTTGGTAATGATGAACTTAATATTAATACCGCATATGATATACGCTCATTACTCGCCGGAAATAATTCAAAATTAAAGATTCAAACAGTAGTAAGTGATATATATAAAGGAAAAATGCTGAAAGCAAAGAAACCAAGTGATATTGAGTTTGTTCTGGACATAGAAACCATATATTCTTACGACGTGTTCTTTGCACCGGACAAAATTGAAAAGATGATTGATGTTCATTCGAATTGGTGCGGCAAATGCGATCGGGACAGAATCAGCAAAGAAATGTTTGAATCTGAAGACAATTTCAAATCCACAGAGGCGTTTGTTATATCTGATAATGTATATGAATGCTTGCAATTAACCAAGGAAAGGAAAATGATTTCTGAGCATAGACGTTGGGTAAATTATATGTATTCTATCGGTTATAAATACGGAACTGTCAGAGATAAGATAAAGAAAACCCATCCGTGTTTGGTAGAATGGGAGAAGTTACCGCAGGAATTTAAGGATAGGTTATAGAATAAGGGGACTTGTTGCATATAAAAATTTTAATGAATAATAAAAATTTTTCTTGCTTTTTTTGCAATAGTAGTATACAATATATGATAGAATAAAATTATTAGGAGGAAATACCAATGATATCTGCTGGTGAATTCAGAAACGGCATTACGTTTGAATTTGAAGGCAACGTTTACCAGGTTGTTGAATTTCAGCATGTAAAACCCGGTAAAGGTGCTGCGTTCGTTAGAACAAAAATGAAGAACATCGTTACAGGCGGTGTTGTAGAAAGAAGCTTTAATCCTACAGAAAAGGTTCCCAAGGCTCACATTGAAAGAAAAGAAATGGAATATCTTTATGAAGATGGCGGTTTGTACTACTTCATGGACGAAGATTATGAACAGACTCCTCTCAGTGAAAATGAGCTTGGTGATGCGCTTAAGTTTGTGAAAGAAAATATGAAGGTTATGATCCTTTCATACAAGGGCAATGTTTTTGCGGTTGAACCCCCCACATTTGTTGAACTTATGGTTACAGCTACAGAACCTGGCGTAAAGGGCAATACTGCTACAAACGTTACAAAGCCTGCTACAGTTGAGACAGGAGCAGTGGTTACTGTTCCCGCATTCATCAACGAAGGCGATATGATAAAAATTGACACAAGAACTTCTGAATATCTCGCTAGAGTTTAGAATTTGCGCAGGGCGGCTCGGACCATATGGCTTGAGCCGTTTTTTGGAAGCTTGGATATCTGAATTATATTATTTAAGGAGGCAATTTTGATGTCAGAATTGACAAATCGTGCTGCGTACCTCAAGGGTTTGGCAGATGGAATGAAGTTAGATAAGGAAAAGGACGAAGCAAGACTTCTTTCAGAAATTATTGATTTTTTGGGAGACATTGCTGACAAGGTAGATGCTATTGATGAAGAGCAGGGCTTTTTTGCGGATGCTCTTGATGACCTTGAAGAAGAAATCGATGTTATCGGAAACGAGGTTTTTGATGAATACGATGAATTCGACGAGTGTGACGATGATGATGAATTTCAGATTACCTGTCAGGGTTGTGGCGAAGAAATTATAATAACAACCGAAGACCTTATGGATGGCGAAATTCTTTGTCCTACCTGCGGTGATACAATTGAATTTGATTTTGATTGTGACTGTGATTGCGATTCCTGCGACGGATGCGACGAAGAATAATAATAACTCAAAATAACCGGGCATTGCCCGGTTATTTTTTATATAATAGGAAATTACGTTTCCTAAAGCGTAAATGCTACGACCGCCGCCTGCGGCAAGCGGCATAGCCGCTTTCTTGCACCAAAATCCCGTCTTTTGTGTAAAATAATACAGGTGTAAATGCACCTTAGCGGGGAAACACTTATATGTTTCGTCAACTATTACATTGAAAGGATGGGTAAAATGAACAGTATTGTAATTGCTTTTTGTCTCACGGCAGTTGCGGGACTTTCTACCGGATTGGGCGGGCTGACTGTATTCTTCCGAAAACAAATGAACAACAGATTTTTGTCCTTTTCGCTGGGAGCTTCTGCCGGAGTTATGATTTACATTTCATTTGTTGAGCTTTTTGCAAAGGCGAACGGTGCATTGTGCGGTCTTTACGGTGACAGGCTTGGAACAGTGCTGAATATAGCGGCTTTTTTTTGCGGTATGGCAATTGTTGCCGTTGTAGAAAAATTGATTCCTGAAGGTGGAACTGCAGATGCCGGTGCTGACCATAAAGGGCTTTTGCGTACCGGCGTTATAACTGCGGTTGCATTGGCGTTGCATAATTTGCCTGAAGGTCTTGCAACCTTTGTGTCGGCACTTCAGTCACCTTCTCTTGCTTTGCCTATTGTCGTTGCTATTGCTATCCATAATATTCCTGAGGGCGTTGCTGTGGCAGTACCTGTTTTCTGCGCTACAGGAAATCGCAAAAAGGCATTTTGGTATTCTCTGCTGTCAGGGCTTACGGAGCCTCTGGGGGCAATAATCGGATATCTTATCCTGATGCCTTTTCTCAATGATACGATTAATTTCATTGTGTTTTCTGCTGTTGCGGGAATTATGGTGTTTATTTCTATGGATGAGCTTTTGCCTGCGGCACGTGAGTGCGGACATGAAGGAACGGCAAATTGGGGAGTGGTTGCAGGAATGCTTGTTATGGCAATAAGTCTTGTGTTGTTTCTTTGAAAATGATTGAATGGGGATGTTAAAATAGCCTGGAACGCAAAAACTTCGCCGCTCGGTGTACATCAGTACACCATCGGGTGTCCCAAAATCACGGTTTTGGGCTCAGTTTGGGCAGAAATCAGCCGCTTAAAATCAGGTGCTGATAACTTCCCAGATTACCTATCCCCTGACTGCAAGGCTGTTTAAAAACACTTGTTTTTAAACAGCCTTATTCATATACGGAAAAATAATACTGGAAATTTTTTTAATTTTTTTTAGAAAAAGTATTGACAAAACAAATTTTTTTGTTATAATAATAGTAACAGTTATCAATATTGAAATGAGGTGCTGTTATTATGGTACAAAAAAGAAGCCGACAACGGGAGGCAATACTGGAAGTGGTACAATCAACAAAGTGCCATCCCACTGCTGATTGGGTTTATGCCGAAGTGAGAAAGACAATACCCAACATCAGCCTTGGCACGGTTTATCGAAACCTTGCAATGCTTGCCGAAAACGGTACTATTCAGAAGTTGAACATAGGCACCAGCGTTGAACACTTTGACGGGAATCCTGATACTCACTATCATGTATGTTGCGATATGTGCGGAAAAATTCTTGATATTGAGTCGGAACCCTTTAAAGAATTTAACAAATGGGCAGCTGAAAGATTCGACGGAGAAATTTATGAACACTACACAATGTTTGTTGGAAAGTGTTCGCAATGTAAAAATGCTAATAATTAAAAACTTTATTTTAGGAGGAAATTTACTATGAAAAAATTTGTATGTTCAGTATGCGGTTATGTTCACGAAGGAGATACTCCTCCCGCAGCTTGTCCTGTATGCAAGGTTCCTGCAGACAAGTTTAAGGAAATGCAGGAAGGTGCTGCACTGGCTGCAGAGCACGAATACGGTGTTTACGGAAAGACTGTAAAGAATAACCCTGATATTTCAGAGGAAGACAAAAAGTACATCTTTGAACAGCTTATGGCAAACTTCAACGGTGAATGTGCTGAAGTTGGTATGTATCTTTGCATGGCTCGCATTGCACATCGTGAAGGATATCCCGAAGTAGGACTTTACTGGGAAAAGGCAGCTTTTGAAGAGGCTGAACACGCTGCAAAGTTTGCAGAACTTCTGGGTGAAGACCTTGAACCCAACATGAAGGCTACGACAAAGGATAACCTCAAATGGAGAGTTGATTGCGAATACGGTGCAACACAGGGTAAATTCGATCTAGCATCCTGTGCAAAGAAGAATGGTCTTGATGCTATTCATGACACCGTTCACGAAATGGCAAGAGACGAAGCTCGACACGGAAAAGGCTTGGAAGGACTTCTTAAACGGTATTTCTAATAGAATAATATATGAGCAAGCAAGATTTATTTTTGCTTGCTCATTATGTTGTTGTTTCTTAACCAATAATGTTTTGTATGGAAAGAAGGAATAAGAAATGGCAGGTATTGGCAGAAGGGTGCTTGCAGTAATAAATTATCCCAGAACGCTTCCGGTTTATTTATGTACAATATGCTCTAAGCAAAAACATTTGATTAAAGAGGATGTTGCACGTTGGAACGAAATTGAACAGATAAATTTCAATTTGTTTGAATCACTTAATTGGTATCTTACATATAAAAAAGAATTTCGGAATCTGCTTCAGCATCGTTTCAAACACCCAAACGGTTCATTGACGGGCAGATTGCATTTTGTCATTGCACGTATCCTGTGGAAGCCTATGGGAAGTCTTTTTATATACACCAAAGAGATTGGCGGCGGTTTATACATTCAACACGGGTTTGCAACAATTATAAGTGCAAAAAAGATAGGCAAAAACTGCAGAATATATCAGCAGGTAACAATTGGATATAAAGGAGAATATAACCCTGTTTTGGAAGATAATGTTGCGGTCACATGCGGAGCAAAAGTTCTCGGAGATTTAACAATGCATTCTCACAGCTTGGCGGCTGCGGGAGCAGTTGTTGTTAAGGATGTTCCTGAAAAGGCGATAGTGGGCGGTGTTCCTGCAAAGGTAATTGGCTACAAGGATGATAATAATCTCAATTTTCAAGGTTAAATATGATATTATATATGATTTTTGCTTTGTGAATTATGTAAAGCCTGATGGAAAAAACTTAAAAATTTCATATAAAGGTTGAAATTTTTCGAAAAATGTAATATAATGCAAAAGACGGCTTTTGTGATTTCTGAATTATAAAAGACAGTTAGTTTTTGAAAAGCATGAGGTGTGACAATATGAACAGCAAAAAAGTTATTACATTATTGGCTGCAGTTTTTTCTCTTGCCGTACTTGTTTTTGGTATGAGCGGATGCGGAGGAGAAAAAAAGAATATTTCGGTTACTGTAAATTTTGAAGAAGGAAAAAGCGAAGCATTTGATGTTGTTACCAAGGCAGAAACTCTGACAGAAGCACTTGAAAAGGAAAAAATTGCAGTGTTTGAAAAGTCAGGAGACGATGTGAGAATAAAATCCGTCAAGGGCGTTGAAGCCGATGAAAAAAAGTCTGAAAAATGGGTTCTGTCAAAAGGCGGAGAGCTTTTTGATGCAGCTATAGATATTGTGATTGCGGACGGAGATGTTTTTGAACTCACATTTATTGAAGGAATAGACGAAAAAAACATTGCAGAGTTTTTTGAAAAATACGTAGAATCTGATTCAAGACCTGTTGCTGTTATGATTGACAACGACAACAGTGATGCCCGTCCACAGGCAGGACTTGAAGACGCTTTTCTGGCCTACGAAATGTTTGTTGAAGGCGGTGCCACGAGATATATGGCACTTTTCAAAAATGATACCACAGAAAAAATCGGTCCTGTACGTTCTTCACGTCATTATTTCCTTGATTATGTTATGGAAAATGATGCAATTTACGGACACTTCGGCTGGAGCCCTCTGGCAGCAAAGGACATTCCCGCTCTGGGAATAAACAATATAAACGGTTTGTTTGATGCCTCTACATATTATCGTGATTATTCTGTTACTTCTGACTGGCACACTGCCTACACCAAGATGGAAAGTCTCCTGAAAACTGCAGAGGCAAAGGGATATTCGCAGACTACATCAAAGGGAAATGTCTTTGAATACAACAGAGCTGACAAGGACCTTGAAAACGGAAAAGCAGCCGAGAAGGTTACTCTGAAATACAGCGGTTTTTATAATACCGGATACAAGTATGATGCTGAAACCAAGCTTTATACAAAGCAGTTGGGAAGCTCTGATTATGCAACACAGAGCGGAAGACCCGTGACGGTGAAAAATGTAATTGTTCAGTATGTGAACAACTATAATCTTGGGGACGGAAGTGCACGTCAGCAGCTTGATACGGTAGGCAGCGGCGAAGGCTTTTATATCACCAACGGAAAGTGTGTGGAGATAAACTGGTCAAAGGCATCCAGAAATGCAAAAACTGTATATACCGACAAATCGGGCAAAGAAATAAAGCTTAATCCAGGAAAGACCTTTGTTAATATTATTAACAAGTCTCTGGGTGCTGTAATTGAGTAAATGAAAAGCATTCCCCGAAAAAACGGGGGATGCTTTTGGTGTGTTCAAAAGAACTTTATGTTTAACAATATATAATTTTTGATGAGGTGATTTGGTGAAAAGATGGGGAGACAGACATGATGCGTGCCGTGTTCGTGATATTGACGGAATGCATTTTTATATGGCATATCTCATGCCCAAACGCACTGATGCAGAGGTGTATATAAACGAAAAAATTGATATTACAGAGCTTCTTTCTTACATAAAGGAAAAGAACTCTACGGGGGAACGGAAGGTGACCTTGTTTCACTGTGTTATTGCCGCTGTTGCAAGAACTGTGAAGATGCGTCCGCTTCTCAACAGATATATTTCGGGCAAACGTTACTATATGCGCAATAATATTTCTATGGGCTTTACGGTTAAAAAGAGATTTGCCGACCATGCGGAGGAATCTCTGGTGATTTATCATCCCAAGGACGATGAAAATGTTTGTGCGATAACAGACAGACTTTCTCCAAAGGTTGCGGAAGCGAAAAAAGAGGAGAAGGGAGTCAAGGTCGACGACCTTCTGAATCTGATTAAAAAGCTGCCAAAGCCTTTGATGGAGCTTTTTATGTGCTTTATGCGTTTTGCGGACAGTCACGGATTTATGCCAAAGACCTTCAGCAGCGTTGATCCCAATTATGTGACCGTTATGCTGTCCAATCTTGGCAGTATCAAGTGTGATGCGGTGTATCATCACCTTAATAACTTTGGAACAAACGGCATAGTTATTACTATCGGAGAAATGCACAAAGAAATTGTGCTTGATGAAAATAATCAGCAGTCTGTGCGTGATGTGGTGAATATGGGCGTTACGCTGGACGAAAGAATTGCAGACGGGTTTTATTTTGCACGTTCGCTCAAACTTGTGAAGTATTTGTTTAAAAACCCGGAATTACTGGATAAAACATTAGGGGAGGAAATTGATTTTGAATTCTGATGCAGCTTGGTTCAGGTTTTACGGGAATACTCCCAGAACGTTGGAGTATCCCGACATATCTATGTATGATATGGTGAAAAAAACAAAGGAAAATTACAGTACATATACAGCCTATGACTTTATGGGAAAATCAGCAACCTATGCAGATTTTCTGGTTGAAATTGACAATTGTGCAAAGGCTTTGACTGCTATGGGTATTGGCAAGGGTGATGCAGTGACAATCTGTATGCCCAATACTCCGCAGGCGGTTGTTATGTTTTATGCAATCAATAAAATTGGTGCTGTTGCAAGTATGGTTCATCCTCTTTCTGCTGAAAGTGAGATTCTGTTTTATCTCAATGAAAGCGAAAGCCGTCTTGCCATTACTCTTACACAGTTTTATGACAAATTTGAGGCTTTGAAGGGCAAAACAAAGGTGGAGAAGGTTATTGTAACCAAAATCGAAGAAGCTCTGCCACCTATCAAAGGCTTTGTTTATAAGTTTATCGGACATGAACCCAAAGCTGTCAATGACCCATGGTCTTTGTCATGGAATGAATTTTTAAATGGTGCAAAGTTTGTAAAAGAAGACCCGTATTATGAAGGAAAAGGCAGTGATGCGGCAGTTATTCTGTTTAGCGGCGGAACAACGGGAACATCCAAAGGAATTCTGTTGACAAATCTTAACTTCAATGCTCTTGCAATGCAGACGGCGGCGGCTTCTCAGTGCTTTGAAGCAGGGGATGTTATGCTATCGGTTATGCCTGTTTTCCACGGCTTTGGTCTTGGGGTCGGAATTCATACTATTCTTGCTCATGCAGGAAAGTGTGTTCTTGTGCCAAGAGTGAAGGTTGATGAATTTCCCGGTCTTTTCAAAAAACACAGACCCAATTATATGGCAGGTGTACCTACCCTGTTTGAAGGTATGATGCGTAACAAGGATATGCAAAAGGCAGACCTTTCGTGTCTCAAGGGAATGTTCAGCGGCGGAGATTCACTTTCAGTTGAATTGAAAAAGAAAATTGACGCTTTTCTGAAAGCAGGCGGTGCGTCAATTCAGGTCAGAGAAGGCTACGGAACCACCGAATGTGTAACTGCAAGCTGTCTTACGCCTATTGATTATTACCGTGAGGGCAGTATTGGAATACCTTTCCCCGATACATATTATAAGATTGTTGTGCCCAATACAAATGATGAGGCACCTGTGGGAGAAATGGGTGAGATTTGTCTTACGGGTCCGACTCTTATGAAGGAATACATAAATAATCCCAAGGAGACAAGTCAGACTCTTCGGGTTCACGATGACGGAAAGACATATCTGCATACAGGAGACCTTGGGCATATGGACGAAGACGGCTTTATTTATTTTGTTCAGAGACTCAAGAGAATGATTGTGACAAGCGGCTACAATGTATATCCCTCACAAATTGAAAATATAATTGACTCTCATGAAGCGGTTATGTTCAGTACTGTTATCGGGGTCAAGGATGATTTGAAAATACAGAAGGTAAAAGCTTTTGTGGTGCTGAAGAACGGCTTTGAGCCTACAGATGCTGTAAAAGAATCCATAAAAGCACATTGTGAAAAGCATATTGCAAAGTATGCCCTTCCGAGGGAATATGAATTTCGTGATAACCTTCCCAAAACTCTGGTAGGAAAGATTGCTTACCGTGAGCTTGAAAAGGAAGAAGAGGAAAAGCTTCTGGCGAGATAATAAAAAACCTCAACCTGTGATGAATTCGTCATATTGGTTGGGGTTTTGTTTTTCTATCCGTTTTATTGTACTGATAACGGCGTAGAATTATTTGTGAAAGCTTTTACAAATTCAAAAAACAAATAGTTTATGTTCTTGACTTTGCATACAAGATATGGTATGATTTATTTTGAATAAAATTGTGTTTTTGAAGTACAAAAGCTTCATTTTGATAAAAGGAAAGGCGGTTTTTGTTTATGCAGGAGGAAAAGAGAAAGGCCCTTGAAACTGTTATGGGTCAGATAGAAAAGCAGTACGGCTCCGGTGCGGTTATGAGACTTGGCGAAAAGACAAGTGTTGAAGTTGAAGCGATTCCCACAGGTTCTATGGCACTTGATATTGCACTGGGTATCGGCGGTGTTCCCAGAGGAAGAATAGTTGAAATTTACGGTCCTGAATCTTCAGGTAAGACAACTGTTGCCCTTCATATTGTTGCTGAAGCTCAGAAGATGGGCGGCGAAGCAGCTTTTATTGATGCGGAACACGCACTTGATCCGGTTTATGCCGAAAAGCTGGGTGTCAGAATTGATGACCTTATTGTTTCACAGCCTGATACAGGTGAGCAGGCTCTTGAAATTACAGAACAGCTGGTTCGTTCGGGTGCTATTGATGTTATTGTAATCGACTCGGTTGCGGCATTGGTTCCCAAACAGGAAATTGAAGGTCTTATGGGCGACTCACACGTGGGTCTTCAGGCAAGACTGATGTCTCAGGCTCTCAGAAAGCTTACTTCGGTTGTTAGCAAGTCAAATACAACAGCAATCTTTATAAATCAGCTTCGTGAAAAGGTGGGCGTTATGTTCGGTAATCCCGAAACCACTGCCGGAGGACGTGCTCTCAAGTATTATTCTTCTGTTAGACTTGATGTACGCCGTTCTGAAACAGTAAAGGGTGATGACGGTGCAATCGGTAACCATACAAAGGTTAAGGTTGTGAAAAACAAGGTTGCTCCTCCCTTTAAGGAAGCAGAATTTGATATTATTTACGGCGAAGGTATCTCAAAATCAGGAAATATTGTTGACGTGGGTGTTGACTTCGGTATTATTCAGAAGTCAGGCTCATGGTTCTCTTATGAAGGCGAAAAGCTGGGTCAGGGAAGAGAAACAGTGAAAAAGCTTCTTGAAGAAGACGAGGCACTTTGCTTTGAGATTGAACAAAAGATTAGAGAAAAAGCGGGTCTTCCGCTTGTGGGAGAAAATGTTGGTGCAGATGCTGAGGCGTCTACGGCGTTTATGCCCGTACCCAAGCCTACAGGTAAGAAAAAGTAGTTTTTGAGGGCGATGTGTTATGGAGCTTGAAAAAGCAAAAAAAATTGCAGCAGGCCTTTTGTCATACAAAATGTATACCTGCAGTGAGATTCTGAAAAAGCTTTGCCAAAAGGGTATAGCCGAGGATGTGGCAGAAAAGACTGTGGCAGAGTTTTGCAGGGCAGGTATCCTTGATGATTGTGAGTATGCAAGGATGTATATTCACGACGGAATGTTTGTAAATATGAAGGGGCTTTTCCGACTGAAGCAGGAACTGTTTCAGAAAGGGGTTGCCTCAAGTGTAATTGAAAAAGCTTCTGAAGAATTTGAGGAAAATATACAGGATCAGCTTCGTGAGTATGTGGAGCTTCGGTTTGGCGACAAAGAATTTTCGGATTGGAAGGAGCTTGAAAAAGCAAAAGCACATCTGGTCAGAAGAGGCTTTGGAATTTATGATATAAACAGATGCTTTGACGATTTGGATATAAAAGTGAAAAAGGGTGATATGGAGTGAAAAAAGTTTCGCTTGTTTCTTTGGGATGTTCAAAAAATCTTGTTGATGCCGAAGAAATGATGGGATTGCTTGAAGATGCAGGGTTTGAACTTGTTATAGATGAAGAAGATGCAGACATTATGATTGTGAATACCTGTGCCTTTATTGATGATGCAAAGCAGGAATCTATTGACTGCATTATGGATCATATCGAATACAAAAAAAATGATCCCAGCCGTATTCTGGTTGTTACGGGGTGTATGAGCCAGCGTTACAAAGAAGAAATTCTGAAGGAAATTCCTGAGGTTGATATTGTAATCGGTACAAATGAATATGATAAAATTGCAGAAATTCTCAAAAACTTCAAAAACAGTGAGGCTGAAATATACTGCGGTGATGAGTATATGACAGGCGAACCCTTGCACAGAGTGGTTACAACCCCGTCTTATATGGCATATCTGAAGATTGCCGAGGGCTGTGACAACTATTGTACTTATTGTGTTATTCCTGCCATAAGAGGCAAATACCGCAGCCGTACAATTGAAGATATTGTGAAGGAAGCAAAAATTCTTGCTGAGAACGGTGCCCGTGAGCTAGTGGTAATTGCTCAGGATACTACGAGATACGGAATGGACATTTACGGTGAGTATGCTTTGCCAAGGCTTTTGAATGAATTGTGCAAAATAGAAGAGCTGAAATGGATAAGACTTCACTATTGTTATCCTGAGCTTGTGACGGATGAACTGATAGAAACCGTTGCGAATCAGGAGAAAATTTGTAACTATTTTGATATACCCATTCAGCATTGCAATGACAGAATACTGAAGCTTATGGGAAGAAAAACAAACAAGGAACAGATTTGCGGAATTATAAAGAAGCTCAGAAACAGGATTCCTGATGTAATAATCAGAACCACCCTGATAGTTGGTTTCCCGGGTGAGACGGAGGAAGAATTTGACGAGCTTCGGGATTTTGTTACCGAGACAGAATTTGACAGACTTGGGGTTTTTGCTTATTCTCAGGAGGACGGTACTGCTGCCGCAAGGCTTGACGGACAGATAGATGATGAAGAAAAGAAAAACCGTCAGGAGCTTATAATGATTGATCAGGCGGCGGTTTCGGAGGAATTGAACAGCAAAAAAACCGGACAGTGCCTTGAAGTGCTTGTTGAAGGCTACGACAACCTGATAAAACAGTATTTCGGAAGAACCTACGGTGATTCTGAGGAAATAGACGGAAAGGTTTTCTTTACGTCAGCAAAAAAACTTACTCCGGGTGATTTTGCCCAAGTGGTTATTGACGATTTTATGGAATATGATTTGTACGGAAAAGCAAAATAATCTGTGAAACGAAAAGGAGAAGAAAGATGAATACACCTAATATGCTTACTTTAATTAGAGTTATAATGGTGCCCTTTTTTATGTGGGCACTGCTGTCCGGATTCTATTGGGCGGCGATAATTATTTTTGCAGTTGCATCCCTTACTGACCAGTTGGACGGTTATCTTGCAAGAAAGAACAATCAGGTTACTACCTTCGGAAAGCTTATGGATCCTCTTGCGGACAAGATACTGACTATTTCCGCATTGGTTTGTATGCTTGGTATTGATGCACCTTTCATTAACTCATGGGTTATTATGATTATTATTTCCAGAGAGCTTATTGTTACGGGTGTACGTCAGCTTGCTATGGGTGAAAACACAGTAATTGCCGCAAGCTCATGGGGCAAAGCCAAGACTGTTTCCCAGATGGCGGCGATAATTGCTGTAATGCTTGACCTTGCATTGGGCGGAATGCTGAAGTTTGGTGATGCCTGGTGGAGTGCTGTTACCTTCTGGCTTGTTGCACTTGCTGTGGCTCTGACTGTTTATTCGGGCCTTGATTATGTTGTTAAAAACCGTCGACTTATCACTTTTAAATAAAAAACATACCCTGTCGGGGAAAAAATAACAAATTTTGTATTGACTGTATGTTTGGTTTGTGTTATTATGTTTTAAAAACAAAAAGATTGGAGGACTACTATATGGATATTTTTGAAAAGGTAAAAGAAATTACAGCAGAGCAGCTCGATATTGACGAAAACCTTATTACAATGGATGCTTCGTTCATAAATGATCTTGAAGCAGACTCTCTGGATCTGGTTCAGTTGATGATGGCCTTTGAAGAAGAATATGATATGGAAATTTCAGATGAAGAAGCTGAAGAAATTTCAACAGTAGGTGATGCAGTTAACTACATCAAAGAAAATCTGAAATAATGCTTACGGACTGTCATCAACGGTGACAGTCTCTTTTTTCTATAATGGGAAGAGTTTTGATATAGAAAAAATTTTATGACAGTAGCGGTGAGATTCCGCCCGAGAACAGACAAAAGAACAGGTGAAAAAATATGAATATTGGATATGAGTTCAAAAATAAAGAATTGCTGGAGTTGGCACTGACCCATATTTCTCTGGCAAATGATATGAAAAAAGAAAGTAATCAGCGTCTGGAATTTCTGGGTGACAGTGTGTTGTCATATGTAATTGCTACAGAAATTTATAGGTTATTTCCTGACTGTGATGAAGGTGCTTTGACAAAAATCCGTGCCGCATTGGTATGTGAAAAGTCTCTGGCAGAGCTTGCAGAGACCCTTGACCTTGGCAGTGGCATAAGATTCGGAAGGTCCGAAACAAAAAGTGACGGTATTCACAAAGCATCAATTCTGGCAGATACTTTTGAAGCAGTTCTGGGTGCCATTTATCTTGACAGTGACGATGAAACAGCAAAACAATGGACACTGAAGGTTTTTGGTGACAGAATCAGGAATGTGGAAGTTTCAGGCGATGTGAATTATAAATCAGAAATTCAGATTTTTTTCCAGAAGCGCGATAAAAATACTGAAGTTGTGAGATACACACTAAAGGAAAAAACAGGTCCGGATCATAATCCCAGTTTTTCTGTTGAAGCAGTGTATGAAAACAAAGTTATTGGCTGCGGACGTGGAAAGAGTCGCAAATGTGCTGAGCAGAATGCGGCAAAGGATGCTTTTGAAAGAATGAAAAAGAAATGAGAAAATATAATCTGCCCATATTTATACCGCACAGAGGATGCCCTCACGATTGTGCTTTTTGCAATCAGACAAAGATTACAGGCGTGGACACTGACATTACAACAGACAGCGTGAGAAGTATGATTGCGAAGTTCCTGAATACAATCGACAGTCAAAACTCTGCCGTTGAAATTGCGTTTTTTGGCGGGAGCTTCACAGGACTTGAGCTTGAAACTCAGGAAACTTTTTTGAAGGTAGCCAATGAATTTGGTTCGGTGATTGACGGGATACGTGTGTCTACCCGACCCGATTACATAAACCGCGAAATATTGGACCTGCTGAAAAAACACAACGTAACAACCGTGGAGCTGGGTGTTCAAAGCAGTGATGATGAAGTTTTGCGGCTGAATAACAGAGGACACAGCTTTGGGGATGTTGTGAAAGCATCAAAGCTGATACGGGAGTACGGGATTTCTTTGGGACATCAGATGATGCTGGGAATGTACGGCTCGGATGCCAATAAGGATTGGCGGACAGTTTGCGATATTGTAAAGCTGAAGCCTGACTGCGTAAGAATATATCCTGTTCTGGTTCTCAAAGGAACAACCCTTGAACAGTTGTATAACAGGGGTGAGTATGCCCCTTTGGAGGTAATGACTGCGGCACAGCATGCAAAGCGTGCGGTGAAAGCCTTCAGAAAACATAAAATTGATGTTATACGTATAGGTCTGCATTCCTCGGAGGATTTGGAAAGCGAAGGGAATGTTGTTGCAGGTCCGTATCATCAGGCCTTTGGTGAACTGGTTGAAAGCCTGATCTACAGAGACAGACTCAGGTTTCAGTTTCTGATGGACGGTGTGCGTGACTGTGAGTATGAATATACTTGCGACAAGGGTGAAGTATCCAAGGTAATTGGACACAAGAGAATGAATGTTGAATACTTTGCTAAAAAATTTAATATAAGATTGAAAGTCAGAGAGGGATAAAAATGCAGAAAATTGCAAGCTTTACGGTTGACCACAGATTTATCAGTGAGAGAATCTATATTTCCAGAATCGACGGAGACATAACAACCTACGATATTCGTATGCGAAAACCCAATACAGGAGAGGTTATGTCCAATGCCCTTATGCATTCCTTTGAACATCTTTTTGCCACATTTATGCGAAACGGTGAGCTTAAGGACAGTGTAATATATGTAGGACCTATGGGCTGTCAGACGGGTTTTTATCTTCTTGTGAGAAATGCAGTACATTCAGCGGTTCTTGACGAGGTGAAACGTGTTCTTGGGGAAATTGCAGATTTCAGCGGAGAAATGCCAGGTTCCAGTGAGATTGAATGCGGCAATTACAGAAATCTGGACACAGAACTTGCCAAAGCGGAAGCAAAGGCATATCTTGAAAAAATTAAAAATGAAACCGAAGACGGTCTGACTTATGAGGCGGGAGAAAACTAAATGAAAACGTTGTTTGTTGCCGTAAATGCAAAATATGTCCATACCAACATTGCAGTGAGATATCTGACTCAGGTGTGTCTTGGTGGCGGTATAGATTGCAGATTTGTGGAATTTACCATAAATGAACCGTCAAACGGCATACTTGAAAAACTGTATATGTCTCATGCGGACGTATACGGTTTTTCCTGCTATATATGGAATATCGGCAGAGTGCTTGAACTATGCCGCAACCTGAAACAGATGAGACCTGAGTGCAAAATCTTTCTGGGCGGTCCTGAGGTTTCTTTTGATGGGGAAAACATTCTGAAGGCTTGTCAGTTCGTTGACTATGTTCTTTGCGGTGAAGGTGAGAGTTATATATGTGAATTCCTGAAGAATATGCCCGAAGAACGAAGTGTGTTGAAGTGTGCAGCTCCATTGCCTATGGATGAACTTCCGTTTCCTTATACACAGGAGGATTTGGAGGATGTTGTGAATGGCGAAAAGCTTGTATATTATGAAACCAGCCGAGGCTGTCCGTTCAGTTGTGCGTACTGTCTTTCATCGGTGGATGAAGGGGTACGTTTTCTGAACATTGAGAGAGTAAAAAAAGAGCTGAAATGGTTTGCAGATGCAGGCGTTATGACGGTAAAGTTTGTTGACAGAACCTTTAATGCCGACAAAAAACGTGCTCTGGAAATCTGGAGGTATTGTCTTGAACTGGATGGAGATACTTGTTTCCATTTTGAAATAGGAGCGGATTTGATAAGCGGCGAAGCCATTGAATTGCTGAAGACGGCACCCGCAGGAAAGTTTCAGTTTGAAATTGGTGTGCAAAGCACCAATGAACGTACAATATCCGAGATAAGCCGTACGATGAACCTTGACAGACTCAGTGAAAACGTCAGAAATTTGCGTGAACATACAAATGTGATGCTGCATCTTGATTTGATTGCAGGTCTCCCTTTTGAAGACCTAAAGACATTCAAAGAATCGTTCAATCAGGTATATGGAATGAAGCCTCACGTTATGCAGTTGGGATTTTTGAAGCTTCTCAAAGGTTCATCTCTTCGAAAAAAGGCAGAGGATTACAACATAAAATATAACTGTTTTGCGCCTTATGAGGTTTTTTCTACCAATTGGCTGACCTATGAGGATGTAATAAAGCTGAAATGCGTTGAGGATGTTCTGGAACGGTATTTCAATTCGGGAAGATTTTACAAAACCCTTGAAAAGGCTCTTGAATTTTTTGACAATCCATTTGATTTTTACTCGGGATTGGCTGATTTCTGGAATAAAAGGGGCTTGATTGGACAGGGAGTAAAAAGAATAACCTTATATCAGCTTCTTTATGAATTTCTGTGCGGAGTATTGGAGAAGGAAAATGTTATTTCTGTTATAGAAGTTATGAAAACTGACTTTGAAACATGGCATTCAAAGGGTGTAGGAACTCCCGAATGGTACAAGCTGGTGTAGACAGATAAACTGGTTTTTAGAAGGATGTATATGAACAACTTGATAGGAGTAGTGATTGACTGCTCGCGTAATGCATTTATGAACGTGTAGGCGGCAAAGCGTTTTGCGGACATAATCAGCAAAATGGGGTATAATACTCTGATGCTTTATACCGAGGACACTTTTGAGGATGAAGGTCAGCCTTTTTTGGACATTTTGTCCGGAAACATCCGAAGTTGTGAAAGATTGTAAATTGAAAAGTACCCTGTCGTATGATGTATGACAGGGTACTTTTTTGAGAGCTCAGAAACGGTAAAAGTTTTCCAGAACTTCGTTAAGTGTTATGGTGCAAACGGTGTTTTCGGCAAGCCATTGACAACACTGAAAAGCTTCTTCCTTTGTGAAAAATAAGTTCTCAGTGAAGGCAGAGTCGGAAGGGTCGGTCTCTGATGATGCCAGTATTCCGTAACGGCGTTCGTGGTCATCGCTTCCGCAAAGAATATAATAGTTTATGCCTTGCGAGGTTGCCGCAAGACTATGTTTGTTACTTTCACACATAAAATTTCCTCCTGATTGTTTTTCACGACAATGATTATAGCAATATTTTATAACATGGGTTCGGATATTTTTATCAGAAAGTATCGACATAATTCGACAAAATAGAATAATAACTGGAAAAACCTGATATTATAGGAAAAAACAGAAAAAGAAAAAGTTACTTGTTGAAAAAAGTCTAATATTATGTTAATCTGAAAGGAGATTTTTTGATAAGGATGTGATAAAATGAACAGCTTTTTTGAGTGTGTGAGAAAAATGTCTCCTGCCGCGCTTCGAATGGTGTTTTATGGAACCAAGTCAGCTTTTTGGGTACTTTTGATTGGTTTTCTTGCATACAAATATAATCAGAGAATGTCAGGCGATTTTGAAAGCAGTTTTCTTTGTATTGAGCTTATAAAAGCAGGATTCAGTCTTTTGGTTCAGTTTATTATAGGCGGTATTATTCTTGATTGTGCAGTGAAGAAAAAATAAGAATGATTGAGGCAACTGAAGAATTTTTGCCAACGACAAAAGCA
Source organism: Clostridia bacterium (assembly GCA_045645485.1). Lineage (GTDB taxonomy): Bacteria > Bacillota > Clostridia > Monoglobales > Monoglobaceae > SIG440. Next base: position 34,528 of record JAZRIX010000062.1, on the reverse strand, counting down.
GACTTGACGTTTTTGATTTTTTGTAGTATTCTATAACACGAAGGCAAAATTTGCCTTTGCCCTTTCGGGGAAAAGAAGTGACAGACAAGGGGGCGGCTTTTTGAAAAGCGGCAGTAAAAAATTTATTCAGGGTGCATTGATTCTGGCAGGGGCAAACCTGCTGGTGAAAATTATAGGTGCTTTTTTCAAGGTGCCTCTTTACAGGCTTATTGACGGAGACGGAAACGGAATTTTCAGTGTTGCATATCAGATTTATACATTTATGTTTATTATTGCAACGGCAGGATTCCCTATTGCGGTCTCAAAGATGGTTGCAGAAAGTATTGCAAAAGGCGATGAATATGATGCAAGGCGCATTTTCCAAACAGCGTTTATGCTTCTTGGAATTATAGGTCTTGCGGGAAGTACAGCTTTGTTTGTCTTTGCTGACAAGCTGGCGGTTCAGTTGGGAAATGCTGAATCTGCTTTGGGAATAAAGGTTATATCCCCTGCAATTTTCTTTGTTTCGCTTGTTTCTGCATACAGAGGATACTTTCAGGGAAAACAGAATATGTACCCGACAGCAGGCTCTGAGGTTGTTGAAGCAAGCGGAAAGATGATAGTTGGTATTGTTGTTGCTGCTACCTTTATGGGCATGGCGGTCAATACAGCTCTTGGTGAAGACAAGGTTCTGGTTGACGGTGTGTTTTCCACCAGCCACAACCGTACTGTCTATGCTGCAACGGGAGCAATTTTCGGTGTAACAGCAGGTACGTTTTTGGCATTGATTCTGATGATGCTTGTTTATGCGTTCAAGGAAAGAAAGAACAAACCTCTCAGGAGCGGAAACACCAGAACAAGAATGGATATACTGAAACAGCTGATACCTATTGCTATTCCTATAACCATAGGAGCCTCAGTTTCCAGTCTTACAAGTCTTGTGGATCTTGCCACCATAATGAACCGCCTGGTAATAAACGAAGGTGTTTTTGAACATTATTCCTATCTTTTCGCTGCGGGTACGGAGTTTGCGGCAGATGTACTGGAAGAAGGCTGGCAGGGAATTGAGATTCTGCGTCAGAAGGCAAATACACTTTACGGTATTTATACCGGTCAGGCACAGACAATGTTCAATCTTCCTCTTACAATTGTTGTGGGTCTCAGTATGAGCAGTGTACCTGCGATTTCTACGGCTATTGCTGAAAGAAAGCCGGATGAGGCTCAGGGTATCACGGCAAGTGTTCTGAGAATCACTATGCTGTTTGCTTTGCCGTGTGCTGTGGGATACTTTGTTTTGTCGGCGCCTATTCTCAGAATTCTTTATCCTGATGCTTATGCGGCTTTAATGCTGCAGAAGCTTGCTGTTGCTGTGCCTTTTGTAGCACTGGTTTCGGTGAGCAATTCGGTTCTTCAGTCCTACGGAAAGGTGTACTGGCCTGTTATAAATATGCTTATCGGCGGTATTGTCAAGGTTGCAATGAACTATGCGTTGATTCCCGTATGGGGTATTGATGCGGCACCTGTTGCCACAACTGTTTGCTACGGCGTGATTGCACTTTTGAATATTTTCTGTATTACGGGAAAGCTGAAGGTTAAACTCAGCCTGATTGATATGGTAATAAAGCCTTTCTGTGCGGCGGCAATAATGGGAATTGCAGTTGCATTTGCGTTTAACATAATGGAAGGATTTCTGGGCGGGTCAAAAATTGTTACGGCGGCGGCAATCGGTGTCGGAATGATTGTTTATCTTATTGCGATTGTTGCGGTTCGCGGTTTCAAACGTGATGATGTACTCAATATGCCCAAGGGCGAAAAACTGGCAAATATTATGACAAGGTTCAAGTTGCTTTAAAGAAAGTGCAGGAGAGAAAAATGGAAAAAAAGTATACTTTTGAGGATTTGTTGGATATAGTAAAAACGCTCAGAGGTGAAGGCGGCTGTCCATGGGATATGGAACAGACTCACCAGAGCATAAAGCACGATATAATAGAAGAAGGCTATGAGCTTATTGAAGAGCTGGATGGCGAAAATTGGAAAAATGTTGCTGATGAAAGCGGCGATTTGCTTCTGCAGATTGTTTTTCACGCACAGATAGGCACAGAAAACAATGAATATAATATGGATGATGTTATAAATGCGGTCTGCAAAAAGCTTGTTCACCGTCATCCCCATGTTTTTGGAGACGTAAAGGTTAAGGATAGCGCTGAGGTGCTTGATAACTGGGCTCAGATAAAGCGTGATGACAGAGGGCAAAAAACCATAGCACAGGATATGAGTGAGGTGTCCAGATATCTTCCGTCGCTGATGCGCGCCGAAAAGATTCAGGACAAAGCGGTCAAGGGCGGTTTTGTTCTTAGTGAACCGTTGTTTGTGGCAGACAGTGTATCAAAAATGGTGAATGTAATGCTTTCGAGTCAGGATGCAGAAGTTGCAGAAAAATATATAGGCAAAATGCTTTTTGAAATTGTTTCTGTGGCAAAGCGTATGGGAATTGATGCTGAAACTGCACTCAACAAGCATACAGATTTGTTTATTCAGGAGTTTCAGAGGTTTGAAGAGTAAAAAGGAGAAAAAGCAATGAGGTTGGACAAATATCTGAAGGTTTCAAGACTGATAAAGAGACGTACTGTTGCAAATGAGGCTTGTGACGGAGGCAGGGTGTCTGTCAACGGAAAGGTTGTGAAAGCATCCTACGATGTGAAGGTCGGGGATGAAATGGAAATCAGATTCGGCAGCAAGGCTTTGACTATCAGGGTTACTGATGTGCGTGAGCAGGTGGGGAAGAGTGATGCTGCTACGCTTTATGAAGTAATATCCAATACGTAGAGGTTTCTGCATCTGAATATATTAAACACACGGAGTTGTCGCTTAATCCGACAGCTCTTCTTTTTGTATTTTTTAACAAAAAAAAGCTTGACAAATTGGTGTAAATTTATTAAAATTAGGTTGTATATGTTTTGTTAAAATCCCATATACGGTTCTTTAGTTGTATTTCTGAAAATCAAAGCTGTCTGCCGTGGCGGACATTTGAAATGGCGAAAACGCAGATATATAATCTATGATTTATACGTCAAATATCGAACAAGGAGGTGTTGTGGAAATGGACGGAATACAGATTGCTGTCCTTGCAGCTGTTGTTGTTGCGGCTTTGGTCGGAATGTTTCTTGCATTCAGATACGGTTATTCATACCGCAAAAAAGTAGCTGAAGGCAAAATCGGCAGTGCAGAGGACGAAGCAAAAAAGATTATTGAAAATGCAAAATCAAAAGCAGTTAAAGATGCAGAGCATGCAAAAAAAGAAAGACTCTTGGAAGCAAAAGAAGAAATACATAAAGAACGCAATGAACTGGAGAAAGAAATAAAAGAGAGAAGAAACGAGCTTCAGCGTCAGGAACGCAGAATCCAGCAGAAGGAAGATGCTATTGACAAGAAAACTCAGATTCTTGAAAAGAAGGAAGAACAGGTTCAGGTAAAGCTGAGCGAGGTTGATGCTCTGAAGGAGGAAACCGAAAAGGTGAAAAAGCTTCAGATGTCTCAGCTTGAGAAAATTGCAGAGCTTTCTGTTGCTGATGCAAAGGAATTGTTGCTCAAGCAGGTGGAAATTGACGCCAGACACGATGCGGCAATTCTTATAAAGAACATTGAAGATCAGGCAAAGGAAGAAGCAGACGCAAAGGCAAGAAACATTATTACGGGTGCTATTCAGCGTTGTGCGGCTGACCATGTTGCAGAGACTACGGTTTCTGTTGTACAGCTTCCCAATGACGAAATGAAGGGCAGAATTATCGGTCGTGAAGGTCGTAATATCCGCTCTATCGAAACACTTACGGGTGTGGATTTGATTATTGACGATACTCCCGAAGCAGTTATACTTTCGGGATTTGATCCGGTGAGACGAGAAATTGCAAGACTTTCACTTGAAAAGCTCATTGTTGACGGAAGAATTCATCCGGGGCGTATTGAAGAAACTGTTGAGAAATCAAGACGTGAAGTTGAAAATATTATCAAGCAGGAGGGTGAACAGGCAACCTTTGATACAGGTGTTCACGGTCTCCATCCTGAGCTTATCAAGATTCTCGGACGACTCAAATACCGTACAAGTTACGGACAGAATGTACTCAAACATTCAATTGAAGTTGCTCATCTTGCAGGTCTTATGGCTGCAGAGCTTGGTGCAGACGTTGCTCTTGCAAAGAGAGCGGGTCTTCTTCATGATATCGGTAAGGCTATTGACCATGAGGTTGAAGGCTCACATGTTACTATCGGTGCAGATGTTGCCAAAAAGTACAAAGAAAACGACAAGGTTGTTCATGCTATTATGGCTCACCACGGTGATGTGGAAGCAAATTCATTGGCAGCTTGTCTTGTTCAGGCGGCAGACACTATTTCCGCTGCACGTACAGGTGCAAGACGTGAAAACATTGAATCATATATCAAGAGACTTGAAGCTCTTGAAGAAATTGCAAATTCATTTGCAGGCGTTGATCGTTCTTTTGCCATTCAGGCAGGTCGTGAAATCAGAATTATGGTTAAACCTGAACGTGTTGATGATGATGAAACAATTCTTCTCGCAAAAGACATTGTCAAAAAGATTGAAAGCTCCATGGAATATCCGGGACAAATCAAAGTCAATGTTATTCGTGAAGTCAGAACAGTTGAATATGCAAAATAGGAGCCTAAGCTCCATAGAAGAAGGCTGCTGTTTGCGTAGCCTTCTTTTGCTTTGAAAACAACAGACATTCGGAGGTCTTTTATATATGCGAATTCTTGCGATAGGTGATATTGTCGGCTCGGATGGCCGTGAATTTATTTACAACAATCTTGGAAGAATAAAGAAAAAATACCAAATAGACTACTGCATTGCAAACGGCGAAAATGCCGCTGCAACCAACGGTATAACTGCGGATATTGCCAATACGCTGTTGCGTACGGGTGTGGATGTAATTACTATGGGAAATCATACCTTTGCCAACAAGGAATATCCGGAGGTTTTTGAAGAAATCCCCCGTGTTATACGTCCGTGCAACTATCCGCCTGAGACGGAAGGAGCGGGATATTTTGTTGATGATTTAGGTTATATAAGAATCGGAGTTATCAATGCTATGGGACGTGTCAATATGGATGCGGTGGACTGTCCTTTCAGAGCCACAGAAAAAATACTGGAAAACATAAAAAAGGAAGCGGATATTGTAATTGTTGATTTCCATGCGGAGACGACAAGTGAAAAGCTGGCTTTCGGCAATTATTTTGACGGCAAGGTGGCTGTGGTATTCGGTACACACACCCATGTGCAGACTGCGGACGCACATATTCTGCCCGAAGGCACGGGGTATATCAGTGATCTTGGTATGACAGGGGTACGGGATTCCATTCTCGGAGTAAAAAAAGAAGTAATAATGAATATGTATTATACTAGAAAAAGAGCAAAGTTTGAAAAGGCTGAGGGTGAAGTATGGTTTTGCGGAGCAGTTTTTGATATTGACAATAAGACAAAGGCTGTTAAGGATATTGAAAGACTGTATTTTTCGGCAAAGCAGCTTGCTGAAAAAGAATAAATTTTTCTGAGGAGCATAATATGTTGAAGTTGCAGAAGGAAGACAGATTGTACTTCCAAAGTGAGGTTCTGAACAAAAATAGCAATATTGTACATTGCTTCACCACAAGCTGCGGAGGGTTGAGCCATGGCAAGGTAAGAGGTCTTAATCTGGGATACCGCGTGGGTGACGATGAAGAAGCTGTAAACGGGAACTATCGGCTGGTAGCACAGGATTTTGACTTGTCCTTTGAACGGATTACCGCAGGGCGGCAGACACATTCTGCAAATATTGCAGTAATCCGTGAAGATGATGCAGGCAAAGGCATTAGCCGTGAAAGCGATTTTGAAGATATAGACGGACTTGTTACAAATATCAGAGATTTGCCCTTGGTGGTTTATTATGCGGACTGTGTGCCCATTCTTATGTGTGATGAAAGGGCAGGCGTTGTTGCGGCGGTTCATTCGGGATGGAGAGGAACTGTTGCGGAAATTTCTGCAAATGCGGTGGGAATAATGGTAAATGAATTCGGAGCACGCGCTGAGAATATATTTGCCGCTATAGGTCCGTCAATAGGCCCGTGCTGCTTTGAAACGGGCAGAGAGGTTGCTGCTGTTTTTGATGACTGTTATGTAAAAGAGTTGAAAAACGGAAAATTTATTGTTGATTTGTGGTCAGCCAATCAGAAAATTCTGAAAAACAGAGGTTTAAAAGAAGAGAATATTGATGTGCTTGGTATGTGCACAATATGCAACAGTGATACCCTTTATTCTTACCGTACTCACAAAGAGACTACGGGAAGAATGGGTGCTTTTATATCATTAAATAAAGGTGGATTTTAAATTGAAAAGAATAATTGCGGGAATTATGACTATACTGCTGATTTTCTCTGTGTGCGGTTGCAAGGACGATGAAAATATCAGCAATCAGAATAAAAATGAGACGTCTTCAACCAAGAATATTTCGGGTGAAATGGCATTGTATTCATACAGACCTGACACTCTTTGTCCTATACTCAGCAAAAATGAGGCAAATATAAATATGCTGGGTGTGGTGTATGAAAGTCTGATTAAGCTTTCGGACGATCTTTATCCTCAGGAATGTCTGGCGGAGTCGTGGTCGGTGTCTGAGGATGGAAAACGATGGACTTTTATTCTCAGGCCGGACGTTTTTTGGCATAATGGTGATAAACTCGGTGCAAGCGACGTAATTTATACAGTTAACCAAATACGTGAGAGCGAGGACAGCATATATCGTTATAACGTTTCAAATATAAAGAGTATCAAACCGAGCGGTGAAAACGGTATTGAGATTGAAGTTGAGAAACCGTGGGCGAATTTTGTAAATATGCTGTATTTCCCTATTATCAAAAAGGGAAGCGATGAAATTGATGCCAAGCATTTTAAGCCTGTTGGAACAGGTCCGTACAAGTTTGAGGACAAAAACGAAGGCAATATGTTCTATCTTGTGCGAAACGACAGCTGGTGGGGAGAGACGCCTGTAACAGAACGTATTACCGTCAAGCTTCTTCCCGACAGCGGAACGGCTCTTTATACATTCAGCTCGGGCGGAATTGATATGGCACCCACTGACGATATGAACTGGGGAAGGTTTGCTGACCCTGCATCTTCTTCTTTTGTGTCTGTTCCCACTCCCGTGTTTCATTTTGTGGGAATCAATCACGAAAACGAGGTTCTGGGTTTCAAGGAGATACGCCAGGCGATTTCAAAAGCTATTGACAGAACAAAGATTATTGATGAAACCATGACAGGCTATGCTCAGGCGGCAACTATGCCTGTTCATCAAAAGTGGTTTGTATGCGGTGAAACCAGATTTGATTTTACCAAAAATATTGAGGATGCAACAAAGCTCCTTGAAAAAAATAAATGGACGAAAAGCGGCAGAGTGTATTCAAAGACAGTTGAAGAAGATACGTATAAGACATCCTTCAATCTTATTATCAATGAGGAGAATGCCCAGAGGGAAATGATTGCTTCTTTCGTGAAGACTGACCTTGCGGAACTGGGATTTTTTGTAGAGGTGGAAAAACTGCCCTTTGATGAATACAAGGAACGTATTTCCGAGGGTGACTATGATATGTTTATTGGAAGCTACGTGATTTCACCTGACCTTGATTTTTCGTTTATACTTAAAAACGACAATATGTTCAGGTTTAAAAATGAGAAGCTTTCTTCGACAATTTCGAGTCTTGGGAAAAGATACAGTATTCCTGAAATTGAGGCGGGGTATGCTGAGGTTATAAAGTGTTTTGATGAATTTAATCCCGTTATCGGTCTTTTCTTTGAAGACAGAATTATGCTTTATAACAACAGAATAAAAGGTGATATTGTGCCGTCTTATTTTGACATATATGAGGGCATTGAAGCACTTCGAAAGGAATCGGCTGAGTAACAGTGGACAGAACTATAATACACGTGGATATGGATGCCTTTTATGCTTCTGTTGAGGTTCGTGACAATCCTGAACTCAGAGGAAAGCCTCTTATTATCGGAGCCTTGCCCAGCGAAAGAGGCGTGGTGTCCACCTGCAGCTATGAAGCGAGAAAGTTTGGTATTCATTCCGCAATGAACATAAAGGAAGCTTACCGAAGATGTCCTAACGGGATTTTTATGCACGGTGACCACCGTAAGTATGCTGAAGCATCTGCTGAAATTCATAAAATTATGCTGAAATTTACCGATGTGATTGAATTTGTGGCACTTGACGAGGGATATATGGATGTAACTCATTCCCTACGTCTTTTCGGTTCGGCAGAAGCTATTGGGAGAGCTTTGAAAAAAGAAATCTATGAAAAGGTGGGAGTAACCTGTTCAGTGGGGATTTCTTACTGTATGATGGCAGCAAAGCTTGCCAGCGAGGAGAAAAAGCCTGAAGGGTTTTATGTTATTCCGGATGCTGAAGCCCTTGTTGAGCTGATTCGGCAAAGACCTGTGGGCATTATCCCGGGAATAGGCACAAAGACTGTTAAAAAGCTCAACAGTATGGGAATTGTAACTGTTGAGGATTTGCTCAATACTTCTGCTGAAAGGCTGGAGACCTTTGGCACTGCAGGGCGTGAAATGCTGAAAATGGCAATGGGTCAGGATGAACGCCAAGTGGTCGCGGAGGCTGCGGCAAAATCTATCGGCAGAGAGCATACCTTTCAGTCAGATATAAGTTCTGTGGAGATTTTGGAGGATGCACTGCACCTTCTTTCACGAGACGTAAGCCTGCGTGCCAAACGACAGAATTTGTGGGGGCGGACTGTTACTCTGAAGGTGAAGTATGCCAATATGAAAAGCATAACCAGAGCAAAAAGCGGGGATGCAACAAATTCTGCAAAGGAGATTTTCTCACGTGCAGCGGGGCTTTTGAAAAAGCAGGAGCTTTCTCAAAAGGTAAGGCTTGTGGGCGTCTCTCTCAGTAATCTTCAGGATTCGCCTGAAGAAGAATTCAGGCAGCTTTCCTTGTTTGAACAGCTTGAACCCCAGAATGACAGAGCAAAGAAAAAGAACCGTGCTCTTGAGGACACTATTTTTGATTTGCATACGAGATTCGGGAGGAATATTCTCAAGACAGGAAAAGAACTGGAAATTTATCAGAAAATAAATCACACAAATGAAAAAGAAAAGGAAAAATAAAGGTTGCACAGCAACGGAACGGAGAAGCTTATGAAAATATCAAAAATCAAAGAACTGTTGGAAGCGGAGGTGCTTGCAGGAGAAGAATTGCTGGATTCAGAAGTGGATGCGGCATTCGGCAGTGACCTTATGAGCGATGTACTTGCTTTTGTTGATGATAGGGTTTTGTTGCTTACGGGTCTTGTAAATCCTCAGGTGGTGAGAACTGCCGAGATGATGGATATTTCTGCTATTGCTTTTGTGCGCGGAAAACGTCCCGATGATAATGTTATTGAGCTTGCAAAGGCAAAGGGGATTGTATTGCTTACTACACAGCATACACTTTATGTTGCCAGCGGCAGACTGTACTGTGCCGGATTGACCGGTGACGAAAAGGAGGTATAGCTGTGGCTGAAGCGATGAAGCTGACTTTTGAAGTGAACGGAGATGACTTTACACGTGCCGGCGAAACCTCAAGCAAGGTGAAAAAAACACTGAATCAGTTGGGGTTTAATCCTGCAGTAGTACGAAAGGTTGCAATTGCTATGTACGAAGGTGAAATCAATATGGTCATTCACGCTGACGGCGGCAGTATTGATGTTGAAATTTCGCCTGAAAAAATACTTGTTGTTATGAAGGATGTAGGTCCGGGCATTCCTGACCTGGATATGGCTATGACAGAGGGATTTTCAACTGCCGATTCAAGCGTTCGTGAATTAGGCTTTGGTGCCGGAATGGGACTTCCCAATATGAAAAAGTATTCTGATTTTATGGATATTGAAACCGAAATAGGGAAAGGCACAACGGTGACTATGGGTTTTGATGCATAGTAGTTTTTATGTCGGTGCAGTCCGCAGCATCGGTGAGAATTGAATTTTGCGGGCGGAAAGGTTGAGTGGCTTTATGGTGGAAACATACTGGCATTCCGTAACTTTGGATCGTGATTTGTGCAAGGGCTGCACAAATTGCCTGAAGCATTGCCCCACTCAGGCAATACGGGTACAGAAGGGCAAGGCAAAGATTCTGAAGGAACGGTGTATTGATTGCGGTGAGTGTATAAGGGTTTGTCCTTACCATGCAAAAAAAGCGGTGGCTGACAAGTTGGAAATGCTTTCGGAATTCAGGTACAGCATTGCTCTCGTTGCACCTGCTTTTTACGGTCAGTTTTCAAAAACCGAGAATGTTGATGTGATACTCAGTGCACTTGTGGACCTTGGCTTTGATGACATTTTTGAGGTGGCAAGAGGTGCTCAGGTGATAACAGCAAAAACAAAAGAGCTTCTGGCGTCGGGTGAGCTTATGAAACCGGCTATTTCCTCGGCTTGTCCGGCAGTACTCAGGCTTATTGCAATAAAGTTTCCGAACTTGATTGCAAATGTTGTGCCACTGAAATCGCCAATGGAGGTTTCGGCTGAACAGGCAAGACGTGAAGCTGTTGAAAAGACAGGTTTAAAGGCTCACGAAATAGGTGTGTTTTTTATAAGTCCCTGTGCGGCAAAGGCTACCTTTGTGAAAGGCAATTATACGGTGAAAAAGTCCGAGGTTGACGGAGTTATTCCAATAAAGGATATCTGTATAAAGATGTCAAGAAGTGTTAATAAAATTGCTGATGAAAATGTCCGTGAGCTTCGTAGTGCAGGACGTTCAGGTGTAATCTGGGCAACCAGCGGAGGCGAAGCCGAGACAACCAATGCCGAGAAGGTTATTGCGGTTGATGAAATACATAATGTGATAAAGCTTTTTGAAGATATTGAGGATGGAAAGCTGGACGATATTGATTATGTAGAGGCGTTGGCTTGCCCCGGCGGCTGCGTGGGCGGTCCTTTGACTGCCGAAAACAGTTTTTCGGCACGTTCAAAAATTCAGAGAATCTGCAAAAAACTTGATGACGGCGGAATGTCCTTTGATGAGAATATAAATATGTTCTGGGATGAAAGCATTGTTTACCGTCCCATTATGAATCTTGACCCTGATATTAATGTTGCAATGCAGAAAATGATGGAAATTGAACGTCTTTATGAAGGTTTTCCAAAGCTGGACTGCGGCGCCTGCGGCTCGCCCAGCTGCCGTGCACTTGCTGAGGATATTGTACGCGGATATGCAAAAGAAACAGATTGTATATTCAAGCTGAGGGAGAAGGTAAGTGCTCTTGCACACGATATGATTGAACTTGAAAGTCTAAATCTGCATCTTTCTAAAAAGGGAAAAACGGAGGAATAAAAAATGAAGGTTTGTGAAGTTGCTGAAAAACTGAAATTGAAATTCTGTACGGGAGAAGGATTTGCCGACAAAGCTGTTGAAGGCTGCTATATAGGCGACCTTCTGAGCCTTGCTATGTCAAAGGTTCAGATGAACTATGTATGGATTACAATACAGACGAATGTTAATATTGTAGCTGTTGCGTCATTGGCTGATGCAGCGTGCATAATTGTTGCGGACGGTTGTGTACCGGACGAAAAAACTGTTGAACGTGCAAAGGAGCAGGAAATTATAATTCTTGAAAGTGAGCTTTCTGCCTATGAACTGGCGAAAGGTCTTTCGGTGCTTGGTATATGAAGCTTTATTATGATTTGCATATTCATTCAGCTCTTTCGCCTTGCGGTGATGAGGATATGACTCCCAACAATATTGTGAATATGGCGTACATAAAAGGTCTTGATATAATCGCTGTAACCGACCATAATTCTGCAAAAAATGCCCGTGCGGTTATGGAAGCAGGAAAGGGAGTCATTAAGGTTGTGCCCGGTATGGAAGTAACTACAGCGGAAGAAGTTCACACGCTGTGTTTGTTTCCTGATATTGACTCGGCTGAGGATATGGGTGAATATGTGCGTTCAAAAATGACGGGAATAAAAAATGATCCGCGGATTTTTGGCAGACAGCTTATTATGAATGCCCAAGACGAAATTGTGGGTGAGGAGGATCTGCTGCTTGTTAATGCTGTTGATATGGATATATACGAAGTATCTTCGGAAACAAAAAAACGGGGAGGGTTGTTTATTCCGGCACACATTGACAAGTCAAGCTACAGTGTTACGGCGAACCTTGGCTTTTTGCCGCCTGACCTATACGTTGACGGACTTGAGATAACCCAAAGAGGTCTTTCGGAATATAAAGAAAAATATCCTCAGCACGGAGTAATTACCGATTCCGATGCACATTATCTGGAGAATATTTTGGAACAGGAATATTTTCTAAATGAGAACGACAAAAATATACAAAAAATTTTAGAATTTTTGTGCAAGTTTTGAAAAAGTATTTTTGTCAAATTGTAGATTTTTATTTAATTTTTTGATATAATTTTGATGTACGCCTGATTGACATATTTTTAACAATGTGTTATAATGAACGTGCCATGTGGGAAAACATCGAAAATATTTTCCCACGAAAAACGCTGTTTTGCATAGGAATTTGCGAAACAAATTCCCGGCACTTCATTTCAATAATGTCGGTCTGTGAAAGCCGTGGTTTTCACAGGGGTTTGCGATATATCGCAAACAAAAACGCAAAGCGTTTCACCGACTATTATTATAATAGGTGTAAACAGCATGTTATGGGTCGGCTTTTGTCGGCTTTGGTGACATAAATTAAGGTAGGAGGTAAAGGAGAAATGGAAAAGAAGACACTTCCATTCAATGGCACAAAAGAACAGGAAGCACAGCTAATGGCTGTCATTGCAGAGCACAAGGACATGGACGGAGCGGTAATTCCTGTACTGCACAAGGCACAGGAGATTTATGGTTATCTTCCAATCGAGGTTCAGGAAATGATTTCTGAAGGTCTCGATGTGCCTCTGGCAGAAATTTACGGTATTGTTACATTTTATACACAGTTTTCACTTAACCCCAAGGGCAAGTATCACATCGGTGTATGCTTGGGTACTGCTTGCTACGTTAAGGGTTCAGGTGATATATTAGACAAGATTAAGGAAATTCTGGGAATTGAAGTTGGCGAATGTACTCCCGACGGTCTCTTCTCAATCGAAGCTACCCGCTGTATCGGTGCCTGCGGTCTCGCACCCGTTCTTACTGTAAACGACGACGTTTACGGCAGACTGGTTGTTGATGATGTTGAAGGTATCATTGCAAAGTACAGAAACTAATCTATGAGAGAAATTTCGCTTCATATTCTGGATATTGTTCAGAATTCGGTTGTTGCAGGTGCAACAAAGATTGAAGTTTTGGTAGACGAGGATATTGCAGCCGACAAACTTACGGTTGAAATCCGTGATGACGGTTGCGGTATGACAAAGGAGTTTCTGGAAAAGGTGATTGACCCGTTCACCACAAAACGGACAACCAGAAAGGTTGGACTGGGGATTCCGCTTTTCAAGAATGCGGCTGAAAGCACCGACGGTACTTTTGATATACAGTCGGAAGTGGGAAAGGGTACTTGCGTTACGGCGGTTTTTGGCTACAGCCACATTGACCGTCAGCCTCTGGGGGATATGGCAGACACAATGCTGGGTTTGTTCACGTCCTATGAGAATGTTGATTTTATCTATCGGCATAAAATGGGCGAGAAGGAATTTGAAGTAATTACGGCAGATTTGAAAAATGTGCTTGATGGTGTTTCCTTCACAGCTCCCGAGGTTTATTTATGGCTTTCCGAATTTTTAAAGGAAGGCGAAGCAGAATTGAATTAAAGAAAAATGGAGGTATAAAAAATGAAAAGCTTGGCAGAACTTGAAGCTATAAGAAATAGAGCTAAAGGCAATGTTACACTTAGAAAAGACGACCACGCAGTACGTGTGGTTGTAGGTATGGCTACTTGCGGTATTGCAGCAGGTGCAAGACCTGTTCTTGCTGCGATTATGGACGAGGTTGCAAAGAGAAATCTTGATCACGTTGCAGTTACCCAGACAGGTTGTATCGGTGTTTGCCGTCTTGAACCTATCGTTGAAGTTATGGTTCCCGGTGAAGAAAAGGTTACTTATGTTAAGGTTGACGAAAAGAAGGCAGCTGAAATCGTAAGTGAACATATCGTTAACGGTCGCGTTGTTACAAAGTATACAATCGGTGCTGCTGAATAATCAAACAGCTCGGATAAAAAATACAGAAAGGTTTGGTGTTTAAACATGGATATGGTTAGAGGTCATATTCTTTGCTGCGGCGGTACAGGTTGTACATCTTCCGGCTGTGATGCTATCATCCAGGAAATGGAAGCACAGCTTGCGGCACATGATTTGGAAAAAGAATTTAAAGTTATAAAAACAGGTTGCTTTGGTCTTTGTGCTTTGGGACCTATTATGATTGTTTATCCTGAGGGTGCTTTCTACAGCAGAGTTACTCCTGAGGATGTAAAGGAAATCGTTGAAGAACATCTCGTTAAGGGTAGAGTTGTTAAAAGACTTCTTTATGCTGAAACAGTTGAAGAAGATAACATCAAGAGCCTTAACGAAGTTGATTTCTACAAGAAGCAGATGCGTGTTGCTCTCCGTAACTGTGGTGTTATCAACCCTGAAGATATCGAAGAATATATCGGTATTGACGGATATCAGGCACTTGGTAAGGTTCTTACAGAAATGACTCCTCAGGAAGTTATTGACGTAATAAAGGAATCAGGTCTTCGTGGCCGTGGCGGCGGTGGCTTCCCCACAGGTATGAAGTGGCAGTTCACATACAATTCACAGAATGACCAGAAGTATGTTGCATGTAATGCGGACGAGGGTGACCCCGGTGCATTCATGGACAGAAGTATTCTTGAGGGTGACCCCCATGCAGTTATCGAGGCTATGGCTATTGCAGGTTATGCAGTAGGTGCAACACAGGGTTACATCTACATCCGTGCAGAATATCCTATTGCTGTTAAGCGTCTTGGTATGGCTATCGCTCAGGCAAGAGAATACGGACTTTTGGGTAAGAACATTTTTGATTCAGGCTTTGACTTTGATTTGGAAATCCGTCTCGGTGCAGGCGCTTTCGTATGTGGTGAAGAAACAGCTCTTATCACATCAATCGAAGGTCACCGCGGCGAACCCCGTCCCCGTCCTCCTTTCCCTGCAGTTGCAGGTCTCTGGCAGAAGCCCACACTTCTCAACAATGTTGAGACTTATGCAAATATTACACAGATTATCCTCAACGGTGCTGACTGGTTCAAGGGCATCGGTACAGAAAAGAGCAAGGGTACAAAGGTATTCGCTCTCGGCGGTAAGATTAAGAACACAGGTCTCGTTGAAGTTCCTATGGGTACAACTCTCCGTGAAATCGTTGAAGAAATCGGCGGCGGTATTCCCGGCGGCAAGAAATTCAAGGCAGCACAGACAGGCGGTCCCTCAGGCGGATGTATTCCTGAGCACCTTATAGACACACCCATTGACTACGATTCACTTATGGCAATCGGTTCAATGATGGGTTCAGGCGGTCTTATCGTTATGGACGAAGACAACTGTATGGTTGATATTGCGAAATTTTTCCTTGAATTCACAGTTGATGAATCCTGCGGTAAGTGTACTCCCTGCCGTGTAGGTACAAAGAGACTTTACGAAATCCTTGAGAAGATTACATCAGGTAATGGTACAATGGAAGACCTTGACAAGATGGAAGAGCTTTGCTACAGCATCAAGTCAACTGCACTCTGCGGTCTCGGTCAGACAGCTCCCAACCCTGTTCTCAGTACTCTCAAGTACTTCCGTGATGAATATGAAGCTCACGTACGTGACAAGGTTTGTCCTGCAGGCGTATGTAAGAAGCTTGTTAAATATGAAATCGTTGCAGACAAGTGTAAGGGTTGCAGCCTCTGTGCTAAGAAGTGTCCTGTTGGTGCAATCACAGGCGAAATCAAGTCACCCTTCACAATTGATTCTGAGAAGTGCGTTAAGTGCGGCGTTTGTATGGATAGCTGTAAGTTTGGCGCAATCATCAAGAAATAATAGAGAGGGAGAGTGAATAACATGGAAATGGTTAATATAAAAATTAACGGTCAGGCTCTCAGTGTTCCTTCAAATTACACTGTTTTAGAGGCTGCCCGCAGCGTAGGTATTGAAATTCCTACTCTTTGTTACCTTAAGGATGTCAGCAAGACAGGTTCATGCAGAATGTGTATTGTTGAAGTTGTAGGTGCAAGAAATCTTCAGGCTGCTTGCGTATATCCCGTATCTGAAGGAATGGAAGTTCTCACAAACACACAGAAGGTAAGAGACGCTCGCCGTATCAACCTTGAACTTCTTCTTTCAAACCATGACCGCAAGTGCTTGACCTGTGCAAGAAACCAGAACTGTGAGCTTCAGAAGCTTGCTGATGAACTTGGTGTTACAGACATCACATACATGGGCGAAAGAAACGAATACGACATTGATGAAGTTTCACCTTCAATCGTAAGAGACAACAATAAGTGTGTACTCTGCCGTCGTTGCGTTAGTGCTTGTAAGACAATCCAGACTGTTTCTGTTATTGATGCAACAGAAAGAGGCTTCAAAACAACAATTGCATCACCCTTCAACAAGTCTCTCGGCGAAGTTCCTTGCGTAAACTGCGGTCAGTGTATCGTAGCTTGTCCCACAGGTGCTCTCCGTGAAAAGGACAATACAGCAGATGTATGGGCGGCAATCAACGATCCCGAAAAATATGTTGTTGTTCAGACAGCTCCTGCAGTTCGTGTTGGTCTTGGTGAAGAATTTGGTTACGAAATCGGTACACCCGTAACAGGCAAAATGGCTGCAGCTCTCAGAAGAATGGGCTTTGACGGCGTATTTGATACAGATACAGGTGCAGACCTTACAATTATGGAAGAAGGAACAGAATTCATTGACAGACTCCAGAACGGCGGCAAGCTTCCTATGATCACATCATGCAGTCCCGGTTGGATTAAGTTCTGTGAACACAACTTCCCAGACTTCCTTGACAACCTTTCATCTTGTAAGTCACCACACCAGATGTTTGGTGCAATCCTCAAGACTTACTATGCTGAAAAGATGGGCATTGACCCAGCAAAGATGTTTGTAGTTTCAGTTATGCCCTGCGTAGCTAAGAAGTTTGAAGCAGGTCGTCCTGAAATGGAAGTAAACAAGCTCCGTGACGTCGATGCAGTTATCTCAACAAGAGAACTTGCAAAGATGATTAAGGAATCAGGTATCCTCTTTAACAAGCTTCCCGACGAGAAGTTTGACAATCCCTTCGAAGAAGCAAGCGGTGCTGGCGTAATCTTCGGTGCAACAGGCGGTGTTATGGAAGCAGCTCTCAGAACAGTTGTTGAAGTACTCGAAGGCAAGTCATTTGACAAGCTTGACTACGAAGCAGTTCGCGGTACAGAAGGTATCAAGGAAGCAACACTTACAGTTGCAGGCACAGAAGTTAAGGTTGCTGTTGTCAGCGGTCTTGGCAATGCAAGAAAGGTTCTCAACGACGTAAGAGACGGCAAGGCAAACTATCACTTCATCGAAGTTATGGCTTGTCCCGGCGGTTGCGTAACAGGTGGCGGTCAGCCTATCGTAGACTCTGCAATCCGTATGGATATTGACCTCAAGGCAAAGAGAGCAGCAGGTCTCTATGCAGAAGATAAGAACCTTCCCGTTCGTAAGTCACACGAAAACCCAGATATCAAGCTTCTCTACTCAGAATTCCTTGAAAAACCGGGTAGCCACAAATCACACGAACTCTTGCATACACACTACACAGCAAGATCAAAGTTCTAATAAAATAAGTTTTTTACAGCTCCGCTCAGGCGGAGCTGTTTTTCGTTATCAATTCATCTTCTGCCCGGGGCAGAAATGCACACGGACAACAAAGCGTTATTACTACGACCGCCGCCCGCAGCGAGCGGCGCAGCCGGTTTCTTTGGGTAATAGCAAATTCAAGGAGTGAGAAATTTTAGCGCTGACAAAATTGCTAATATTTACCAGAGGATTTCTATATTCTTTTGGAAGAAAAAATGATTAAAAGTTGCACAAAATGAGACGAAATGTAGGATAAAATGGGACAAATTGTGTAGTTTGTCACAATCGACAAAGAATATATAAGACTTGGTGTAAAAAATGACGAAAAAGTCTTGACATAAACGAGGTATATGTGATATAATTTCACAAGAATGAAAGAATATTCAAATTTTTTTGGTTATTTTTTACATATCTTTGTGACGATAGTTTTTGCAAGTCGAATTTTCGGCAATGCGACTATTTAATATATAAATATATGCAGTGATTGTCTGGCTCACGGCAGTTGCACAATGCATTCAAGTACGATTGTGAGTCGGAAAGGTTAATGTTTTATTATGAAGACTTTGGAAAAACAACAAGCAACACAATTAAGACAAAAGTCTCTCGGCGCAAGGATCGCGTCACAGTGGCAGCTGTACATCTTTTTGATACCGGCTTTCACCTTTATGTTTATTTTCGCTTATGTACCTATGTACGGAATCACCCTTGCATTTAAGGAATTTATGCCCACAAAGGGTATTCTCGGGTCACCTTGGGTTGGACTTGACCATTTTATCAGATTCTTTTCATTGCCATCCTGCAAGGAGTTGATTCTGAATACAATCAGTATTTCAATTTTCTCCAGTTTTCTTTCGTTTCCGTTGCCTGTTCTGTTTGCACTTTTGCTGCATCAGGTAGATACTCTGTGGTATAAGAAGCTGGTTCAGAACTTTACATATCTTCCCCATATGCTTTCGTTTGTTATTGTTATCAACATTGCACAGGTATTCTGTTCACCAACTTCGGGTGCGTTCAATATTATTTTAGGTTTCTTTGGAGTTGAGCCTATAAACTTCTTTGCAGAAGAAAAATACGTTTTCTGGATTTACTGGCTCACCAGTATGTGGCAGGGTCTTGGTTATTCAGCAGTTCTCTACATTTCCGCTCTTTCGGGCATTGATGTTGAACAGCTTGAGGCGGCAAAGATTGACGGGGCAAACCGACTTAGAATTATTTGGAATATTGAGCTTCCCTCAATTGCAGAAACTGTTATTATTACGATGATTATGAGCTTTGGTTCAATGTTTGCGGTTGGTTGTGATAAAATGCTTCTTATTCAGAACAGTGCAAACCTTGGTGCATCAGAAGTTATTTCTACATACGTTTATAAGGTTGGTCTTATTGACGGTCAGTTCGGTTTCTCTACGGCGGTTAACCTTTTCAACACACTGGTAAACCTTTCTTGCGTACTTATTGTTAACTGGATTGCCGGCAAGGTAAGTGACACATCATTGTTCTAAGAAGGAGGGGAATATAATTATGATTAAAAAAACTGGTTCAGACAAAGTTTTTGATTTTTTCAACTATATACTTATGGGAATCATACTTTTTATTGTTATGTATCCCTTATACTTTGTTATTGTTGCATCAATATCCGATCCTGCTTATGTTAATGCGGGAAAGACTCTTCTGTTGCCGCGTGGCATTACATGGGAAGGTTATCAGAGAGCTTTTGAATACAAGACAATCTGGCTTGGTTATAGAAACTCTCTTGTTTATACGCTTATCGGTACATTGATCAATATTCTGGTGCTTATTCCTGCATCATTTGCTCTTTCAAGAAAGGAGCTTGTGGGAAAGGGTTTGTTTACAACATTGTGTCTTATCACAATGTATTTTGACGGCGGTACTGTTCCGAGATACCTGCTTATCAAGAGTCTTGGTCTCTTTGATACGGTTTGGGCACTTGTGCTTCCCGGTGCATTCAATATTTACAATATGATTATTTGCCGAAGCTTCTTTGTAAGTAACGTTTCGGAAGAATTATATGAATCAGTAAAAATAGATGGTGGCAGCTATTTTACATTTTTCTTCAGGATGGTTATTCCGCTTTCAAAGGCTATTATTGCAGTTATGGTTCTTTATCATGCTCTCAGTCACTGGAATGTTTACCTTTCAGTTCTCTATTATATGAGATCGCCTGAAATGTACAATCTCCAGCTTATACTCAGAAATCTGACAACAAATCTTTCTACCGGTGGAATGGAAATGGTTGATGCTCAGTATGCGGCAAGTGCAGAAAAACTTAAGGAACTTGTAAAGTATTCTACAATTCTTCTTGCAGCACTTCCTATGATAATTCTTTACCCCTTCGTGCAGAAATACTTTGTACAGGGTGTTATGATTGGCTCAGTAAAGGGTTAATCCAAAGCTTGGTGTGAAAAATCGGTTTGCAGGTTGTCCGGTAAAATCTGCACTTTATTAAAGAAAGGATGAAGTAAAATGAAAAAAATCATCAGTTGCGTACTTGTAGTTGCAATGATGGCTGCTATGGCTCTGGCTTTCACAGGTTGTGGCGGATCAACAGCAGTAAATGACGGTAAATTTACAGTATATGGTTATGTAGTCGGAGATGAACCGGAAAAGAAGGATATCTTCAGATATTATCAGCAAAAATGGGCTGCAAATTCACCCGATTATGAAATCGAGTGGTTTGCCGGTGATATAAGTATGATTATGTCATCAGGCGACTATCCTGACATTATCCTCAAGAATGCATTCCAGAATGTTGACGTAGCAAAGTATGCGGCACAGGGTGTTTTGATTCCTTTGGAAGACTATATCACAGAGGAAAATACACCAAATATCTGGAGAATGTTTGAAGAACAGCCTACAACAAGAGCTATTGCAACCTCTCCTGACGGTCATATTTATGCACTTCCTTCATACAGCGGCGGCAAGGGTGCATTCATTGAAACCTTCTGGTGGATTAACAAGGCTTGGCTTGACAAGCTTAACCTTCAGGTTCCCACAACACTTCCTGAACTTAAGGAGGTTCTCAAAAAGTTCAAGACAGAAGACCCCAACGGCAACGGCAAGGCTGATGAAATTCCTATGACTTTCTATAATGAAGGTGCTTACAACTATCCTGAAACACTCCTTTCATGTTGGGGTATTTCAACAAAATTCGGCATGTATGATGCATATCTGAATGTTCGCGACGGCAAGGTTGCTTTCACCCCTATGCTTCCTGAATGGAAAGAAATGATTAAGTTCTATGCAGAACTCTACAAAGAAGGACTTCTTGATATTCAGTGCTTTACATACGAATCAAACACATTTAACTCAACGCTTCAGTCAGACATACCTATTGTTGGTGTAACCTTTGGTAAGGAAAATCCCTTTGGCGTCAACATGGATCAGTATGTGGTAATTCCGCCTCTCAGCGCAGATGGAAAGATTACTCCTGTTGTTCATATCCATCCCGGTTCAATCGGCTCAAGAAATGCTGCTCATGTAACTTCAGCCTGTGAAGATCCCAAGGCTGCTATGGCATGGATTGATACATTCTATGACAAGGATAACACAATTGTGAACTGGTACGGTGAGGTTGATACAGTTGCAAACGGCAAAATCAATGCATCGTTCCATAAAGATGGAGAAATGTACAAGTGGAATGATCCCGCTGAACAGGGACGTGAATCAATTTCTGATATGTACTACAGCAATACAACATTCGGTCCTCATATGCCGGGTTATATGAACCGTGAAGAGGATCGTGGTGTTATCATTGAAGACCAGGACGGCTTCAAGACATATGATGAGCTTTATGCATTGTATGAACCCTTTATTGATAAGGAAACATGGCCTCGTCCTTACTACACACCTGCTGATTCCACAAGACTTTCAGTTCTCCAGACAGATCTGTTTAACATTGTTGAACAGAACAAGGCTAACTGGATTATGGGCAAGAGTGATGTAGAAAAGGATTGGGATAAGTACCTCGAACAGCTCAAGAGCCTTGGTGCAGATGAATTCCTTGAAATCAATCAGAAAACTTATGACGTATATCAGGAAGCAATAAAGGAAATTATAAAATAATTATTTTGCAATGAAAATGCTGCACTACAGTATTTGAAAATCAAGCGCACAAATGTTGCCAAAAGCAACGTTTGTGCGTTTTTTTGTATACTAAGAAATTGCGGTTTCCAGCATACAAAAACAAGATTAAATAGTCGGAGTGAAATCGTAAATGCTGCAATCTCCACTTGTGCGAGCGGCAAACCCGCTTTATCCAGTGAAAAAAACGAGGACCGCCCGAAGACGATCCTTTTGTATTGTTTTAATATATAATTATCAAAAGCGCAAAATGTAATTATATACTACTTTGAGTATGCTTCCTTGTCACAGATAACAATTACGTCTTTGTGAAGTTTGAGCATTGAAGCAGGATTATTTGTTGAAATTTCACCTTCTATAAGGTCGGTGATTACGTCACGTTTGTTGGCGCCGCTTGCAAGAATGATAATTCTCTTTGACTTGAGGATTGTAGCGATACCCATAGTAAGTGCCTTGGTGGGAACATCTTCGATCTTGTCAAAGAATCTTGAGTTTGCGTTGATTGTACTTTCGGTCAGGTCGGTAAGATGTGTGTCAGCATAGAGGAAGGTGTCGGGTTCGTTGAAACCTATGTGCCCGTTCTGACCAATTCCCAGAACCTGAAGGTCAATGCCTCCTGCGGCATCAATCATAGCTTCAAAGTCAACACATTCTTTTTCGGGGTCTTTGGCAGTACCGTCAAGAACATGAGTTTTTTCCATCTTTATATTGATGTTGTTGAAAAGATTTTCGTTCATAAAATAACGGTAGCTCTGGTCATGGTCTGCTGCCATGGGGTAGTATTCGTCGAGGTTGAAGGTTTCTACTGCTTCAAAGTCAATTTCACCTTTTTTGTTCATTTCCGCAAGAAGGTTGTACATTCCAACCGGAGTAGAACCTGTAGCGAGCCCCAGAATTGAATCGGGCTTCAGGACCAACTGGCTGGCAACAATTTTTGCTGCCTGTGCGGAAACCTCTTCATAATTTTCACAAATTATTACTCTCATGATGATTTCACTCCTATTTTTTGTTTATATTCATATTTACATTTATTATATATTATACATAATAAAAAATATTTATATAAAAGTATCTTTTTTTTATACTATTATCACGGGTTTCTGTTTTTTTACGTTAATACCACAAAAAGATGGAAATTTTTTTAAAAAATTAAAAAAAACACTTGCAAAAGTAATAATATTCTGTTATAATATTTTAAGTTGGTTAGATTTATTATGATTTTGATTGCAATTGGAGGTGTATATATAATGGCAAAGTGCGAAATTTGCGGAAAAGAAATGAAGTTCGGTATAAAGGTGTCTCACTCACATCGTCGTGCCAACAGAACATGGAAGCCTAACATCAGAAGAGTAAGAGCGGTTGTTGACGGTACTCCCAAAAGAGTATATGCTTGCTCAAGATGCTTGAGATCAGGAAAAGTTCAGAGAGCTGTTTAATTTTAAACACAGAAGCCATAAGTGCATTGCACTTATGGCTTTTTTTCGTTTATGTAGCTTTTGTGAAAAGATTATCCTTGGGTATCAGACTTCATTTTGAAAATTGTCTTCAGAAGTCCTCTCAGAAAACCAGGTGCTTTCACTACCACAATTTTCAATGAGTTTCTCCCCTTTCCTGATTATTTTTTTACAATCATACAAAAGCCGGCGATAATCAAGCCGATTCCCATGAGCGTAATCAAAAGGTATCTTGGAATAGCATACGCCAGAAGCAGTCCTGCACCTATTGAAATAAGATAAAACCCGACGCCGCACAGATTTCTTCGGCAACAACATTTCCTTTTTTTGAACATTCTGACCACCAACCCTTTGTTTTTAGTATATTCCGTGGGTAGATTTTCGTTACTTTAAAGAATTTTTACAAAGCAAAAAGGATGCCGAAGCATCCTTTTTGTTAATTATTATTCTTGGTTTTATAACAAATGTTGGGGTAAAACCTTTTGGAAAGATCCTTCGCTAAACTCAGGATGAAGCTATACGGCTTGTAATGACGTCATGTTGCCGCAACGTTAAGAAAACGTGCTTGCAGCACGTTTTTAGCGAAGGATTGAAAAATGTGAGAACATTTTTCTGTTAAAAAGAAAGCCGTCAGGGTTTCTTCAATTATTAGTAAAAATATCTTTTCTGTACTGAAACCCCAACATTTGTAAAAAAATCAAAAAACTTCTATCAATATTGATAGAAGTTTTGGTGCCGGTGATCGGGGTCGAACCGATACGGTATCACTACCACAGGATTTTGAGTCCAGCGCGTCTGCCAATTCCACCACACCGGCATTTTTCAATGCGTCAATAATTATATCACAAGATTTGCAATAATGCAAGCTTTTTTTAAAAAATTTTATACAAATTTATTCAATAGCTTGAAAAAATTCTTGGTTTATGGTATAGTTTGTTTGTTAATAGAAGGAAGAGGTAGTAAGATGAAAAAGATATTGATAATTGCAGTTATTTTCTTTATTGCTGTTGCAGGAGTGTCGGTTTCGGTATTTAAGTCTTTTGAAAACAGCGTAACGAAATCCGGCGAAGAATTAAAAAGTCAAAGCGGTGACATTGGTCAGGGAAGAGAAGTTTTTGAAATTACTGTTGTGGGTATTGATGGTGAAGAGACAAGCTTTACTGTACATACAGACGAAAAGACCGTAGGTGACGCACTTGTGAGGGCTGGTCTGGTATCGGGGGATAAGGGTCCTTATGGTCTTTATATGAAAACTGTAAACGGCGTAACCCTCGAATATGAAAAGGACGGAAAATACTGGGCGTTTTATGTGGATGGCGAATATGCAACCCGCGGTGTATCCGAGACGGAAATAGAAGAAGGAGTGGCTTATGCCATCAAGGCGGAATAATTATGAAACTGAATATGCGTGAAATATGCCTTTTTGGACTGCTGGGAGGGTTGATATATGCATCAAAGGCTATTCTGGCTATGCTGCCCAATATTCATTTGGTGGGTGTTATGATTGTTGCAATAACGGCAGTTTACCGCAAAAAAGCTGTGTGGTCGATTTATGTGTTTATACTGCTCAGTGGTTTACTGGACGGTTTTGGACTATGGTGGTTTTCATATTTGTATATATGGCTTCCGTTGTGGGTGGGTGTAATGCTTTTACCTCAAAATATGAAGCCGTTTGTGAAGAACCTTGTGTATATGTGCCTTTGCTCTGCGCATGGCTTTACGTATGGACTGTTGTATTTGCCTGTTCAGGCGGTTATAACAGGCTTAAGCTATCAGGAACTCAGTGCCTGGTACGTTGCGGGTATTCCATACGATTTGATTCACGGGGTGAGTAATTTCTTTTGTGGCTTGTTGATATATCCCATAATAAAAGTATTAAAGGAAATAGAAAGAAAATAAGACGGTATGTGCGTTTATTTTGCAGATACCGTATTATTTTGTGTAAAATTATTTTTTATACGTGTTTTTGCAACGCGGACACTGGTTGTCCAGCCGTAATCATAACCTAAAGCGTTTACAGCAAGCATCCCTTCCCATTGGATGAACGGAAGTGATTGTCCTTTATCCATCCATTCCACAGACTCAACATATTCGGAAACAAAGTATATTTCAGGCATAGTGATGATTATTTGACAAATCGGGAAGGTTGTGGTACAATATTAAGAACTGTAAATATGTGTTTTTGCATAAAGGAGACAACGTATTATGTTCAGCAGAATTAGTCATTGGTTCGGAAATGGCTGGGAAGGTATTGCGGAAATGCTTCTCACTGTTTTCTGCGTACTTTTTTCACTTTCAATACATGAATTTGCACACGGTTATGCAGCGTACAGAATGGGCGATGATACCGCAAAGAATATGGGCAGACTGAATATCAGACCTCTCAGTCATCTTGACCCCATTGGTGCTATTTGTCTGTTCCTTTTCGGGTTTGGTTGGGCAAAGCCTGTTCCCATAAACCCTAGAAATTTCAAAAAAGGCAGATTCAAGTCGGGTATGGTTCTGACCTCCCTTGCGGGTCCTGTCAGCAATCTTATTGTTTGCTTTGGGTGCTGTCTTGCATATTCCGTCATTATAAAGGTGTTTGGCCATGTTCAGCTTGGCAGACTTGCATATGTTTCAATAACAGTGGTGCTTACAATGCTTCAGGTTTTGATTTCACTGAATATAAGTCTTGCGGTATTCAATCTGATTCCTATTCCTCCGTTGGACGGTTCAAAAATCCTGAATGCAGTTCTTCCTGCCAGAATTTATTTCAAAATTATGCAGTATGAACAGTACGGTTTTATTATCCTTATTATATTGATAAACACTCCCTTGTTCAGCTTTCTTCTGAATTTTCTTGCGACAAAGATTTTGTGGGTGTTTGACATGATTATCGGATTTTTACCATTCCTATAAAATAAACGGACAGGAAACGATTGTATGGAACAGCTTTCATTCAAGCTTGACGCATTTGAAGGACCTCTTGATCTTCTTCTTATGCTTATAAAAAAGAATAAAGTAAGTATTTATGATATACCCATTGCCACCATATTGGATCAGTATCTTGAGGTTATGAGAAGTATGGAGGAAATGGATCTTGAGGTTTCAAGTGAATTTTTGGTGTTGGCGGCTACCCTTCTTCAGATTAAATCAAAAATGCTTTTGCCAAAAGATGAGGATGAAGATGAGGAGGATCCCAGAACAGAGCTGGTGAGACGTCTTCTTGAGTATCAGCAAATCAAGGAAAGTATAGAGTTTTTTAGAGAACACGAGAACTTTTCTGCAGGTTTATTTTTCAAGCTTCCCGATGCCATTGAAAGACCGCCTGCTGAAATGAATTATGCAAAGATGACTCTTGAAAACCTTCTTGATGCGTACAAAATGTCCTGCATCAAGCTGGAACGCAAGCTTCCGCCGCCCAAGAGGTCTTTCTCAGGAATTGTAGGACATGAAAAGGTTTCTATAAAAGAAAAAGTGCGAAAAATCTGGAACGGTCTGATGAAAAAAGGACGGATGCTTTTTAGGGATATTTTCAAGGATACAAAAACAAAGCCTGAGGCTGTTGCCTCCTTCCTTGCAATTCTTGAGATGATAAAGTTGAATAAGATTTTTGTTGAAGACACGGATGTAAGGGGCGAATATTCTGTTACGAAGATTTCGGATAATGATAATTTTAACTTTGAAGAAATAGAAGATTGATGCCGATTCGGTATTATACGTTGGGGGAAATATGGAACTTAAACAAGCTGAAGCTATAATCGAAAGTGTTCTGTTTGCGGCAGGAGATGCTGTAGATGCGGAAAAACTTTCTGATATACTTGATATTGATACAAAGAGTACCAGAGCTATTGTTACGGCTCTTGCGGATAAATATGACCGTGAGAAACGGGGAATTCAGATTATACGTCTTGAAGATTCTTTTCAGATGTGCACAAGACGCGAATATCAGGATTTTGTTTCAAAGCTGGTAGAGCCCAGAAGGAGTCAGAGCCTTTCAAATGCGGCAATGGAGGTGCTTGCCATTGTTGCTTACAAGCAACCGGTAACCCGTGCTGTTATTGAACAGATTAGAGGTGTGTCCTGTGATACTCTGGTGAACAAGCTTCTAGAAAAGAATTTTATTGAAGAGGTAGGAAGACTTGATACTCCGGGTCGCCCCATGCTTTTTGGAACAACAGAAGAATTCCTGAGAAGCTTTGGAATAGAGAGTATTGCAGAGCTTCCTGATTTTGAAGAACGCAGTGCCGATGAAATTGCTCTGCAAAACAGTATTGAAAGTAATGAAACAGGAGAAAATGCAGTTGACGGCAATATGGTAGGCAACTCATCAGATGTCGGTGAAAATATTGAACCGTTAGTTGAATCAGAGTCGGTGGTTAAATGATTTGGTTATGGGTTTTCATAATTGCAGTTTTTCTTTTTTCGGCCTTGATGACGATGCTTCTTTGCTCAAGGCTGTCTGTGATTATAAGCTATAGGGATGGCAAGGTTTCTGCGGTTCTGAAAAGCTTTTTGTTCAGGATAACTCTGGACGAGAAATTTATCAGCCGCTTCGGAAAAAAGAAAAAACAAAAAACGAATGACAAGAAGCCAAAATCTGAAGAAAAAAATGTAGAAGGCTTTTTTGCTAAGATTAAACGGCTGAAAAAGCAATACGATGAAGTCAAGGGTTTGATTGATGAGATTCTTCGGTATGCAGGGTCAAGGGTTGAGTTTTCGGATATATATATCCGTTCAGCCTTTGGAACAGGTGATGCCGCAACAACCGGTATGGCTTACGGTGCGGCATGGGCTTTGGTAGGAAATGTTTACGGATATTTGTGCAAATTCGTAAATGTAAAGTTTCCGACAGTTGAGTTGTTGCCCGATTATAACGAAAAAAAATTCAAAATAGAAGCTCAAGGAATAATTAAAATTCGCATTGTGCATATTATAGGATGTATAATAAAATTAGCCAAAATAAAGGCTTCGAAAAAATGAAAATTATAATTTTGAACGGCTTTTGCCTTCAGATATTTTAAATACAAAAGGAGATGTATAAAATGGCAGAACAGCATCCGGTTCAAGGATTGATGTACACAGCGATGCAAAGCATCAGAGACATGATTGACGTTAATACAATAGTGGGTGACCCCGTTGAAACTCCCGACGGTACAGTTATTATTCCCATTTCCAAGGTAGGTCTGGGTTTTGGTGTCGGAGGTACTGATCATTCAGCCTGTGAGACTCCGGCTGAAAAGCAGGCACCCTTTGGCGGCGGTGCCGGCGGCGGTGTTTCCATTACGCCTGTTGCGTTTATGATTGTAGGAAAGGGTCAGGTAAGACTTTTGCCTGTTAGCTCAAACACTTCTGTTTATGACAGAATCATTGATATGGTTCCTGTTGCAATCGACAAGCTTGTTGAAGGCACCGAAAGTCTCAAAAAATCTTTTTCAAAAAAGAAAGAAGAAAAAGCTGCTGAAGACACTGTAGCGTCAGAAATTTCTTCTGATGATATTGATGCAACAGTTGAAGACTAAACCTGAAAATCTGTCAACACCGCATTTCGCGGTGTTGACGTTTTGTGTTTGCAGTAAATTTTCTGCTGAAAGGATATAGGAGGAATTCTGCGGCACATTACATAATGGTTTTGAGAAAGAATTAAGGAATGTAAATTTTCTGCGACCGAAAGGCAATGTGATTACAGTGAAAAAGTTACTTATTATTGACGGAAACAGCATTTTGAATCGAGCATATTACGGAATCCGTATGCTTAATGCTCCTGACGGAACTCCCACAAATGCAGTTTACGGTTTTTTGAATATTCTCTTTAAGAATCTTGAGGATGATATGCCTGACTATCTTTGTGTGGCCTTTGATGTAAAGGAAAAAACTTTCCGCCACAAAATGTATGATTTGTATAAAGCACAAAGAAAGCCCGCACCTGAGGATTTTCTTGTTCAGCTTCCGCTTATGAAGCAGGTTCTGGGGGCAATGAATTGTGTTTGCCTTGAAAAACCCGGCTACGAGGCTGATGATATTATCGGAACTGTTGCATCAGCTTGTGAAAATTCGGGAGTTGAGTGTTCCATTCTTACAGGTGATAAGGATGACCTTCAGCTTGCGTCAGAGCTTGTAAAGATAAAGCTTGTAATCACAAAGATGGGTAACACAACAACTACTGTTTACGGCGCAGATGAAGTTCTGGAAAAATACAGGGTCACCCCTTCTGAATTTATAGATGTCAAAGCACTTATGGGGGATACCTCCGATAACATTCCCGGGGTGAAGGGAATTGGTGAAAAAACAGCACTTTCTCTTATTGAAAAGTATAAAAGTATTGAAAACATATATGAAGACCTTGACGGAATAGAAGCTTCTCCATCGGTGAAGAAAAAGCTTGAGGATGGCAAAGAGGATGCATTTCTCAGCAGAAAGCTTTCTGAAATTGACAGAAAGGTTCCTCTTGATTTTGATATTGAAGCCTGTGCTATGAAGGAATATGACAAAGAGGCACTGGCTGAATTGTTTGTCAGACTGAATTTCAGGTCGTTTCTTTCGAAGCTGGAACTTTCTGCGGCTCCTAAGCAAGAGGTACTTTCCTTTGAAGGTGAATGTAAAGAGAAAGATTCATCAAAGCTTTTTGAACTGGCAGAATATGACGGCCCTGTGGTTTACCGTTTTTATGACGGCGGTCTGGGGGTTAGTGTTGACGGTGAAAACAGTTTCTTTGTGAATGCTCCTGACGGGGATGCATTGAAGGCATTTTTTGAAAGTGAAAAATGCAGAAAAATCGGTTTTAATGTAAAAGAGGATATTTTATATCTGAAAAGCATAAACATTGAGTACAGAGAGCTTGCTTTTGATATTGCCATTGCGGCATATATACTCAATCCGGCAAGAAATTCGTATAAGATTGAAGATATGGCTTTGGAGTTTTTCGGAATGACTCTTGAAGGCTCATGCAATGTAGAAGAAAACGGTCAGCTTTCAATGGGCTTTGACGATGAATCGGACAAAAACACAGACCGTATGGCGGCGGAGCTTTTTGTGCTATACAGACTGTGGAAAAAGTTTGCTGATGAGCTGGAAAAGAATGATCAGCACAAGTTGTTTTATGAGGTTGAGCTTCCCCTTGTTGAAGTACTCGCGGATATGCAGTATATTGGTGTGTATGTTGACAGGAATGCTCTTGTTGACTTTGGTGACCAGCTCAGACAAAGTATCAGTCAACTGGAAAAGCAGATATATGACTATGCAGGCAAGGAGTTCAATATAAACTCCCCCAAGCAGTTGGGAGAAATCCTTTTTGACGGACTGAAGCTTCCTCACGGAAAGAAGACAAAAACAGGTTATTCCACCAATGCCGAGGTTTTGAAAAAGCTTGAGGGCGAGTATCCGATAATTGAATGTATTCTTGAATACCGAGCATTGGCAAAACTGCAGTCCACTTATGTAGACGGTCTTATTCCGGTAATAGACAGCAATACGGGAAGAATTCATTCAAACTTCAACCAGACTGTTACTGCAACGGGGAGAATAAGCAGTACTGAACCAAACCTTCAGAATATTCCAATCCGCACTGAGCGTGGAAGGCAAATGAGAAAAATGTTTGTGGCAGAAGGTGAAAATATTCTGGTTGATGCGGATTATTCCCAGATTGAACTACGTGTTCTTGCACATATTGCAGATGACGAGAATATGAAGGCGGCGTTCCTGAACGAAGTGGATATTCATACCCAGACAGCTTCTCAGGTGTTCGGGGTTCCGATGGATGAAGTTACTTCAGAAATGAGATTCCGCGCAAAGGCTGTAAACTTTGGTATTGTCTACGGAATAGGGGAATTCTCCCTTGCTCAGGATTTGAAAATTTCAATGAAGGAAGCAAAAAAATATATCGAGGATTATCTGTCTGCATATCCCAAGGTAAAGGAGTATATGGAGAAAACTGTAGAAAACGGAAAAACAAAAGGTTTTGTCTCCACCATTCTGAACAGAAGAAGATACCTTCCTGAACTTCGGGCGGCAAACAGAATCACGCAGGCCTTCGGAGAGAGAGTTGCTATGAATGCACCTATTCAGGGGTCTGCCGCGGATATTATAAAAATTGCTATGGTAAATGTGTTCAGGCGCTTGATGGACGAGGGGATGCGTTCGAAGCTTGTTCTTCAGGTTCACGACGAGCTTATTGTTGAAGCTGTTCCCGAGGAATGTGAAAAGGTACAAAAGCTTCTTACGGAAGAAATGGAAAAGGCGGTTGTGCTGTCTGTGCCTTTGAAGGTTGAAGGAAATATTGGAAAAACGTGGTATGAAACAAAATAAATTCTGATTGGATAAAAAAATGAAAATTATTGGTATTACAGGCGGTACAGGTGCAGGGAAAAGTGCTGTGTGCGCCGAATTGAAAAAATACGGAGCTTTTGTAATTGACTGTGACAAAATTGCAAGACAGGTTGTGGAAAAGGGTCAGCCCGCTCTTGATGAAATTGCACAGGCTTTTGGTGCAGATGTTCTTCTGGATGACGGCAGTCTGAACCGCAAATCTATGGGTCAGATTGTTTTTGGCGATGCTGAAAAGCTTCAGTGCCTGAATAATATTACTCACAAGTATATTTTTGCTCAGATGCACAGAATGATTGAAGAAACAGAAAATGATATTGTTGTGTTGGATGTTCCGTTGCTGTTTCAGTGTGACTTTCCCATAAAATGTGATATTACCGTTGCTGTTACGGCAGATAAAGAAATACGGCTGAGTCGGATAATGAAACGGGACGGTATCAAGCGTGATGCGGCAGAAGCCAGAATGTCAAAACAACTGACGGATGAGGAATACAGAAGACTTGCTGATTTTTGTTTCGAAAATAACGGAGATGTTGAACAACTGAAGGTTTTTGCTGAAAAAATTATTCAGGAAGTATCAAAAAAATAGATTTGGCAGAGGTAGGAAATAATGAAGAAAAAGAAACGTGGCTGTCTGAGGCCATTTCTTCTTCTGGTGTTTGCGGGACTTTTTTTGTATTTTTTTCTCGGCGGCGGAAAAGAGGCTATGCTGAGACAGATTTATCCCGTAAAATTTCAGGAATATGTAGAGAAATATGCACAGGAATATAATCTTGATAAGTATTTTGTCTATTCGGTTATAAAGGTGGAAAGTAATTTTGACCCCGAGGCTTATTCGTCAGCGGGGGCAAAGGGGCTTATGCAGCTGATGGATAAAACTGCGGAGGAATGCAACCGCAAGGGTAATTTTGGATACAGAATACCTTCGGAGCTTTATGACCCTGAAAAGAACATAAGGCTGGGTTGTTATTATCTCAGCCGGTTATATCAGATTTACGGAGACAGGGAGCTTGTAGTTACTGCTTATAACGGCGGTACGGGAAATGTTGACAAATGGCTTGCAGACGATAATTTGTCAGACGGAAAGGGTGGGCTTTCTGAAATACCGTATGAGGAGACAAGAAATTATGTTGAAAGGGTTCAAAAAACTCTGGATGCGTATAATAAATTATACAAAACTAATGAAAATTAATAAGGAGGATATAGAACTATGATTGATAATTTGCTTTATGAAAGAAAAAACGGTTTTTCGGATATAGACGAAAATAAAAAGACCAGAATCTATGAGTTTTGTGAGGAATACAGAAAGGCAATTACTATTGCAAAGACTGAACGAGAGTTTTGCAATATAAGTGTTCATATTCTTGAAGAAGCCGGCTTTGAACTGCTTGACGGAAAGAAAAAGCTTGAACCGGGAGACAAAGTGTACTGTGTAAATCGCGGCAAAGGACTTTGTGCTTTTGTTATAGGAAGCGAAAGTATTTCCAAGGGTGTAAATATTGTTGGTGCACATATTGATTCTCCGCGTCTTGACCTGAAACCACAGCCTCTTTATGAAGATAACGGCTTTGCTTTTTTGAAGACTCATTATTATGGGGGAATCAGAAAGTATCAGTGGTATAATATTCCGTTGTCTCTTCACGGTGTTATTGTGAAAAAGGACGGCACAGCAATAGATGTTTGTATTGGTGAAAATGAAAATGATCCGATTTTTTGCATAACAGACCTTCTGCCACACCTTGCAGGACAGTATAGCACAAAGAAGCTTTCAGAAGCCTTTGAAGCTGAAAAGCTTAATGTTCTGACAGGTAATATTGGCTGCAGTGATGCAGAAAAAGAAAAAGTGAAGTATGGGGTTATGAAGCTTCTGAATGAAAAATATGATATTTGCGAAGCTGATCTTATGAGCAGCGAGCTTGAACTTGTGCCCGCTTTTCCTGCACGCGACCTTGGACTTGACAGAAGTATGATTGCGGGCTACGGTCATGACGACAGAGTTTGTGCATATACCGCTTTGCGTGCTATTGCGTGCACAGCCAAACCTTTGAAAACAGCTGTTTGTTTGCTTGTAGACAAGGAAGAAGTAGGGAGTATGGGCAACACCGGAATGCAATCCCGCAACTTTGAGAATGCTCTTGCAAAAGTGTGCGGTTTGTGTGAAGGTGAGTACACCGAACTTTTGCTCAGGGAGTGTCTGTCCAATTCCGCTTGCTTATCTGCTGATGTGGGAGCGGCTTTTGACCCCAATTTCCCTGAAGTTTTTGAACGCAACAACAGTTCTTATATTAATGAAGGGCTGCTTCTTACAAAGTACACAGGTGCAAGAGGAAAGAGCGGATCAAGTGATGCAAGTGCTGAGTTTGTAGCCAGAATTCGCAATATTTTTGAAGAAAATGATGTTTTGTGGCAGTCAGGCGAGCTTGGCAAGACTGACATAGGCGGAGGCGGTACAATTGCGCAGTTTATTGCCAATCTTGATGTAGACACAATTGATTGCGGTGTTACTTTGCTTGGAATGCATTCCCCCAATGAAGTGGCGGGCAAGTTTGATATTTATATGGCATACAAGGGATATAAAGCCTTCTTTAACAGTTGATGAATAAAATTGCAATATGCCGCATATAATATAGTATGCGGCATATTGCTGAAAAACTTTTTTAGTTTTTGTTAATTTTGTTGTGATACAATTGATGGGTGACAAATAAAAAGGAAAATGAACTCCCAATATGATATAATGTTTAACGTCCAAGAAAAACATATATCAGAAGGAGTCATTTTCCATGAATATTTTAACATCAAATGCCCACTTTCGTCAACGTGTAGTTAAAAAAAGTTACAAAGTAGGTGTAACAGAAGCTTCAAAGTACTATAGAATAAGTCGCCAGG
>JAZRIX010000061.1:0-77806 GCA_045645485.1 Clostridia bacterium | reverse complement strand
CGGTATTTTTCATTTGAATCACATTACCTTTCCCGCTCACAGAATTTAAGTTTCACCCGCCGTGAGCCAGCGGAATATTTGCAGGCTTTCAGAAAACTTAGCTTTCCGAAACCAATCATACACATAGACAGAGTATATTGTAACACAAAAAAACAGTTTCTGCAAGTTTTTTTCAATCTTTATTTATTATTTTTTTCAAATGATTAATCAGTATCAAATTTTTTTGTCGCTTTTTTCAAACAAACACTTTTCTTCATTAATTTAACTCAATAAAATACTTGGTTTTCTCCTGCTTTTTGCTCCTTTTTTTCAAAAATATTCTTTTTTTGAATAAATTATTCATATAATTATTAACAATATGCATATTTTATGTAATAATTGAATAAGAGGTGCGTTATGAAAAATTTAAAACTAATACGAGTAACAAAAGACTATACCCAATTGAAGGTACAAATGGAGACAGGAATCAGTCAAAGTGTTCTGTCAAAGTATGAAAGCGGTATTCTTATGCCTACCAGTGAAAATCTTATTCTTCTTTCACAGTTTTACAATACCAGCGTGGACTTTCTGCTTGACCTTACGGATTCCCGCAATCCTTACCCTCCAAAAGTTCCCGAAAAATAATTATTCAAAAGAAAAACGTAAAGGAGACTCCATTATGCACAAATCGCCCCTTCCCATTACATCACGGCATTATCTTGTTCTCTCGGTGATAGCATTTTCTGCCGGTATCTTCTGCACCGCTTCGGTTTCTTCAACATTAACGTTTTATCTTTTTCTTTTTGCATCGGTTCTTTTTTGTATATCCGGTGTCTTTTTTGCATTTCGTTTTTTTCGGACAAAGACCATTTCACACAACAAGTATCTGTTGTTGCCGTGTATATTATTGCTGTTTTTTGTTCTTGGAATACTTCGGATTGTTATTGCAGAAAACAGCAGCTTTGACAGACTGCGTGAATATAACGGGAAGTCCGTATGGCTCTCAGGTACAGTAACATCACCCTGTACCGAAACATCAACAGGGTACTCCTACCGCTTCAATTTTGAGGTTTCAAAAATAAAGGAAGAATATATTTCACCCCAAACCGTGGTTATGTATATTCCCGAATACTGCGGCAAAAATTTGAAAGAAGGAGACCTCATCCGTTGCTGGACAACATTGAATACACCTACGCGGGAAGATTATTTTGATACAACGGATTACTACACACAGCTTCGGGGAAAGAATATTTTTTATATCGGCTCCACAAAAAGTGCAAGCTATACCCAACTTGACAAACCATTTCACATTGTAACCGCCACAAAGGATATTGGAAGATTTATTAAAAACAAAATAACCTATGCCGTTAATTGTCTTATTCCCGAAAATACCGATTATGCCGCTATTATGAAAGGAATTCTGGTAGGAAGCAAGGAAGACTTTTCCGACAAATTGTATGAAAGCTTCTCAAATGCAGGTCTTTCACATCTGGTTGCAGTATCAGGAATGCATCTTTCAATTTTATTTTCAGTGTTTCTGTTACTGCTTGGAAAGCTCCGTATCAACAAAAGGCTTACAATTATTCTTTCAATTCCCGTAATTGTTGCTTTTGCGGCTGTTGCAGGATTTACCCCTTCAGTCTGTCGCAGTGTGCTAATGCTTCTGACCTCAATATCCGCAATGCTCCTCCGAAAGAATTACACCTCCGTTAATTCACTGTTTCTATCATTGGGAATTATTCTGATTGTTGTGCCGTATGCACTGTTTTCAGTAAGCCTTATCCTTTCCTTCTGTGCCACATTTGCAATACTTTTATATTACAAATACATATATGCAGTTATGGAAACCCCGCTAAGAATTCCTGAATCCCACACAAGCATGCTCAATCGTTCTGCAATCTTTTTAAAAAACTTTTTCTGTTCCTCGCTGTCAGTTTCGCTGTCGGCTTTTATCGGAACTATGTTTTTCTCTGTAATATTTTTCGGGAAAGTTTCATGGATTCAGATTCTGACAAATCTTTGGGTTATACCAGTTGTGACTCTTGCTTTTTGCCTTGGCTTTTGTTCCTGCATTTTGTTTTATATCGCACCTAATCTGACTTTTGCGGCATTCTTTTATCCTTTGAGGTTTTGTCTTGGTGTAATTTCTTCAACAGCAGATATTTTCGGAAACCAAGCATTTGTATTCACATTTAACCCAGATTCGGTGGGTTTTGTTCATTTTGTACTGTATGCAGGTATTTCAATCATAATCTTCCTCGGGCTCAGGCTTTTGTATGACACAAAACGCCGATGATACAGTTGGTATCATCGGCGTCTGTTATATATTCTGAAAACTTAAAATTCCATTACAATTTTCTTGAACAGATTTCCACGTTCTTCGAAATTCTTGAACAAATCAAAGCTGGCACAAGCAGGTGACAAAAGTACAATATCTCCGCTTTCTGCACAGTCACGAGCCTTCTTTATTGCTGCTTCAAATTCTGTTTCTCTGAATATTTCCATATTCTCATAATTTTTTGCATTTTTCACAGCATTTTCGATTTTCTCTGAAGTAAGTCCCACAAGCACAAGCTTTTTGACGTGTTCATTGATAACCTCACCAAATTCATCAAAAGGAATCTTCTTGTCATATCCCCCTGCAATCAGAATAACCTTTTCGTTAAAAGAATTCAGACCCGCAGTTGTTCTTGCAGGACTGCTGGCAATGGAATCATTGTAATACCGAACACCGTCCAGAGTGCGAACCAACTCAATACGGTGAGCAACTCCCCCAAAGTTTTTGGCTACATATTCAACAGTTTGGGCAGAAACCAAATCTCTGGTTGCAGCAATTGCCGCCATATAATTTTCAACATTATGTATTCCGGGGATAATTATATCTTCTGCGCTTATAATTTTTTCGTCTCCGTAAAGAATTTTCCCATTGTCAAGATGCACAAGAGCATCAGACGCGGAAGAAAAGCTTCGCCACTCGCCTTTGGCTTCCTCACCTATTTTCTTCGTTATATCATTCAAAACATTGGTAACCAGAACACAGGTTTCGTCCTGATACTTCATTATGTTTTTCTTGGCTTCAATGTATTCGTCAAAATCCTTATGCCAGTCAAGGTGATTGGGAGTAACATTGGTCATTACAGCAACCTTTGGGCTTTTCCTCATAGAAAAGAGCTGGAAGCTGGAAAGCTCAAGAACAGCCTTGTGGTCAGCCTTCATTGTTTCAAGCTCTGCAACGAGTGGTCTTCCTATGTTTCCGCCTATATGACAAACATAACCTTCTTTTTTCAGCATTTCACCGATAAGAGTGGTGGTTGTGGTTTTTCCGTCACTTCCGGTAACAGCAATGATTTCACAGGGGCAAAGTTCAAAAAACAGCTCCATCTCAGAGGTAACCTCAATGCCTTTTGCTCTTGCGGCTTCAAGCTCAGGAACATCACCGCGAAGTCCGGGAGTCTTGAAAACAACTTCTGTACCCTGCGGAATGTTTTTGAGATAATCCTCACCCAGAACAAATTCAACACCCAGCTGGGATAATTCAGCGTACACCTCTCCCAGAGCCTCTGCGTTTTTCTTGTCATGAGCCGTAACTCTTGCACCGCCTTCTGTCAGAAAACGAATAAGCGGAACATTGCTGACACCAACTCCGATAACAGATATCTTTTTTCCGTCCAGATTTTTTTTGTATTCAAATACGTTCATAACAAAATCCTTTCTATTTCTCAAAAACCCCTACGGCATAATATAAAGTAAGGCGGTTAGAATATAACCGCCTTAGTAAATTTTTTATAGATTATTCAGCATCAAGAATGTCGCCAAGTGTGAAGGAGCCTTCTTCTGTGTATGACTCATCAGCAGCTTCTTCAACTTTTTCTTCAGTAGCAGCTTCAGGAGCGTAATCTTCAAGAAGAACCTTTCTTGAAAGGCCAATCTGCTTTGTTTCATTATTGATTTCAGTAACCTGAACTTCGATTTCATCACCAATATTGAGAACATCAGATGGCTTGTCAATTCTTGTATTTGCAATCTGTGAAATATGGATAAGACCGTCAACAAAAGGTGCTACTTCAGCAAAAGCACCGAAGGGAAGGATGCGAACAACCTTACACTTGATGTTATCACCAACCTTAAGGTCTTTTGTTGCCTTGTACCAAGGACTGTCTTCTTCCTTCTTGTGTCCGAGAGAAATCTTCTTTGCTTCAACATCAATATCCTTGATATAAACTTCAAGAGTATCTCCTTCTTTCACAACTTCAGAAGGATGCTTGATTCTTGTCCATGAAAGTTCAGAAACGTGAACAAGACCGTCAACACCGCCAAGGTCAACAAATGCACCGAAAGCTGTAATTGACTTAACAGTACCTGTGTATGCCTTGCCAACTTCAAGAGATGCCCAGAAAGCAGCTTCTCTTGCTTTCTTTTCTTCTTCAAGTTCTTTTACCAATGAAATCTTTCCTGTTTCTTTGTTTGCTTCCTTAATGAATACATCAATAGAATCACCAACCTTCACAACCTCCGAGGGATGATTGATACGGCTGTCAGAAAGCTCTGAAATATGAATAAGTCCGTCAACACCGCCCAAATCAATGAATGCACCGAATTTTGTCAGTGACTTAACAGTACCTGTATACTTTTTGCCAACTTCAACTGTTGCCCAGAATTCTTCTGCTTTCTTTGCGCTGATTTCCTTTGCAACTTCTTTGATAGAACCAACAACTCTGAGTCTGCCTCTGCGATCCTTGTCCATCTTTATAATTCTAAATGAAACTTCGGTGTTCAGAAGTGAACCGAGGTCTTCAACAAAACGTTCAGCAGCTTCTGACGCAGGAATAAATACTCTTACGCCCTTTGCGATTGTAACAATACCGCCTTTAACAATTTCAACAATTCTGCCATTGAGAACAGTACGGTTGTCAAAGTCTGCCTGAAGTTCCATCAAGCCCTTTTCTGCATCGATTTTCTTCTTTGAGAGAGTAACAACACCGTCACGGTCGCTAACGTGAACAACAAATACATCCACTTCGTCACCAACCTTGATCAAAGATTTGATGTCTGCTGATGAATCGTTTGTTACTTCGTTTGCGGGGATAACGCCGTCATACTTTCCGTCAATGTCCACCTGTACCTCTGTAGGGGTAATTCCGATAACTACACCTTTAACAATATCACCTGTTGTTAAGGGCTTTAAAGTTTCTTCCAATGCCTCTGCAAAGTTCATTTCATTTGTGATTTCCGCCATGGTTAATTTTGCCTCCTTGATTACCTTATCCGGAGTAGATGCTCCGGCGGTAATGCCTACTTTTTTTATTTTTTTATTTTTTAACAAATGAGCAAGCTCATTTAATTCTTTTGCATTTTCAACTTTGTATGTCTCGCTGCAGCCCTCACGGCAAATCTCGAAGAGCTTTTCCGTATTCGAACTGTTTCTTCCGCCAAAGACAAACATTACGTCACACTCCTCCGAAAGTTTTGCCGCGGCAAGTTGTCTTTCTTCAGTTGCACTACATATTGTATCAAAAAAATTCACATTTGTAAAATGTTTTTTTAAAGTTTTTTCAATTTTTTTTACTTTTTCTTTGCGCATAGTGGTCTGCGCCACCAAACTTACGGGAATTTCGGCATTTTTCTGCAAAATCTCTTCATAATTTTCATCTGTGCCAATAATGACAGCAGAGTTCTCGCACCACCCGTTTATCCCCTTTACCTCAGGATGATTTCTGTCACCTGCAATAACCACCAGTCTGCCTTTGCCGTGCTCTTCCATTGCAATTTTGTGAATCCTTTTCACAAAAGGACAGGTTGCATCAATTATCTCTGCGTTTTTTTCTTCTATTTCACGGTATTCTCTTTCTGATATTCCGTGAGCACGAATAATTACAGTAGCACCTTCAGGTATATCCTCAATGCTTTCCGCACAGCAA
Organism: Clostridia bacterium; assembly: GCA_045645485.1. GTDB lineage: Bacteria > Bacillota > Clostridia > Monoglobales > Monoglobaceae > SIG440. Next base: position 71,909 of record JAZRIX010000061.1, on the reverse strand, counting down.
ACACCCATTTCTTCAAGCTCGGATGTCACGTCGTGATTGTGAATAAGCATTCCGTACGTATATATTCTCTTTGCAGGTGTACCTGCAGTATCATAAGCAATTTTTACAGCACGGTCAACGCCGAAACAAAAACCGGCTTTATCTGCAATCTTAATTTCCATAAGTCTTCGCTCCTGCCAAATCTGCAATTTGGGGCATCAGAACATTATTGGTGATGTCCTGAAGCTGTTCGGATGAAAGCCTCTTTTCAGAATATTCCGAAATGTCTATGTACTTTCCGATTTTCACCGTAACCTTGCTTCTGAATTTGTAAGAAGCATTAATTCCTATGGGAAGAAAACCCACCTGTGCTTTTGTTGCAAGCATAGCAGCCCCCGGCTTCCCTTCACCAAGGATTCCCGGTGTACGCATACGTTTTCCCTCAGGAAAAATTGCAAGAGAGTTTCCGTCCTTAAGAATTTTTATAGCAGTTTTTACTGCTGAAACATCGTTTCCTGTCTTTTTCACGGGGAAAGCACCAAAGGATTTTATCACCCATCCAACAACCGGAACCTTGAAAAGACTGGCTTTTGCCATATACGCCAGATCAACAGGCAAAAATGCCGCAATCAGCGGTGGGTCAAAGTTGCTGAGATGATTTGGTGTGACAAGAAAATTCCTATCACTTGGAATGTTCTCAATACCGATAATTTCAATCTTAAACAATAATTTATATATGCCCCTCGCAAGGGCAAGAAAAAACTTTTTCATTACTTTCTACTTTCCTTTATCAAATCTATAATTGCATTCACAGATTCCTCAAGAGTATTTCCCGTTGTGTCTACGATAACGCCGTCTTCAGCAGGTCTGAGAGGTGCAATTTCACGCTCGGAATCGTTTTTGTCACGGTATTCCATATCACGCTTGACTTCGTCAAAATCGCATTCAATACCCTTTTCCTTCAATTCCTCGAATCTGCGCATTGCTCTTTCTTCAAGGGATGCCGTAAGAAAAATCTTCAGCTGAGCATCAGGCAAAACAACTGTTCCGATATCTCTGCCATCCATAATCACATCTGTTTTTCCTGCAATACTGCGCTGAAGTTCAAGAAGCTTTGCTCTAACCTCAGGAATTTTTGACACATCTGATGCCGCAACAGATATCTCAGGTAAACGAATTTCGGTAGAGACATTTTCACCGTTGAGAAAAATTTCCTGACCGTTCTCGCCGTGAGAAAGTGTTACGTCCACAGACGCCAGAAGAGCAATAATTTCATTCACATCCCTTGCAGGATTCAGTCCTGCTCTTACAGCCGCAAGACCGATTGCACGGAACATAGCTCCTGTATCAATATAAACAAAGTTGAGCTGTTTTGCCGCAGCCTTTGCAATAGTGCTTTTTCCCGCACCTGCAGGTCCGTCAATAGCAATTTTGTAGGTACTCATACCATTCTCCTTTTCACTGCAAAAAATCAGTCCTGCAGTTTTTTCTTTAATAATTCCATTTTTTCATTCAGCTTATCAATTTCAAGGCATTTTTCTTCAATAAATTCTGCAACATTTTCTTCGTTACGATAACCCTCATAAATCTTTTCGCCAATTTCGGTACAGATTTTTTCAATATCGTTTCTTATATCAAAAATACTGTATTTTACTTTTGAAGTTTCAACAAGCTCACCTGTTTTTTGAACCACAATCTCGGTTGTATTGGTCAAAAACTTCTGCATATTTGACAAAAAATCCATATTCAACGCCCTTTCATCAATTTCTTTATCATACATTAAATCTGAACAATATTATATCCCCGTCCTCAACGGTATATTCCTTGCCTTCGCTTCTCACAAGACCTTTTTCCTTTGCTGCCGCCATACTTCCGTTTTCCATAAGGTCATTATATGCAACAACCTCCGCACGTATAAAGCCGCGTTCAAAGTCTGTATGAATCTTTCCTGCCGCCTGAGGAGCCTTTGTTCCCTTTGTAATTGTCCACGCTCTCACTTCAGGCTTTCCGGCTGTGAGATAACTGATAAGTCCCAAAAGCTTGTAGCTTGCACGGATAAGCTTGTCAAGACCGGATTCTTCCGCCCCCAGCTCTTCCAGAAACATCTGCTTTTCTTCCTTGTCAAGCTCGGCAATTTCTTCTTCAATTCTGGCAGAAATAACCATTACCTCCGACTTTTCTGCCGCAGCAAATTCACGAATTTTTGCAACAAAAGGATTTTCGTCATCAGCCTTTGCATAATCATCCTCGGCAACATTTGCGGCATAAATAACAGGCTTCAGACTCAGGAGAGAAACTTCCTTCAGGAATTCTTTCTCGTCATCTGTATAATCAAGAGCTCTGGCACTGATACCTTTTTCAAGCTGTGCGGTAAGACCCTCAAGAAAATCAATTTCAACCTGATACTTCTTGTCACCGCCCTTGAGCTGTTTCTTCAGACGGTCAATACGTCTTGCAATAATTTCAAGGTCCGAGAAAATAAGCTCAAAGTTTATGGTTTCAATATCACGCAGAGGGTCAACACTACCTTCAACGTGAACTATATTTGTATCCTCAAAAGCACGTACAACGTGAACAATTGCATCAACCTCACGAATATTTGAAAGGAACTTGTTGCCAAGTCCTTCGCCCTTGCTGGCACCCTTCACAAGACCCGCAATGTCAACAAATTCTATTACAGCCGGAGTAACCTTGTCAGGGTCATACATTTCAGCCAGTCTGTCAAGTCTGCTGTCAGGAACAGCAACAGTACCCACATTGGGTTCAATTGTACAGAAGGGATAGTTTGCAGATTCTGCACCCGCCTGAGTAATAGCGTTAAAAAGTGTACTCTTTCCTACATTCGGAAGTCCTACTATACCAAGTTTCATATTTTTATCAACTCTTTCATATATTTTTCCATAGTAATATCTATATATTATACATTATATTCCGTCTAACTGCAAGTGTTTTTTTTAATTAGTGTCAAATTTATCTTTGAATTTCAAGTGAACACAAGAAAGCGGCTACGCCGTTCGCCTTAAGCGAGCGGTATAGCCACTTTGTTCTCATAATTCTATCAGTTCTTTTGTAACAGGGGTCAGATTTTCACAGCCGTCCTTTGTTACAGCAACCAGATCTTCTATTCTCACACCGCCAAAATCAGGAATATAAATTCCCGGTTCACAGCTGACAACCATATTTTTATCCAGGACAATTTCTGATTTAGGAGAAAGAGTGGGGAACTCATGAACCAGAAGTCCAACGCCATGCCCCAAAGAGTGCCTGAAATACTGTCCGTATCCGCAAGCTGTTATATAATCCCGTGCCGCCATATCAACATCAGAACACTGTACACCCTCACAAATCTTATCTAGTCCTATCTGCTGAGCACGCTTAACAATATTATATATCCTTTTTTGCTCATCGGTGGCTTTTCCCACCACAACAGTTCTTGTCATATCTGAACAATAACCGTCCAGAACACAGCCAAAGTCCAATGTCACAAAGTCTCCGCTTTCAATTTTTTTATCAGTAGGCACACCGTGTGGAAGACTGGTACGCTTTCCCGATATGGCAATTGTATCAAAGGAAAGTCCTGATGCGCCTTGCTTTTTCATAAAATACTCAATTTCCAGAGCAATATCTCTTTCCGGCACTCCCGGCTTTATAAAATCAAGAATATGTTCAAAGGCTTTGCATCCGATTTTTTCAGCTCTGCGGATTTTTTCAAGTTCACTATCTGTCTTCACCATACGCATTGTGCGTATTTCTCCTGAAGACGGCAAAAACTTTCCTCCGTCAAACAGATTTTCCAACCGGTTGTACTGTGAAACCGACATTTCATCATCTTCAAAGGCAACAAGCGACAGACTGTTTTTTTCAAAGAATCGGCAAGCAGCACCCAGATAGTCATTTGTCTCCGTAACGTCAAAACCCTTTACCTCATTCAATGCCTGCTCGGTATACCTTGAATCCGTAAATACCGTTCTTTGGTTTTTTGCAATAACAACCGCACCTTCGCCGCCTGAAAAGCCACTGAAATAAAGCATATTATGCGGTGAAGTAATCAAAACTGCATCGCATTTTCTGAACAGATTACTGAGTTTGTTATGCATTTTTTGCCTCCATATAAATTCTTTGCATTTCCACCGCATCTCTGGTCTGAGTTCCTCTGGACTCGCATATTATAATCGGAGACAAATTCCTCTCTGTCACAATGCGGGCAATAGGGTCAAATTCAGGTTCAAACTCCTTTTCATCAAAGCGGTGATGCTTTTTTTCACCTGCATTTGTATATTCTATTCTGCTGTAATGCGCGTGAAATTTATTTAGACGTTCCACGCCAAGCTTTTTATAAATTGTGTCAAAAACCTTTAAGTAACCTTCAAAGGTTCTGAGACCGCCAAGGGTCTGGGAATTAACGTGACCAAAATCTATGGTGGGAATAAGCCGTTCATCAACAAGACACAGCTCGCATACCTCTTCCACCGTTCCCAACTGCTTCACCTTTCCCATAGTTTCAGGGCAGATTGCAATATCACCAAAGCCTTCGTCATCCGCCGCTTTCACAGCCTTTGCAAGAGTGTCTTTTGCAAGTTCAAGAGCCTCTCTTCGTGTAATATCTCCGCAGGAGCCTGAATGCACAACAATTCTCGCTGCACCCATACACTTTGCAGCTTCAAGGGTTTTCAGAATGTAGCCTATACTGTTATTTCGTTTTTCTTCATCCACAGAAGAAAGGCTTATATAATAGGGTGCATGAACAGACAAGGCAATACCGTTCTCTGCCGCACTCCGACCAATTAAAGTTGCCGCCTCATCGGATATCTTGACACCTTTTCCGCATTGGTATTCATAAGCACCAAGACCGTTTTCCTTCACCCATGCGGGTGCCTCAAGAGAGGATTTGTGTTTTGCTGCATAAAAATCTTCACAGTTGCCTGCAGGACCAAAAAGAGCTCCCATAACCTCACCCTTTATCCTTCATAGTTTTCATAATTCTTCGTTCGAAATTACGTTTGAACTTTACAAAGCCGTCTTCCACTTCAGAGATAGGTTTCACAAGTACGGTATACATACCAAGCCAGTTTCCGCCCCACACATCCGTAAAAAGCTGATCCCCTACCAAAGCAGTCTGCTGTGGAGTCACGCCCATACTTTTGCAGGCACGGAGCAAATTCCGTCTCAAAGGCTTCATTGCTCTGGCATAATAAGAAATCCCCACGCTTTCAGCAAAAAGCTTTACGCGTTTTTCTGAATTGTTGGACGCAAAGCAAACGCCGAAACCCATATTTTGAAGCTCCTTCAGCCATAAAGCTGTCTTTTCGTCAGGTACAGGCATTGCATAAGTTGCCAAGGTATTGTCAATATCAAAGACAAAAGCCTTTATTCCGTCTTTACGCAGTTTTTCAATATTTATGTCGAAAACCGAATCCACATAAGTCTTCGGCACAAAAATGTTACTCATATTCTGTTCTCCGTAATTTAAGATAATTTTTCCTTAACTATTGCATTAATCATTTTTCCGTCTGCTCTGCCTTTTGTTTTGGGCATAACAGTTGCCATAATCTTTCCCATATCCTTCATCGAGGTTGCACCTGTCTCGGCAATGGCTTCGCTGACAATAACCTCAAGTTCCTCCTTTGTAAGCTGAGCAGGGAGGTACGCAAGAAGAATTTCTATTTCACGGTTGATGCCGCCAATAAGATCATCACGACCGCTTTTCTCGTATTCAGGAAGAACGTCACGGCGTTTTTTCAGTTCCTTTGCAATAATTTCAAGAACGCCTTCTTCATCAAGCTCCGTAAGGTTATCCTTTTCAAACTGAAGAATTGCCGAACGAATCATTGTAACTGTATTTTTTTTGATTGTATCCTTTTCTTTCATTGCAGACTTCAAATCCTGCATAAGTGTTTCTTTTATATCCATAATATTCTCCTCCTTGAAAACAGATTATTCTGTTGCAAGCATAGAAATCACTTCCTGCACAGAAAAAATAATCCGTTTTGATAATTTAAAAGCCGCCATCTTCATCGAGGGCGGCTTAATAAACTGTAAAAAATTATCTGAACTTGCGCTTTCTTGCAGCTTCTGACTTTTTCTTACGTTTTACGCTGGGTTTCTCATAATGTTCTCTTTTTCTAACTTCTGACAAAACACCTGCTTTTGCACAAGAACGTTTGAAACGGCGAAGTGCACTATCCAAAGACTCGTTGTCTTTAACTCTGATTTCTGCCATTTTCGGTTTCCCTCCCTCCAAAATGTTTTGGAAATGTGGATTTTCTTGTGTCAAATAAGTTTAAAAAATTCTACCTTATTAATTATAGCGAAAGTTTGTATTAATGTCAAGCAAAATTTAAAGAAATTTTTATTTATTTTTGCTAAAATCCGAAAAAACCTTTTACTTTGGGAGTTTAAACATATTTATAATTTTCTGTACATCCCCTGATTTCAAATTAATCAACGTCAGGAAAGGGTAATTAATTTTCAAAAACTACATTTGAAATAAGAATATCTCTCACAGAACTTGTATATGCATAATCATCTTTACCCATTGCTTCAAATCCGCTTCTTCCGCCGGGGAGAACATTTTCTGTTCGCTGTGTTTCTCTTCCAAAATATTTGCCGTTTGCATTATACAGTGAAAATGTAATTGCATAACTCTTTACAATCTTAGTTGAAATATTTCTTGTAACAATCTCAATCTTTCCGTTCTTTGCAAAGGAGCTTGAGTATGCCATAGGAGTCCTCCATTCGGTAGTTGCATACCACGCAGCACATATTTCTGTCAGCTTCTGGCTAAGCTTGGTCACATCTGCTTCACTGAATTTTGACATATATGCTATGTACCGGTCATCAATATAGTTGGCAGTTTTATTATATCCCTGACTTGTCTTTATCTTTTCTGTATTGAGAATAATATAATCAACAAGTTTGTACCAACCAACCGTAAGCTGTGCAGGAACATTTTCAGGAGTTGTTGTCATAGTCCTTCCGCCTTCGGTATACAAGGTAACCGTTGCCGCAGAAACACAAAAGAAGTACAAAACAAATCACCAATGACAAAATTGCAGTAAATTTTTTTATAAAATATCCTTCCCAGAATAGCCGAATATCCGCTATTGCTTTACAATATTCGACAATGTAGTTTTATTGTGCCATATCTTCTTGAAAAAGTAAATATAGTTTTCGACTTCTACTTGTTTTCTTTCAACCCCAAAATCTCGTTTCACTCTTCTCAAAATGACAAATATACTCCTTTAGTCACCTTTTCCGTCACCCTGAGCTTGTCGAAGATTTTTTTAATAGTTCTTGACTGGTACAGAACGAAACCCTTTTATCCATTCAACATTTCCAAAAGCTCTTCTTCTGTTATCACCGCAACGCCAAGGGCATTTGCCTTATCAAGCTTGCTTCCTGCATCCTCGCCCGCCACAACAAAATCTGTCTTCTTTGAAACCGAACCCGAAACCTTTCCGCCGTTGTCCTCAATTATTTTTTGAGCTTCAGGGCGTTTAAGTGTGGGAAGTGTTCCCGTGAGAACAAAGGTCTTTCCTTCAAAGCTTCCGCCCGTCGGGCGTTCCTCTGCAATCATATTCACCCCTGCCGCCTTCATACGTTCAATAAGTTCCTTGGTTTCAGGCTCTGAAAAATAGTGAACAAGACTTTCTGCCATTTTGTCACCTACATCATCAATTGCCGAAACGTCCTCAACTGTTGCGGACATTATTGCATCAATGTTGCCAAAGTGACTTGCAATATTCTTTGCCGCCTTTGCACCGATAAGACGGATTCCAAGACCGCAAAGAAGTCTGTCAAGAGGATTCTGTTTTGTCTTTTCAATTGCATCAATCAGATTTTGTGCGGACTTCTCGCCAAACCGTTCAAGACCCACAAGCTCCATAAATTCCAGATAAAAGAGGTCAGCCGTATTCTTAATCAAGCCTTCGTCCACAAGCTGTTCAACCACGGCATCACCAAGACCTTCAATGTCCATTGCACCGCGGGATGCAAAGTGAATAATGCTTCTGACCTTTTGAGCAGGACAGTTTGTGCTTACGCACCTTGTTGCCGCCTCGCCTTCTTCGCGGAAAAGAGGTTCACCGCAGGCAGGACAAACCTTTGGCATCACAAATTCACGTTCTGCGCCTGTTCGTTTCTCCTTCAACACCTCAACCACTTCGGGAATAATATCCCCTGCCTTCTGAATCAGAACGCGGTCGCCAATCATCAGACCCTTTTCACGGATAAAGTCCTCATTGTGAAGTGTTGCACGGCTTACAGTTGAGCCTGCAACCCTTACGGGTGTAAGCACCGCATTGGGAGTAACCGCACCCGTTCTGCCGATTTGGACAATAATATCCTCAACAGTTGTTTCCTGACGTTCTGCAGGGAATTTATATGCAATTGCCCACTTTGGAACCTTAGTTGTTGTTCCAAGCTCCTCACGCTGTGCAAGACTGTTCACCTTTACAACCGCTCCGTCAATATCAAAAGGAAGATTAGGACGTTCCTCGCCTATCCGCAGAATCTCCGCAAAAGCCTCCTCCATATTTGAAAAAACATCTCGTCTCGGACTAACCTTGAAGCCAAGAGATTTTAGCCATTCAAGACCCTCGCTGTGGGTTGAAAGCTCCTTTGTTGTCTGCTGAATGTTAAAAATAAACACGTCAAGATTTCTCTTTGCCGTTATCTTGCTGTCAAGCTGTCGGAGCGACCCTGCCGCCGCATTTCGGGGATTTGCAAAGATTGGTTCGTTGCTGTTTTTCCGTTCCTCGTTCAGCTTTTCAAAGGATGCCTTCGGCATATACACCTCTCCCCTGACTTCCAGTCTTTCAACGGATTCAGGAAGAACCAGAGGTATTGATTTAATGGTTTTCAGGTTCTCTGTTATGTTTTCGCCAACAATCCCGTCACCACGGGTTGAGCCTTTGACAAATCTTCCGTTTTCATATTCCAGAGACACAGAAAGTCCGTCAATCTTCATTTCTGCTACATATTCGTAGCTCTGACCCTCTAACCCCTGTGCCACACGCTTGTCAAAGTCCATAATTTCGTCCTTTGAGAACACATCACCAAGACTCTGCATTGGAATTTCGTGAACAACCTGCTCAAACTCTTTAAGTGCCGCACCGCCCACACGCTTTGTCGGTGAATTTTCGTCGGCAAACTCGGGATTCTCTTCTTCAAGCTTAATGAGCTTGTGAAGCAGAATATCATAGTCATAGTCCGAAATGGTAGGGTTATCCAGAACATAATAGTTTTTGTTATGCTCCTCTATTTCTTTTCTCAGCTTGAGAATTTCATTTTCTATACTCATTTTTTTCAGCCTTTCAAACCTTTTTATTTTTCCTTGAGACGTTTCATTACATAATCATATCCGCTTTCTATATGCGGCAGAATACAGTTGCTGCAATCCTTTATGGGGTCACCGTTTTTGTCCGGTACAATTTCATAGTTTCCGCCGCATTCCATATTATACAAAGGACAAAAACAAAAAAGGCAGTTTATATCCCCCACCTTGTGACACGGATAAAATTCGCATTTTTTATTTGAAAAGTATTTATAACTCACTCAAACGCCTCCATTCGATAGTTTGAAGCAGATTTTCGGTTCTATACAAGGTATGACCTTTAAAAAATACTACCGAATATATTTTAACACAAGTTCCCAAAATATGTCAACATAAAAGGAAGCATCCTAAGGATTGTGTTCTCCTTCGGATGCATCAAAATATTTTTCTTCAGATAAAAATAATATACCGTACAGCACAAGAAAAATTGTTGTGTCCTTCATAACCATACACGAAAGCAACTCTGTAATACCACTCCATGGTCCTTAATACTTCATATCCATAATATGCTATGGCAGCTTATATGTCAAAATTTGCACTGCAACCTTTATTCCGTCAACAGCCGCACTCATAATTCCGCCTGCATAACCTGCACCTTCGCCTGCGGGATACAGGCCTTTATGACTTATGCTTTCAAATTCTGTGTTTCTTTTTATTCTAAGTGGTGCAGAGGTTCTCATTTCAACCCCTGTAAGAATTGCACCTTCTCCCGAAAAGCCTTTCATCTTCCGTTCAAAATCCGTCAAGCCTTCTTTCAGGGTTGCCGAAACAAAACCAGGAAGACACTCACGTAAATCAGCAAAAGCTGTTTGCCCTGTAAATGAAGGCTGTACACCATCAAAGCTCTGCGAGATTCTGTCTTCCAAAAAGTCTTTTACGAGCTGAACAGGCCCTTTCCCTCCGCACACAGAGTATGCCAGAGCCTCGTATTTTCGCTGGAATTCAACTCCTGCAAGAGGTGATTGTCCGCAAAAATCCTCAGGTCTGACCGAAACCACAAGAGCACTGTTTGAGTTATCCGCCAAACGGTCGTGAAAGCTCATTCCGTTTACAACAAGATGCTCAGGTTCGGAGGAAGCATTCACAACAGTACCCCCTGGACACATACAAAAGCTGTAACAGCTTCTGTTTTCGCCGTTATATGCCAATCTGTAATCCGCAGTAGGCAAAAACTTCAAATCAGCACATTCGCCATACTGTATTTTGTTTATGAACTCACGTCGGTGCTCCACTCTCACACCTGCCGCAAAGGGTTTTTGCTCCATACATACACCGCGGCGGTACAACATTTCGTAGGTATCTCTGCTGCTGTGACCCGGGGCAAGCACAAGAACATTGCAGTCAAGTATATCACTGCCGTTTATTTCAACTCCGTTAATTGCACCGTCCTTCACCAATATATCGGTCATACAGGAGCCAAACAGGACCTTGCCTCCAAGGTCTTGAATCTTTTTGCGCAGATTTTTCACACAGACTTTGAGATAATCCGTGCCGATATGAGGCTTTGCCTGATAGAGAATCTCCTCAGGTGCCCCGCACTCCACAAAGGTTTCAAGAACGAATTTCTGCAAAGGGTCGCCTATGCGTGTGTTGAGCTTTCCGTCCGAAAAAGTTCCTGCTCCGCCTTCACCGAACTGGATATTTGTATTTTTGTCAAGAACCCCCGTTTTCCAGAACCTTTCAACCGCATCTGTTCTTCTGTCAACATCGCTTCCGCGTTCCAGAACAGTAACGTCCAGACCGCAAAAAGCAAGAACATATGCCGAAAAAAGTCCGCAAGGACCGCTGCCCACAACAACACACTTTTTGTTTGTGCAAGCGTTGCCTTTGAGCTTTTCAAGGTCAATAGGTTTGATATCTTCAATTTCTCTTATCGGTAAATCGGATAATTTACATATTTCCCCATCAACCTCAGCCGCAACAGAATACAAAAAATGAATATCACTTTTTCTGCGTGCATCAAGGGACTTTTTGTGAATAACAAAATTTTTTGCCTCTATTCCGCTTTTCCGCAATCTCCGCACAGTTTCTTCAAGCAATTCATTTTCTGTATGTCTTACGGGCATCTTTATACCGCTGACAACAATCTTTTTCAAGACAGATTTCCTCCCGTCTCTACTCGTTCTTTTCCGCTTTAACCGTTATTTCCTTTATTCCGTCTCTCATAGAAACGCCTTCGGGAATGATGAGTTCCACCGTCTGAACTCCATCCTCCGCAAGAACCGCAACATTCAAAGCACCTGCTGAAATTTCCGTAATTTCTTCAAGAATTTTGTTGTCTGCATAAATGGTTACATTTGACGGTTGAAGTGTTACCTTGTATTCACCGTTCAGAACGGCTGTATCCACTACAACAGGTACCGTCTTCAGTTTCATAACAGGACAGTTGATTTCAACATTATCAACATCAATTGTTACCGCCATATAAACAACATCGTCCGAAGGTATTTTCTTTCCGTTTTCATCAACAAAATAAAGTCTTTCTCTGTCATTGATTTCCCCTGTTCTTCCGTCAAAGTCAAGAACAGCCTCAACGCCCGCGATTCTGTCAACAAGAGCAGCTGCACCCTTCAAAGTTACCTTTTCTACTGAATGAGTGGGTGTTCCCGCTATATAACCGCTTGCCACACTGCCTACGGTTTTTATTTTTACAGGTCTTTCTGCGGTGGTAATTTCATCAATAACAACTGTTGCATTGTTAGGTTTTTTGCTTATAATTTCATCATATTCATATGGAATTGAGATACCAATGGGAAGAGTAAATGTTCCCACAGAATTCATATTCGCAAGGTCAACGGTCGCATAGATATTCTTGTTTTCAATATTCGCAATCTTCTTTCGGCTTCCTCTGATTTTCAGTTCAACTGTAGCGTCAGGATCCACAACAAGACTGAGACCTCTTTCCGCAAGAACATCCTGATTTGCATAACGCAAGGGAATATCCTTGACAACAATGTCAACCGACGGATCCACAATAAGTATCACATAAAACCACAAAAGGATTGCCGCAACAAATGATACAACCTTCAAAACCGAGTCTTTGGCAAAAAAACTTTTCACTTGTTCTTCTCCTTTCTTGCGAATATATTCTTTTTGAATCTGCTGTCCTTTTTCTTTACATCAAAAAGCTCAAGCAGGTTGTGTTCAAGCTCTTCAGGAGTCAAGTCCATATTAAGCTCACCGCCACAGGCAATTGATATCTTTCCTGTTTCTTCCGAAACAATAACAACAACAGAATCGGCTTCTTCCGACATGCCCAATCCCGCACGGTGACGTGTTCCCAGTTCCTTGCTCACATTGGGATTCTGGGAAAGAGGCAAAAAGCAGCTTGCCGCCTCAATTTTGTTGTCACGAATAATTACTGCACCGTCATGAAGAGGAGTTTTGGGAATAAAAATATTTATCAAAAGCTCTGCAGTAACATCCGCATTAAGGTTTATTCCCGTACCAACAATATCACCTATCTTTATTTCACGCTCCATAACAATCAGAGCACCGATACGGCTTTTTGACATACTGGCACAGCTATCCTTGATTTCAGCAATAATCTTTTCTTTTTCAACATCATCGGTACGCTCGTCAAAGCTGAACCACTGTCCCATTGATGTGCGTCCCACCTGTTCAAGTGCTCGTCTGAGTTCAGGCTGAAACACAACAATTATAGCAACCAGACCGAGCTGCATGGCACTGCTCAACACAAAATGAACAGTGTGAAGCTTTGCAATCTGACTGACCTGCATAACAACAAGCAAAACAATAACACCTTTGAGAAGCTGAACAGTTCGGGTATCACGAATAAACTTCAATGCCTTGTACAGAATAAACGTAATAATTGCAATGTCAACAATATCCGATATTCTTATCAAAGCAAGTTGGTTAATCAATGACTGATAAAATCCGTCAAACAAATCGGTTTCCTCCCTTAAATTATTTTATTGTGTATATCAATTAATACGCTTTGCCCCAGTATACCATTTTCTTTGCAGGCTTTCCGCAGCAAACACACTTGTCAGAAAGATTCTCTTGTTCAAATGGCATACAACGTGATGTTGCAGAAGTGTCTGCCTTGATTTGTTCTTCGCACTCAACATCACCGCACCACATAGCCTTCACAAATCCGCCTTTGTTTTCAACGATATCCTTGAATTCGTCATAGGTAACTGCAACAGAAGTCTTTTCTTCACGGTTTTTGAGAGCTGCATCCAGCATTTCCTGTTGAATTGTATCAAGATGCTTTGCAACTTCTTCTTCAATATTATCAAGAGATACAAAGAACTTCTCTCTTGTAGTACGGCTAACGAGAACCGCCTGATTGTTTTCAATATCCTTGGGTCCGATTTCAATTCTCAGCGGAACACCCTTCATTTCGTACTCGCTGAACTTCCAGCCTGGTGACTTGTCACTGCCGTCAAGCTTCACTCTGAATTTTGCCGCAAGCTGAGCTCTAAGCTCTTCGGCTCTTTCCAAAACGCCCGCCTTATGCTGAGCAATGGGAACAATAACAGCCTGAACAGGTGCGATTCTTGGGGGAAGCTTAAGTCCTGCATCATCACCGTGAACCATAATTATTGCACCTATAAGACGGGTGGTCATACCCCATGATGTCTGATGTACATAATGCAGTTCATTGTCCTCGCCCGTGTACTGAATATCAAAAGCCTTTGCAAAGCCGTCACCAAAGTAATGGCTTGTACCCGACTGAAGAGCCTTGCCGTCATGCATAAGACTTTCGATTGTATAAGTAGCCTCAGCACCTGCAAACTTTTCTTTGTCTGTTTTTCTGCCCTTTACAACAGGAATTGCAAGCTCCTGTTCACAGAAATCAGCATAAACATTCAGCATGCGAAGTGTTTCTGCCTCAGCTTCTTCAGCTGTGGCATGAGCTGTGTGACCCTCCTGCCACAAAAATTCCATTGTTCTGAGGAAAGGTCTTGTTGTCTTTTCCCATCTCACAACGTTACACCACTGGTTGTAAAGCTTGGGAAGGTCTCTGTATGAATGAATGATGTTTGCGTAATGATCACAAAACAAAGTTTCTGATGTAGGTCTCACACAAAGCTTTTCTTCAAGCTTTTCTGTACCGCCGTGTGTAACCCATGCCACTTCCGGTGCAAAGCCTTCAACGTGATCCTTTTCCTTCTGCAAAAGACTTTCAGGAATAAACATAGGCATATATACATTTTCATGTCCTGTTTCCTTGAAGCGTCTGTCAAGCTCCTTCTGGATATTTTCCCAGATAGCATAACCGTAAGGCTGTATAACCATACAACCGCGGATGCCCGAATAATCAACTAATTTTGTCTTTTTTACAATGTCAGTATACCATTGTGCAAAGTCCTCACTCATAGAGGTTATCTCTTCTACCAATTTCTTTTCGTTTGCCAAAATTCCCATTCCCTTCAATATTTATTTAACATAACCGTCCGAAAAAGGCTACGTTATTTTGCAAAACGTCATACAGTTTTTTGTTCAATCAGAAGCTTCGGACATACCGCCCCAATTTACACAATAAACCATTATTTTCAGTATAATGTAAAAAAGCCCTTGTGTCAAGGGTTGAGCGTGATTTTTTCAATAAAATCAAAGGAATTTTCTTTGCACAAAAGACAAGACTGACTATTCTATTCAAACAGTCAGTCCTGTGTAAAAAAATCTTGTGGAACAGAAGCGTCTTATTTATCAAACCGTATACTTCAGCTTAATTCCCGACACCTTGACCTCATAATCAGCCTGTATCTTCTTTGCTTTTTTCCTTATCTCATCATTTTCAAAAATGTGTGAAGCAAAGCTGACCCATGCATAAACAACAAACGTGTATTTTTTGTTGTCACCAAAAGCATTCACCATTCCTTTAACATAGTCAAGTATAATATCTGCAGACTCGTCAAAATATACATTTTCAAATACATAGGTGGTATTACGCAAGGCTATGAATTCACTCCGCAGCTCTTGTTCGGTCTTTTCTGCAACGGGTTTTGCACATAAAAGCTCCTGTACAGTTGCATTCTTTTTCTCCGGGTCATTGCACATTATACATGCCTTTAATCTTTGTTCACCGAATCTGTACATTGCGTTAACAAACTTCAGACATTTTTCGTATGACAAAAAGTCATATCCCCGTATCAGGCAGCTGCTGATAACCGCTCTTGCCAGAAACTCCCCTTCGTTTATTCCGTATTCATCAAGCAAGTCCTTGTCTCCGTAACGTTTTAAAGTTGCGTCAATAACGCTTTCCACTTCTTCTTTGGTTGCATTTTCCGTCATAAACGGCAAAAACACATTATCTCGGTAGAAATCCTCCAGCACAACTCTTCTCCAGACAGATTCTGCAAGTTCAAAAGCTTTTTCAACAGATTCGGCATTTCTTATCTTGGTTTCAAGTGCTGTAATCTTATTCCTGTTTTCTTCTCTTTCACCGACAAAAGATAAGGCATATCTGACGCCGGCTTTCATTTTGAATCCCAAATATAAAGACAAATACTTTTTCAATGATTTTTTATATTCGCGATATATTGAAAAAATCTCCGCAGTTTTCGAATCGCTTTCCATCATTATACCAATCATCACGGGAATAAACTCTCTTACAAATTTCTTGGTGACTTTCTCTGACACCGCTTTGTTTTTTCGTCCCTCAAAGCATTTTTGAACAATACAACGAAGTGCCTTTGTGTTTTTTTCTGTCCGTATTTCCGTTGAACCAAACATATTTATTGCAAGTACAACATCGGTATCGTCATAGCATTCTTTTGAAAGAAGAATTTCCAGAACATTTTTACAGTAGAAGTCAACTTGCTCATTGCTGACTCTGCCTGCAAAATAGTTATAGTTATCCGGGTTATGCAAATCAACGTTTTCAAGAAAACGTCCAAAAAAGTCGCGGATTATAATATCCTTACTCTTCGCCTCTATATTCGCAAAAAGCTGGGGAGATGTTTTTACTGATGGCTTTAAATCTTCTTTTACAATAGAATTAATAAGGGGATGCAACTCATAGCAAGCCTTGCTATCGTTATCACCCGTTTCTTTTATCCATCCTTCATCTACAAGTTCATTGAAAGCATCAAGATTGCCTGTGCCCGAAGATAAAGCAAACTCACGGTACACACTTTTTGTCACCTGCACAAACTGCAAAAGAGAAAGATTGCATAAAGTCGCTTTCTTTTCGTCATTTAATGTATTCATATCAAACAGGATACGCAGAATCTGCGGTACATTTCCCTTTTTGTTACCATCTTTTACATAGCTGACACTTTCACTGTTTTCAATGCCTTTAAGCCCCTCCTCCAGTTTATCACACAGCTCATCCACAGACATATCGGATTTCATGCAAAGAGATGCCAGAATCGGCACAGCAAGAGTCAGTCCACCCGTAAATTCAAGAATTCGTTCAAATTGACTATCAGTAATCTTATCACCGTATTTGTCCTCAAACAATTTTCGAATATGTTCATTTTCCAACGCATCAAGAGCAACAAATCCGGTATCGCACGGGAATTCCAGTGCTTTAAACGAGTTTCTCGTTGTAATAAGCTTCTTACAGCTATACTTGCAAAATTCATATATATAGCTGTCAATATTCTCATCACAGTTAAAATCAAAATTATCAATCACAAGTACAACTTTTCTGTTCAAAAGTTGTTTGAGTGCATTTTCTCTGGACTTAAAGTCAGTCTCTTCAAGACCCTTTATCTCTATTCTGGAAAGCGTGTTTTCAAGAGAGCCTTCATATTTGCAGAAAATACATCTGTATCCTCCCGTCATTTCTTCAATGAACTTTCTGGCAAGCTCCGTCTTTCCTATTCCTCCCATACCCGAAAGAAACACTATATCATTCGTGTGAACAAGCTCAACCATTTCCTGAAGTTCTTTTTCTCTTCCGACAAAGTTGCTAACAGAAACAATTTTTTCTATCTTCAGACTTATATTTTCATTATATTCTGAAAACACGCCCTTTGGCTCAACACCCAACCCCGAAAGATATTCAACAATCTTTTCAACAATCTTTTCAAGGCTTTTAACGTCCACTATTCTTTGATATTTATCTTTCAAAAGCTGAAGCTTTTCCCTTTCTTCATCAGTTAACCCTTCAATCTGAAGTATATCAGGAAAAGCAAATCCATCATAGCAAACAGGTATGATTCTTTCCTTTTGCTTGGTAGTTATACTGTATACAATTTCATTCAAAAACCAGTCTTCGCCATCTGTCTTTTTATTAAGGGAACCAACGTTGAGATTTATCAGCACAACCGAGGAATTATCTATGGCTTGCGTAAGCTGTTCATTCCAGTACCCCGATTCAAGTCTTTGATCCCAGAACACATCATAATATCTTTCCAGTCTATGTACAAGCTCTCCTACAAGGGTCATATTGTTATGACGGTAACTTATAAATATATCATATTTTTTGTTAACTAACATGATTTTTCCCCCTTGCTTTGCGGTGTCTTACAGTATGGAAAGCATTGCCGATGTCAAATTTATATGAACAAATTTACTAACCACCCATTCACCATAAACACAATTAATTATACCATTTTATCAAACTTCTGTCAAGAAAACCAAACGGCTCAATGCTTGACAAAAAATTCAGCAATTAGCCTGACAGAAGCTATACGAGCCTGCCTGAAAAGACGTAATTTCGGTATGTTTCAGATTATCAGTCTTGACAGGTGTTTGGCTTAGTGAGCATTTTGAAGCAGTTTGGTTGAAAACCAGTCGCTTAAAATCAGGTTGGGATAACTTCTGTCAGTTTAAAATAAAGTAAAAATCCCCGTACTATCGTACGAGGATTTTTGGTGCGCCGGGAGGGACTCGAACCCCCGACCTACTGGTTCGTAGCCAGTCACTCTATCCAGCTGAGCTACCGGCGCATATTAAACAAAAGAATTTTTTCTTTCGCCAACGTTTATATATTTTACCACATCTTTTTTAAAAATGCAAGTGTTTTTTTAAAAAATTTTATTTTTTTCTTTTTCGTCTCAAAATGCTTCTTTGTTACAATATTGTAAGATTATTTTTATTTACATCTTCCTTCTGTTTTGTTATACTTAAGATAACGTTTTTCGACAAATTTTCAAGGAAGTGTGTTTATGAATAAAAAAACTTTACTCAAGAAAGCTATTGCGACTCTTCTGACTCTGACCATTGTTTTATCTTCTTCAGGAGTCTTTGCATCAATTCTCGGAAGCTCAAAAATCGACGGCTACAGCACCAAAATAGGTGAAGGTCTCTTTTTCACGCATAATGTGTTTTTCAGTGATCAAAACGGAGTCGGTCAGCAAACAGAGAACTATATGACCTATACTCCAAACAGCAGTGTTATTCCGTCCATAACATACGGTTCTGCGCTGTATGGAACAAGTACCCTCACAAGTGAAACCTCCCGTCTTGAAAATCTCGGAATAGATATTCTCGGCGGAACAAATGCCGATTTTTTCTCATTTCAGACCGGAGTTCCTATGAGCAATGCCATCATTGACGGAAAAATCGTCACAAAAGATTCGTCAGGGCAGGAAGCAATTGGTATTCTTGATGACGGAACCGCTTTTATCTCAAAAGTGTTCCTTTATGCCGTACTGAAAAAAGAAGACGGAACCGAAATGCATATTCATAACATCAACAAATACCGTCAACCCTATTCTTCTTATATGCTCACAAGAGACTTCTCTGAAACCACAAAAAACACTACCAGCGGTTATGATATAATTCTTGGTTCCGTCGAAGGAGAAATGAAACTGGGTACAACAATGACTGCCGTTGTTGAGTCCGTAACCCTTAACAACTCCTCCATTCCCATTCCGGAGGATAAGCTTGTTATAACAGTTGACGCAAATGCTCCTGAAGAAATACTCACCCCGTTTTCCACACTCAAAGAAGGTGAACAGGTGTCCATAAGATTCAGTGCACAGGGTG
Source organism: Clostridia bacterium (assembly GCA_045645485.1). Classification (GTDB taxonomy): domain Bacteria; phylum Bacillota; class Clostridia; order Monoglobales; family Monoglobaceae; genus SIG440. Next base: position 52,684 of record JAZRIX010000061.1, on the reverse strand, counting down.
ATTCACGCTGGAATGATGTCAAAGTAGGTATGGGTGCCTTTGGCGGACGACTCCTCACCAACGGAGAAGTTAATCCCAACCTCGAAGCAGGTGCTGCTCCCCGAACAGCTATCGGTCTGAAAGAAGACGGAACCATAATTCTGTATACAATCGACGGCAGGCAGAGCGGACACAGCTACGGAGTTCAGCTCAAAACCCTTGCAAGCCGTCTGAAGGAGCTGGGTTGTATTGATGCACTGAACTTTGACGGCGGCGGCTCCACAGCAATATCAGTTCAGATGCCGGGCAACAGCTCTGCAAATCTTATCAACAAACCGTCCGAAGGAAAAGAGCGAAGCGTATCAACATACTTTTTATTTACCAACACCGAGAAGAGAACAGGAACAGCTGCACATCTGCATCTGTATCCTCTTTCAAACTATATACTGAAGGGTGCACAGCTTCAGCTTGAATTGAAAGCAACCGACAAAGCCTTTTATCCAGCGGATGTGCCCGATGATGTAGTATATTCTGTTCAGGAAGGAAAGGAAAGCACGGTAACACAGTCAGGACTTTTCACAGCAAAAGACAACAGCATTGTTGCCGTAAACGTCTCATCGGGGGAAATAAAATCCTCCACCGCTATTACCTGTCTTGAAACCCCTACCGACATAACCGTTAACAACAAGGCAACAGGAGACAGGCTTACAGAAATTACATTAAAACCCGGAGAAAAAATTTCCCTTTCTGCTGATGCATACGGCGGATATAACAAGCTTATATCAAGCCCCGACTGCTTCAACTGGGAATGTGACGAAGGTATCGGAAGTCTGAATCAAGCTCTGGAATTCACAGCCACAGATAAGTTTTCACAGAAGGGCAGCATCTCCGTCAGTGCAGGAAAGAAAACCGTAACCATCCCCGTAACCACCGCGGATCCTGACAGTACAGACCCTGCATCATATCCCGTAATTGATATGAGCTTCAAAAACGGTAAGCTTGATGCTGTAATTTCGTGCAAATATAACATTTCCACTTTCAAAGACGGTATCATCCTGAAAGCAGACGGAAAACCAACCGATTTCACTTATAATGCTTCAACAGGAAAGCTCTCAGCAATACTTCCGAAAAGCACACAGAAAATAACCCTTATAGCAACAAATGAATTCGGGTATACTTCATTCAAGTCAACTATTTCGGGGAACACAGCTATTTTCACTCCTTTTGCCGATACAAAAGGACATTGGGCGGAAAAAACACTGAATTATATGTACTCTCAAAAAATCATAAACGGTTCGACATCAGACGGTGTGCTGAAGTTTAATCCCAACAAGGATATGACACGTTCTGAATTTGCTGTTATGATGGTAAACTCCATGGGTATCAACGCAAATGATTATGCAAAGGTGTCACTGCCTTACAGCGATATCAAGGAAATCCCCTCATGGGCACTGAACAGCTTCAAGGCTCTGTATCACCTGAACATTCTGAAAGGACGTTATGTTTCACCAAAAGAAACCCGAGCAGACCCCTTGGCATCCATAAGCCGTGCCGAAGCCGCAACAATTGTTTCTAGAACTCTCCCCGGCGGCTTTTACAAAACAAAAATCACGTCAACCGACAAATCAGATATTGCTTCATGGGCAGAGTCAGGCATATCGGTAATGTTGAATATAGGTGCAATGAAAGGCTACGAAGACGGTTCACTCAAACCTGCTAAGGCGCTTACAAAAGCCGAAGCAGCAAAAATTCTTTATTCAACTATGTAAAAATATTGACAAATTGTCTTCTTTGAGTTAAAATAGTATTATATATCCGGTAGGTAAGGCTACCACAGGGATACGGATTGCTGCCGCGAACTGGTGGAGACACCACAAGATGGTTTAGCAGACTATATCGAACGCAAGGTGTAGTCTAATGCAATTTCATCGCCCTGCGAAGCTAAAGCTTGAACGGTGACATCAATATTGCGGACTTTTTGTTTCCCTGTGTCATTGTTCTTGCAACGATACAGGGATTTTTATTGTATAAATTTTGGAAACAGGAGGAAACGCACATGATAGAAGAAATTTTGACATTAATTGAAAACAAGGACTTCAAAAAGCTGCGAAGTACTCTGTCCGAAATGATTGCCCCTGATATTGCATTGATGTTTGAAGAAATCCCCGAGGAATTTGTCCTGAGACTTTTCAGACTTCTGCCAAAAGAACTGGCTGCTGAAACATTTGTAGAAATGGATGCCGATACCCAGGAGCATCTCATAAAAATATTCAGTGACAAGGAGCTTCGGGATGTCCTTGACGAAATGTTTGTTGACGATACCGTTGACATCATCGAAGAAATGCCCGCCAATGTGGTAAAAAGAATAATCAAGCACACCGACCCCCAAACCCGTTCTGAAATTAACAAAATCCTCAATTATCCCAAGGACAGTGCGGGAAGCATTATGACAATCGAGTATGTGAATTTGAAAGCACATATGACAGTTGCCGAAGCTTTTGCACGAATCAGGGAAACAGGGGTTGACAAAGAAACTGTATATACCTGTTACGTAACCGACCAGAACAGACATCTTATCGGTATTACCACGGTCAAGGACCTTCTTCTCAACAGCTACGAAACCCTGATTGGCGATATGATGGAAACCAACGTAATATATGTTGACACAACCGAGGACAAAGAAGAAGTTGCCAACCTGTTCAACAAATACGATTTTCTGGCGATGCCTGTTGTTGACAAGGAAACACGTCTTGTGGGAATCATTACCGTCGATGACGTAATCGACGTTATTCAGGATGAACACACCGAGGATATCGAAAAGATGGCGGCTATTCTTCCTTCCGAAAAACCTTACCTGAAAACATCTTCGCTGGAAATATTCAAGAACAGAATTCCATGGCTTATGCTTTTGATGCTGTCATCCACCTTCACTCAAAAAATAATCGGTTCCTTTGAAGAAACCCTGGCTGTCTGTGTGGCACTCACCGCATTTATTCCTATGCTTATGGGAACAGGCGGAAACTCAGGCGGACAGGCATCCGTTACTATTATCCGCGGACTGTCTCTGGGCGATATAGAAATGAAGGATATTCTGAAGGTACTGTGGAAGGAGCTTGTTGTTTCTGTTTTTTGCGGAATAGCTCTTGCAGTTGTAAATTTCGGGAAAATGATGCTTGTTGACAAAGGTGCAATTATTGCATCGGGACAAAACCCTGTTGCAGTTGCACTGGTAGTATCTCTCACTCTTTTGCTGACTGTTGTTTGTGCAAAGCTTGTTGGTTGCAGTCTCCCCATTCTGGTAAAACGTCTTGGTTTTGACCCCGCAGTAACAGCAAGTCCATTTGTGACCACAATTGTTGATGCAATTTCACTTCTTATCTATTTTGTAATCGCAATGCAGATTCTTGGAATTTAATCAAATTACAATTACAGGCAACCGCACACATGTGGTTGCCTGTTTTTTTGTATAACAGGGTTTAGTACTGATAAGTTATAAAAACAAGGGCTCTTTTGAGCCCTTCAGACTGTCGAAAAACTTGTTCTACCGCAAGTGAATAATATTTAAAATATGAATTGTAGGGACCGACGTCCTCGACGATCCACATAAAATAATTATGAAAACAGCAAGGAAACATTGAGTTTTCCTTGCTGTTACTTGCTTTTTGCGAAATCGTTCTCTACCGTACCCACGTACGCCGACGAAAACGATTTCACAAAATATAACTGCGTTTTTCGATGTCTGCATCAGACTGTCGAAGGATCTTAAAACCGTAAAACCTTTTAAATATCCTGCGGTGGACTATCATAGTCCTTCTTATTTCTTTTTTGCTTTGGCTGGAATTTCCTCATACTTGCAGTCTTCATTGAAGCATACCAGTTTGATTGGTCCTTTTCCTCTGAAGGGACGCTTTTTCATAACCGTACTGCCGCATTCGGGGCACTTCATATTGGTGGGTTCATCCCATGAAAGCAGGCAGTCTGTTCCGTTTTCGCAGGTATAATACTTTGCACCCTTCTTGGACTTCTTCACCTGAACCTTGCCGCCGCACTTGGGGCAAAGGGCATCAATTTCTTCCACAATAGACATTGTATTCCTGCATTCGGGATATCCGGGACAGGCAAGAAATTTTCCGAATCTACCCTGCTTGTATACCATCATACGTCCGCATTTGTCACAGGCAATATCCGACACCTCATCCTGAATCTCAATTTTGCCGATTGCTTCTTCGGCATCTGCAAGAGTCTCAGCAAAAGGCGTATAGAATTCACCCACTACTTCCTTCCAATCCTTGTTTCCTTCTTCGATACTGTCAAGCTTCTCCTCCATATTTGCAGTAAATTCCGCATCAACTATATCCTTAAAGTGCTCTTCCATAAGATTGGTTACAATTGTGCCAAGCTCTGTGGGATAAAGAGCCTTTCCGTCACGTGCAACATAGCCACGGCTGCTTGTTATGGTTGAGATGGTGGGAGCATAGGTGCTGGGTCGTCCGATACCGTCTTCCTCCATTTTCTTTACCAATGATGCTTCTGTATATCTTGCAGGTGGCTGAGTAAAGTGCTGTTTGGGATCAATTTCTTTTGAAAGAAGCTTTTGACCTTCTTCAATCTGAGGAATCTTTCCTTCTTTTTCTTCAACAAAATCCTGACCTTCAACATAAATCGCCATAAAACCGTCAAACTTCACATTTGCACCGCTGGCTTTGAGCACATAATTTCCTGCTGTAATATCAGCCTGCACCGTATCCAGAACAGCATCTGCCATCTGGCTGGCAAGAAACCTATTCCAGATAAGCTTATACAGCTTATACTGGTCAGGCTTCAGCGATGTTTTTATTTTTTCAGGATCAAACTCCATAGAAGTCGGACGGATTGCTTCGTGTGCATCCTGAGCAGACTTCTTTGAACGGTAGAATTTTGGTTTTTCGGGAACATACTCTTGTCCGAATCTGCCTCCGATATACTTGCGGCATTCAAACTGAGCTTCTGATGAAATTCTCAAAGAGTCCGTTCTCATATATGTGATAAGACCTACACTTCCGCTTCCTTTAATATCAATACCTTCATAAAGCTGCTGTGCTGTTGCCATTGTTCGTTTTGTAGTAAAATTCAGCTTTCTTGCAGCCTCCTGCTGAAGGGTACTTGTGGTAAATGGCGGTGCTGTGTATCTCTTCTTTTCACTTCTGGTAATTTTGTCAACGGTATATGATGAACCGTTGAGTTCCTGAACAATTTTCTCAACGGTTTTTTCATCCGCGAGCTTAATTTTTGTCTTGGCTGACTTCCCGTAGAATTTTGCAACAAAAGGCTTTTTACCCTTTTCGTCGGTCAGTTTGACATCAATTGTCCAGTATTCTTCTTCTTCAAAGTTTTCTATCTCACGTTCACGGTCAACAATCAGCTTTGTTGCAACCGACTGAACACGACCTGCACTCAAACCCTTTCTGACTTTTTTCCAGAGAAGAGGACTGAGCTGATAACCCACAATTCTGTCAAGAACACGTCTTGCCTGCTGAGCATCAACCAAATCTCCGTCAATGCTTCTGGGTTTTGTAACAGCATCCTTAACCGCTGTTTTTGTAATTTCATTAAATGTAATGCGGCACTTGTCTTCAGGGTTAATATCCAAAAGCTGTGCAAGATGCCATGATATAGCTTCACCCTCGCGGTCAGGGTCAGTTGCAAGAAAAACTTTTGCCGAGTTTTTTGCATCCTTCTTGAGTTTAGCAATCAAATCGCCTTTTCCGCGAATAGTGATATACTTCGGTTCAAAATTATTTTCAAAATCAACACCCAGCTGACTTTTGGGAAGATCTCTCAAATGTCCCATAGATGCCGTAACTTCATACTTTGAGCCTAAATACTTTTTTATTGTCTTTGCCTTTGCAGGAGACTCAACTATAACAAGATTTTTTTTCTTGTCTGCTGTTGTTTTTTCAACTGTTTTCGCCATTTTTTCCTCCGCTCTTTTTCGTGATACCAATAAGTATTGTTAAAAACCTACTATCATATATCTGTTTCCGCTTTCCTGACTGAGTATACCCCGTATGCAAAGCACCGTTAACTTGCTTCCAAGTACTGAAGGTGAAATTTTCAGGTTTTCTGCCATTTCCTCCATATCAGCAATACCACCGTTTTCTTTAATATACTCAACTATGACTCTGTCATCCCCCGTCAACACAGGAGTCTGAATATTCTGATCCTTTGAAACCTCAACTGATTGAAACAGCTCAGGTCTGCAATTTTTGTAATACATTGCAGGAACATCAACATTGTGAACAATTTCTGCACCTTCTCCGATAAGTCTGTTGGGAAGCTCCGACTGCCATACAAGAGGACTTCCGGGAACTGCAAAAATATCTCTGTTATTGTCCAGTGCAAGTCTCGCTGTGATAGATGTACCGCTCTTTTCCTTGCCTTCTACAACAACCGTTCCCAAAGATAATCCAACCACAATACGGTTTCTCTGTTGATAAAAATATTTCTTCACCACTGTACCGGGCGGTCGTTCCGAAATAATTGAACCGTTTTTCAGAATTTCATAATATAATCGTTCATTGGAACGGGGATAAATGGCATCGACACTCCCCGCAAGCACCGCAACGGTCTTTCCGCCTGCTTCAACAGCACCTCTATGTGCTTCACCGTCAATACCCTCTGCCATACCGCTGACCACAACAATGCCATTTTCTGCCAGATTCTTTCCAAGCTGTTTTGCCATATACTTGCCCTGAGGGGTAGGCTTTCTGCACCCCACAACAGATACAGCAGGCTTTTTGTTGAAGTCAAGCTTTTCACCTTTTACAAACAACACCCTCGGAGGGATATCTATATGTCTCAGTGAATCCGGATACTCCTCAGATTCCTGATTTATTATTCTTATTTCATTCTTTTTGCAATACTCGGCAATAGCTTGTGCTGCCTTGAAGTATTCAGGATCAGAAAACTTTTCTTCTATGTTTTCAGCAAGTCCTGCTTTTTTCAACTTTTGCCTGTCTGACTCTCCTGAAGAAAACTTTTGTCCTTTGCCCTCAAACAGTACAAACGCCTTTTCCACCTTGTCAGGTTCAAATCCGCAAACACTCTGAAGCCAAAGCTCATACAAAATATCCATACAAAATTTCCTCAAAAACAAAAACCCAAGATTCTGTTTATTTTTTTCTGCAATTTTTCATCCAATGCATAGCAATTCCTGCTGCCACTGCCGCATTAAGGGATTCAGCAAAACCATCCATAGTTATTTTTACCCTGAAATCCGACATTTTCAGTATCTCGTCACAAACTCCGTGAGCTTCATTGCCAATAACAACCGCACACTTTTTGGGAGTGTCAAAGGTTTCAAGAACTGTTTCTCCCATAGGAGTTGTCGAAACAACCGAAAAACCTTTTTCCTGCAACGCCTTTATATCCTCCACAGAACACCCTGTTCTGAACTTCATTCTAAACAGTGACCCCATTGTGGAACGTACTGTTTTGGGGCTGTATATATCTGCACAACCCTTCGTCAGATAAATGCCGTCAAATCCCAGAGCCTCTGCTGTTCTTATAACCGTTCCCATATTTCCAGGTTCTGACACTCCGTCAAGAATCGCAATGTTGCAGGTGCTGTCAACAGGGCAAAATTCTTCATTATTCATTTCAAGAACCGCCATAATCCCCTGAGGTGTGTCCGTATCCGAAATTTCATCAAAAATCTTTGCCGATACCGAAAACACTTTTGAACATATTTTTTCCGAAGCATCTGTTATTTCAGGTTCTTTTTCAAGAAAATCCTGCGATATTATTATGCACCGTATATTTTCAGGAACATACCTGATAGCCTCCATAACAAGTTTTCTTCCTTCAGCCAGAAAAAGCTTTTGTTCCGTTCTATGATTCTTTTTTTTCAAAGCCTTCACAAGCTTCAAAGTTTTGTTGTCCTTACCGGTTATTTCCAAAATCATCTTTTTTACAAACCCCACGAAACTTCACTAAGTATTTTTTTTATTTTTTTATAAACAATAATTGCTGCAAAAATAGCCAATGCCTGAATGGGAACCAAAACAAGATTGCTCACAATCTTTTGGCTCATTGCTTCAGCTGTCATCGAAGCAATACTATAGCTCACCGGCATCAATAAAACATTACAAATCATATTAACAGCAAGCTTTGCCCATAAACACCTCAGATACCGAGTTCTTCGTTGGTATAAAATCCAACCGTATAAAATTCCGCTTATTCCTGCAATAAACAGATTTGTCAAGCTGAAAGACTCACCCGAATGCATCACAAAAGATGTTCCGTACAGAATAATTCCATAGGGTGCCGCAAGAACAGGACCAAATATCTTTGCTGCCAGAGGTAAAATCACAAGTCCGAGATTTAAAGAAAAATCAAGTCCGAGGACTATAGGAGCCTCCGTTAAAACAGCATACACAAGCACCAGAAACGCCGCCAGAAAATAATTTTTTGATTTTTTAAGTTTTCTGAGAACACTGTGCTGTCTTACAAAAATCATATAAAACAAAAGACCTGCAAAAGTAATAATAACAAGATACAGATTTATTTTGCTCAAAAAATCAATCAACGGGCTCAGCTTAAGAGCAACAGGCTCAAAAAAACCTTCCATATCATCAGTCAATTTCAAAAAAACCTGTAAAAAACTTTTCATTTTTTCTTTGCTCACAAGCTTCACCCCCCCACATCGACAAAATCAGTTGTTTTTTCTCACAGAAAAACCTTTTTCTGTGAGAAAAAGTTATACCGCCATTGCGGTATAACTTTTTTCCTTCAAAAAACTATTTAACCTTTTCAACAAGTGCTGTAAATGCAGCAGGATCTGAAACTGCAATTTCAGCAAGCATCTTTCTGTTGATTTCGATACCGTTGTTCTTGAGACCGTTCATAAATCTGCTGTAGCTGATACCGTTTGCACGAGCAGCTGCATTGATACGGGCAATCCAGAGCTGTCTGAAGTTTCTCTTCTTCTGCTTTCTGTCACGGTAAGCGTATGTCAAAGACTTCATAACTGCCTGGTTGGCTGTTTTGAAGAGTTTGCTTTTCGCTCCACTGTAACCTTTAGCTAATTTCAATATTTTTTTACGTCTTTTTCTTGTGTGCATAGCACCTTTAACTCTTGCCATGTCAAAGACTCCTTTCTTATCTCGTTAAAATTTGCGATTCAATCGCTGTAAAAAGTTCCGCCGCCTTGCGGAAAGTACAAACGGCAATCTTGCGCCGTAATTCGAAAATTACCCCTTATTTGTAGGGCATCATGCTCTTGATTGTAGCAGCATTTGCTGTTGCAAGATAGCCGCCCTTTCTGAGCTTTCTTTTTCTCTTTGTTGACTTCTTGTTGAGGATGTGGCTTCTGTAAGCCTTACCTCTTTTGATTTTTCCGTTCTTTGTAACGCCGAAACGTTTTGCAGCGCCTTTGTGTGTTTTAATTTTAGGCATCTTTCATTCTCCTTCCATAAATAACTTTGAAAGCTTTTGTCCTATCTGAACGCAGCTTTATGCCTTCTTGGGTGATACGAACATAGCCATGCTTCTGCCCTCGAGTTTTATGTCCTTTTCAACAGTACCGAACTCTGCCATAGCCTCCTGCACTCTGAGAAGAAGCTCTTTTCCGCTTGCACTGTGAGTAATCTCACGACCGCGGAATCTGACAGAAACCTTTACCTTGTCTCCGGACTTCAAAAATTTGATTCCCTGATTAACCTTTGTCTGGAAGTCATGATCGTCAATATTCGGAGTAAGACGAACTTCCTTCACATCAATGACCTTTTGGTTCTTTCTCTGTTCTTTTTCTCTCTTGGCAAGCTCAAACTTGTACTTGCCGTAGTCCATGATTCTGCACACAGGGGGCTTTGCCTGCGGAGCAATCTTGACCAAATCGAGATTCTGTTCATCAGCCATTGCCAATGCTTCCTTGCCGGAAAACACGCCAAGCTGTTCACCTTCAGAACCGATAAGACGTACCTCTTTGTCTTTGATTTCTTCATTAATCATCAACTCTTGCTTAGCTATACCTGAACACCTCCAAAATAATTTGCACTACTTTGAAAACAAAAAAGTGCGGAAAGCATAAAAGCTCCGCACTAAAAAACAAACTCAAAACCCTGTTGCCATAAGCTGAGGGGAGAAGCGGACCTTCTGCTTTACTGTGATAGTCTACCACACTTTTCCTTGTTTGTCAACAGTTTTTTTAAAAGATTTTTAAAATCAGCCGCTCCACATTTTCCTCACAGTATTCAATCTCCGCAGAATACCGCCTTGCACCTCTTTTGCTGCAAAGCATTTTTCTGTTTGCGTCAAAAAACACACTTAATGATGTCAATACGGCAGACCCTTCCCTTTATGAATCTACAGTTAATCCACAAAATATGATATCAAAAGCAGTGCAATATTTCAACGCACATTATATGGAAAATATAAATATTGAGCAATATGCCATAGACAACCACGTAAGTCCTTGCTGGTTTATACGAAGCTTCAAGAAGCACATCGGAACAACTCCAAGACAGCATATCATTTCGGCACGTATCATCCACGCACAGTCACTTCTTGAAAATACAGAGCTGAGCATTTTCAAAATTGCCTCGACGGTAGGTTATGAAGACACGCGCTATTTTGACCGTATTTTCAAAAAGCAAACAGGCATCTCCCCCAGAGAATACAGAAGTTCAAATACCTGAGATTTAGTTTTTTTACTTAATCAAGCCTGACGGCTGTTACCGTACCAGTCTGTTGTTACAGCACTGCACTTTCTGAAACAACCGAATCACAGTTATGGCGGTTGAATTCACGGTTGTTTGCGGCAAAATGCTTTGTTGTAGTCGCAATGCCGCCTTCCATTCCGGGATAACCTAACAAAAGTGCCGCTCCCGGACGTTCATTTTCCTTTACTCATTAATTATTTTGCTCTAATTATATTGTCTTTTCGTCTATTTCAGATTGCAACTATTCCGATATCCACATTCACCAATTCTTTAATCAACGAAGGTCCTTTTCCAAGAAACATTCCCTTTTTGAAGAACCCTATAGAAACCGTCAAATCCGATTTTACCGCCAGCACAGCTTCTCCTGTATTTCCGTTGAGACCGCTGTTTATATCTGCCGAAACAACAAATGCACCCGAACAGTTAATCGTCTCAATTGCTTTTGCCGCAATTCCACGTGGAGTGCCCTTGAAGCCTGTGCCGAATATACAGTCCACAATAATATCAAAGTTCCCAAGCACTGTATCTTCACAGAACGGCTTTGAACAAACACCCAAAGCCTCACATCTGTCATAATAATATTTTCCGTCGTCTGAAAGGCTGTCTGAGGTTTTGAAAATTTCAACCTTTACACCGTTTTCTGTCAGAATTTCAGCAAGAGCATATCCGTCACCGCCGTTATTGCCGCCGCCTGCAACAATGGCTACGCATTTCCCTTGCCAGTCACACGCCTCAAATATTCCCTCTGCCGCTCTTTTCATAAGAACCTTCCCCGGAACAAAGTTTTTTATGGTATATTCGTCTGCCGCCCGCATTTCTTCAACGGTTACAGCTTTTTTGAATTCCATACTGTTTTTTTCAGGTTTCATATATAATCCATCCTTCATAATCATTGTCGTTTCCACAACAATGATTATATAATACCAAATAGTATAAATCCCACCGTATTGATTGCAAAATTCGCAAACATATGCACCAACCATGAAGTGTAGATATTACCGCTTTTAGAATTGAGAATATTAAAAATTATACCTCCTGCAAACAAGCCTGCGAGAATTATCACAAATACAGCCGACGAAAACCACTGCGTCATCATTGCAATGTGATACAGTGCAAAGGCTGCCGCACTGAAAATATGCGCAAACCGCATACCTGATATACGTTTCAAAGACAAGAATGCAAAACCCCTGAAAAAGAATTCTTCAAGCAGAGAATTCACAAAAGAAATATACAAAGACACAAACACAAAATTATCTTTTGTAACACCGATATTCCCCGAAAGAGCACCCGTTACCGCTGAAAAATCAAAAACATCTTTCAAAAGCAAATATCCGCCCAGAATAACCGCATACACCGGTATACACAGAAAAAACGCCGGCTTAAAGGTCTTCATATTCCCCTTAAAAAGAGTCTTGATTTCCATATCCTTTTCAAACATCGAATACAAAAACGGACATCCAAGAAACAGTACAAGCTTGATTGCAGATTTCACCGCATAATGAGGACTTATTATACCGTCCACAACTGCCATAAGTACGCAACAAATCAAAACTATTACACAAATTATCCATATACCTTTTTTGTTCAAATTCCGCCAACCCCTTTGTCCATTCTCAGATCATTCAACAGCATCGGGCTGTATTGAGGAACACCGAATCTTTTTGCAAACATCATACACTTGCACATAAAAAGATAATACACATTTTCACCGCAAAATCTCAAAGTTTCAAAATTCCCCTGCCCTTTTGCAACAATAAGGTCCGCTGTTTTTATTTCGTTTCGTGCAGTATCTGAAATCCGTTCTATGCAGGTTCCCGCAACAGTGCTTCCGTTATCCAGGACCCTTACTTCTTTTTCAAAACCCACCTGCAAAGCATCTGTCATTGTTGCATCATTGAGCACAGGGGCACCTCTTACAATAACGGCAATATCAAGGTCAGGGCTTTGTTTTTTTATTTCCGACACCAACAGCTTGTCCAGTACAATTTCACCGCAATTATCAGTAAGAAACACCAGCTTTTTTGCTTTCTGAAGTTCCCGTCTGAAATTTTGAAATTCATTCTCATCAGGAGAAAGCTTTTCTGCATTGTCTAAAAGCTCACACAGCTTTTTCTCATCAACCTTATTCATTGCACCAAAGTCTATGTAATTTCCTGTCATAGAAAGACAAACTGCTGTCTTTAATCCGTCCTCTGACCCTGCTATCTTTTTTTCAAGCTTGGGCACAAGTTCAAGCATAAAATTGTTGAAATACCTTTTTGTTTCGGAGTAATCCTCAGCAAAATCAAATATTTCTTTTTGCACCTTGCATATTTCATCCACTATTTCAGGAGCACTTGCGGTATCAGGTGCATCAGCAACTATGTGCAGAATTCTTTTCATATATTGAGCTTTCTTTTCTTCAGTTGCATCCTCCGGATGCATAGGAAGATATTTTTTCAGCAAGCATGGTATACACTCCGAATTCAGTCGTTTCGCTTCCATATTTTTCTCCTTTTATGTAAGAAAACCATAGAGATAATCCCTATGGTTTTCGAGAATTTTATTACAAATATGTAAATTTCTCAATTTGACCTTAAATCAGGTCGTCCCCCGTTTTCTGTCTGCTGATAACAGCAATAACTGTTGCAATTATAGCCAATACCGCAATAGAAACCGATATAATAATCCATAGCTTTTTCATTTTATACAGCCTCCTTATATTTTTCTCTCTATAATTATAAAATAACATAAAACAGAACTTTTTTCAACCAATTTTTATAATTTTATGTTAAAAATTTTCACAAAATCTCATAGTCTTTTCTGTGCTGTTTTATTGATTCAAAGCTTCAAGAATGCACTTGTACTGTTTGATAAAACCGGATACCTTTTTAAGTAACCGTGGATTTTTTCTCAGAATAATACGTACATTCCCCAGAGTATCTGTCAATCCATAATCACTTATCATCTTGATGGGTAATTCCTTCACTTCAACACCGTTTTCCGAAAGAATCTTTGAAACTCCCTCCATGCCCGAAACATCCGAAGACGAAAGCTTTTCCAAAATGTCATCATTCAAGCTTTCCTCAAAATATCCGATAATTCTGGGATTGCTTTTCTCAGCATCGTCATTCGCAAGAAGTAATTTGTTCTTTTTTAAGAATTCAATATCTTCCTCTATTTTCTGAATTATACCTTGTTCAAATACAGACTTGTGATTTTTGCTGAACTGCTCCCATACTTCAACGGCAAAGGGAGCGGGCAACATACGAAAATCCGAATCTTTTCCTTCATCAATATGAATTCCGACAATGTTATTCTGAATGGCAATGTCATATTCCCGATCATATTCATTTAATTTTTTCAATGCGGTAAGAGGAACCCCGGTATAAACTCTGAGCATTTCAACCAGCCTTGTTCCTTCATTTGCCAACAGCACAGGTCTAGGATTGAAATAAACCGACACCGCACTCTCAAACCCTTGCCTTACACTTTCAGGCACAGTAACAGTTCTGAGCAATACCGGAAAATAATCGCTCATCTGAACGTCACACATAAGCTTGCTCTTTCCGCTTATCTTCTGACATATTTCTTCAGCCGCTTTTTCAAGCTCACTGTGACACAATTCACTGTTTTCCATAATCATTTCCAGTCTTTCGGCATAATCCTCGCCAAGATTCCTATAATACACCACCAAAAAACGTTCTGTTGCCTGAGCATAGTATTCTGCAAACATAGCGTCAAAGGTCCGCTGAATCACTCCTGCAGCATCAAACAATTCGCCTTCATCAAGAAATTGTTCTCTGTTTGCAGAGCTTTTTATTTCACTTTTCAGGGTATTTTTAAAAGCCTTTAATTTTTCATGAGTGAGATAAGAATCAATACACGCCTTCAAACGTTTTCCGTTTTCTGTTTCATCGGATAAATCCAACAGGTAGCCTCCCGTCTCAGTCTGCCCCGATACATACATCGCATTTTTGTCAACTATCTCTTTCACTCTGCTCAGAACATCAATAAAGGTATTATATGTTTTCAGTTTTTCTTCAACCTGAGAATATACTTCAAAAATACCCTCTGATATATGTTCAAAAACAGCACGTTCAACGGTGTTTTTTTCTATTTCCTGCTTTGCTTTTTTCAAAAAGTTCTCAGCTTTTTCACGACCAAACAACTTCGGCAAAGAATCTGCCTCTTTTCCCAGTTCTTCAAAAAGCTCTTCGCGGGATAGAAATTCCTTTTGCTGTCCGTTGCATCTATTATATAAGTCTTTTTGAAGCGACTTCAGCAAAACCATTATTCCGTCGAATCCGTCGTTTTCAGCCGTTGCCGTTACAGCCATTCTGGCAAAGAACGGTCCAAAAGTGCCAAAGACTTCATCAAGTTTTCTGCTTATTACTTCAACTATCTGTTTTAATTTTGCAACTGTCTCTTCCTTGCAGCTTTCAGAATACCCCAATGACTGATAATCATTAAAAGTTTTTTCCATCCAATCCTTGAATGAACCTTTCAATCCCGTTATGCCCACAGGCAACGCTTCATCAGAACCAACAGACGGTTTATTCACTTTATTTTTAAGTTCTGCAGCAACACTATAAACATCAGACAACCCTGCATCCTTCATTATGCCTGAAATATAATTACCCGAAAGTGCCTGCATATCCCTGTACTCAGCAAAAAGAACATCAAACACCTTTTTTGCCATATACATCATAATTTCCTCAACGGGAATTTTTGCACTGCCGTACTGTATTATATTATATTTATAGTTTACGCTTCTGGGAAAGCTCTTGGTATCTGCCCCCAAAATATTCATCCAATTCTGAGTAACCGTATTAATATTGTACAGCGAAGCTTCATAAACATCAACATTACTGCCTTTTTTTGTAAGAATGGACAGCAAAACATCAACCGCCTCGCTGACCGTTGACATAACATATTTCTTTTTGTCATAAATTGCACATTTGGGCGAAAGAAGCGTACAACAGTCAAAAACCTTGTGCTTGGAATTTTTCACTTCTCCTTCATAAAAGGGCCACTTATATTCACCGCCTGATTTTGTCAGGTTGTAAAAATAATCCAGCTCCTTAAGTGCGGCATAACCGTTTCTTTTCAGCCAATTATCAGAAATTCCCTTACCTGCAAAAACATCAGGCATATAAAGATATGCATGCATTCTGAAACTGCTCCTGCTGATCATGGGAGCTTCATTTATCAATATATCCTGAACAAGGTATGCAAGGTCAATAAACATACCGCTCCCTGTTCCACCTGATATGCCTGTCACAAAAATAATATTCAGTCTGCTCTGAGGTGAAAAATTGCCTTCACCAATATTGGCAAGCTTGTCCTTCAGCTTTTCACGAACCTTTTCGTATACCTCAGGAATAGAGAGCAATATTCTTCCGTTCTGACGCACACCCAAGCAACCGTCACCTTCAAGCCTTGGCAAATAACCGGGGGTTTTCCATTTTTTCACATACTCCGGATACAGCTCTTCATCAGCTTTTAATTCCAAAACTGCTTCATCAAATACCAACAGCTTTTCATCTTCATCAAGAGAATCCATCGTTTTCAAATCACTGACTGAAGAGTCTATAGCAAGAAATCTCAAATGTCCGTCTGCCAGATTGAACCGCCGTTTCATTTTCTCTTTTAGACCGTTAACAGTACGGCATCCAAGACCGCCTATACCAAGTAAAAGAGTGGGGTGCTCCACGCATTCAAGTACCGGAACTTCTGAAAATATTCCTGTGCCTTCTGTGATATCAAGCTTTAAAAGATTTTTCTCCTGTAAAATATTCATAATCTCCCCCACTTTTTCAAAAATTTGCGGTATTATCCATCATTCTCCGTCAGTGCTTTCTTCTATGTTCAGATAACCGCATTTGTAACCTACATAGCTTATAATATTTTTGATGAACTCCTTTTCGGTGGGATTTTTGTGAACTTCGGCATTAAAATCCTTCTCAAAATCATAGTTCTCACCAAAATTTTCCGGCAAAGCAAAAATGTCAATTATTCTGTATATACTGTCATCACCCAATCTTGTAACAACAATATAATTTTCTTCTGTTTCAGCCTTTTTTATATTATAATATTCACGACTGCGACCAGGCAGAGGTTCATACTTTGCACTTATTTCCTTTCCTGAAAATTCAGGATTGACGCAATCATTTACAACAGTTATTTTCCACAAATCATCAGTTTCTTCATCCTCAGCAATCCTGCCTACAAACAGCTTTGCACTGTCATACTCATCATCCTGATAATCAAAGCTTCTGAGATAATTCTCTACCTTTATTTCAGTATCGGTTTTCATAATATGAACAACTTCGGGTCCAATATTCTCACTTCCGCCATCGTTGCTGAGCATCCACAGACCTGCAAACACCAGTATAACAGCTGCCATAATTACCATAAGATTAAATATAGCAAACACAACAAAGTTCTTATTTCCGTTCGACGGAATCTCTTTGCCGCATTTTTTCAACGCACTGATTGTCGACACCTTCACCGCATCTTCCTTAACAAGCTTTCTGATGACCTCTTCAATGTTTTTCTGTTCACACCACTCAGGATTTTCAGCAAGAATATTTTTCAACACAACAGTCCCTTGGTTTTTAAAAACCTCTCTGAGTCCGATTTCACAGTTATCCAGAAGTTCTTTTCTGACGTCATCATAACTTTTCATTGCATCATAAAGGTTTGGTGCAGAATTTATACCCGTCAGCAACATATCAAAAATATACAAAAACCTTTGCATACCGTCTGGAACAACAATTCTCTCGTCATCTTCACCGACAATGACAGGCTCCCCGTCATAAATCCCCATACCCTCAAGCTTTGCTACAGATTCTTTTACACCCTCAAGCAAAGTAATCAGTTCTTCATATGACAAGATGCGGTTCTGAAGATAAACTATCATTTTCTGTGATATTGTACGATACTCATTTGAAGTTTTTTGCTTTGCCGTTTCATCCGCATCACAGCTTATATCAGAGATTTGGCCAAGACATTCTATAATATCACCTACATCATTAATGCTGCTGAGCTTGCTGTCCAGCTGGTACAGCATCCCAAAGTCTGCTCTGACATTCTCATCGCATACACCATCAAAAAACTCCTGCACAAAAACTTCAAATACCCTCTGAACCGTACTGTAATCCATAGTTGAGTATGTGTTTTTAAAGTTATCAAAAATTCTCTGCATTTCCTGAAGCTTTTGTTTTGAATCCGAAAACAGTTCCGTAGCTCTTACAATAAGCAGCTCCAGGACTTCTTCAACTTTTTCTTCAAGAAGCTCGCTATCTACATAATTCTTTTCCTTGAAAGCAATATATTGTTCAAAAACATCCTCCAGAGTTTTTTTGTTTTTCAAAGAGTGTTCTATACACCCAAGTATGATATCTTCATCAAGAAGTTCAGGATTAATCGCTTTTAATTCATCTATTGACCTGATAATATCTTTAGAATCTTGTTCCGGTTTCAGAAAACTTTCGGTCGCATGTTTTGACATAACCCTCATAATATCGTCAAACTTAAAACTGCACAGCAAAAAAAGAGTATGAATACGTGTGTAAACAGCCTTGAATTCTTCAATATTTTTAGTTGCCAGTATTGTTTTATTCAAATAATCAACCGTAGTATCCCCCTCACCCAGAAGTCTTTCTTTCGCCATAGCAAGATACACGGGATACACTTTCAAAACATCCTCGACAGACTTATAGATATCATCAATAGCTTTTTCCGCAACTCCCGAAGACCACAAAGTCTTTTTTTCAATATCCACAAGATAAACATCAGACTTCACTTCAGCTTCCGACTGTTTCAGCAAGGGAATTTCAAGCTCTTTGTGCAGAATTTCAAAGTATTCTTCACGTTCGTGATCCGCCATTGCAAAAACCTTTTCAACAAACTCAAAAAATTCGCCTTCTGTAAACTTGGTAACATCATCTATACTGATACATTCAGGTGCAACAGATATATTCCGACCGCAATATGCCCCAAGATTTAAATTTTCAGGAAGCTCCTGATTGGAATTCACATAAGAAGCAAAGGAGATATTCTTTCGCATCTGAAAAGGAAGATACTTCATAATCTCTGTCAGAACAAAAAGTGATTTTGCCGAAAATTCTTCTGCCGACAATACCTCAAAAGAAAATGTAACAGCTTTTCTTTTGCTTTTCTTCATGAACATTTCCAGAACATTGTTGACAAGTCTTTTTTTGGCATCTATATCAATGGGAACTTCTTTTGCTTCAATCACAAACCGTTTTGCACCTGTTACAGCCTTCTTTGAAAGATACTCTGTATACCCTTCTTTGGTCAGAAACCTTGCTTTTTCAAAAAACGCCGTGGTTTTTTTGGCATCCTGAGGAAAAGCAATATAGTGGCTGTATCCGCCAGCACGGTTTCCGTTTTCAAGGTTTGTGTTATATCCCATAACACAAACCTTCTCTTCCTCACACTGCACATCGCCCAGAAATACAAAATTCTCGCCATTTCCCTGACAATTGTCTCCAATCAAGGATTTGAACAGTGGAATAACCGCCTCCCCCTGAAGTTTCAGGTACAGAGGCTGCTTCATATCTATATTAAAACTCTCATCCCGCCGACCGGTATTTCCGTATAACATTTCACTCATAACCGTCGCTCCTCTCAAGCAAAACTGCTTTTTTCCATTCAGCTGATATGTATAATAAAATATACCAAGCATATAAAACGATACAATCTATAATATTATATCATTTTATTTTTTTGAAGTCAATATTTTAAGCTCACAAATACAGTGTATATCAAGTCAATTTTTCAATATATACATTGTTTCTTCCTGTAAATAACCATACCTTGTGTTTTACAACAAGAAAGTAGCTGCGCCGCTTGCCGCAGGCGGCGGTCGTAGCATCCACGCTTTCGGTCGTCCATATGCGTTTCCGACATAGTCGGAAAATCTCGCATGGACTATTTAATCTTATTTTTATATACAAGGAAATACGCAAATCCCTATTATATAAAAAAGACTGCTGTCCTAATATTTTCAACAAAAATCTTTCTGAAAATATCAGCACACACAGTCTCTTTAGTTTTATACAGTTCAGCCCTTAAGCTGTTTTCTGTATTCAGTAGGAGAGACACCCTCCGCCTGCATAAATATTTTTGCAAAATAGCTGGAGCTTCCGAATCCGCACATCTGTGCAATTTCTGTCATACTTTTTTCAGTATTGACCAACATTCTTTTAGCCTTTGATAGCTTGAGCTCCTTTTTGTAACTTGTGATTGTCGTACCCGTAATCGCCTTAAACTGGTGCATCATGTAATATGCACTTACTCCTATCTTTTCGGCAATACAGCTTACAGATAAGTCATCCTCCACATTCTTTAGTATTACATCCTTCACTGCATTTACAATGGGCGGGTTGTTTGAGGTTCCCGATGAGGACGAACGTACAAAAGCTATTATCCTCTTTACCGCAACAGCCTTGTCCTCCTTCTCCTCTTCATAGCTTTCAATCAATTGGTCAAGTTTTTTCCCGTTCATACTTCCCATATTGATACAGTTCACAGAATAAAATTCAAATATCTTTCCGACAACATCATCAGCGTACTTTGTCAGCAACAAATTAGCAAGCTCATCATCCGAAAATCTGTCCGGTTCTTCATAATAATTTATGGTTTCATCATAAAACTTTCCAAGCTTTGACACAATATGTTTGAGCTTACTTTCGCTATTTACAAGCTTTCCGGCAATAACATCCTCTTCAGTTATCTTTGCCATAAGAATTTCACGTGCCTGAGTATATGCATGCTCAATGGAAATTCCCTGACGTTCACGGTCATATACTATATAAATAAATCCGTCTTCGCCTTCTTTTGCATCAGGATACGAAACCCAATCCCTTTCGTCAATTATCATTCTGTATGGCCAGGTTTTTCCCTCATCCTCAGAAAGCAATACAGCAAGGTTACACCTTTTTACACGCTTATGTTTTGAATCAATATGAGTAACCAACATAAGTCTTCCGGATTTGAGTCTGCGTATATGGAACCTTGAAGGAGTCTCACCCAATCCCGTGTGAACGCTCTTGGTCCAGGTTTTTCCCCTGTCATAGGAATAACACACAGCTATTCCGCCGTCCACTCTGATATAGTTGGCTAATGTTTCGTCATTGAGTTCCACAATCATATGCTCATCAAAATCACGATAACCGCCATCAGCACCCCCAAGACGTTCAAAAGTTTTTCCGTTGTTGATAGTCTTGTATGCATAGGCACCGGGAATTCGGTCGGCCTCATACCTGTGCCTGTAAATCTTTCTCATTTCTCTCGGCCATATCGCAATAGGAAAATACCATTCCCCCGTAGACAGAACGGTCGGCTTATTCATCATTATTTCATCACCGACATAAAAGGATTCACTCCACACAAGCTCATCAGCATCAGGGTTTTCACATATAGAAGCATAAGTCCCGTCATCAGGCATAATCGACCATGTAAACCAAAGTCTCCCAAGAGGATCTATCCACAGGCACGGGTCAAAGCATCTGTGTTCTTCGTCTTTATATGCCGCAACAATAGGTTCGCCAAAGGTCTGTCCGTTGTCATCAGACATAATGACAACCGCAAAATTTCCGAGACGCTCTCCGCCATTGCCTGAATAAAAAGTAACAAACATTCTTCCGTTTTTTGTAATTTCTATACTGGGAATTCCTTGCCAAATACGGTGATCCGTCACATAATTCTTCAAGCTTTCCTTATCCTGATAAATCATATTATCTTTAATCAATTCGTTCATATATTTTCACCATCCCCAAAATATTTGCATTTTCAACTTCTGCATCCGACAGACACCAAACCTTCTTATCCGAAAAGGTCTGTATTATTTCAGCCATTGCAGAGCGTAGCTGACGTTTGCCTCCGATAACAACCGTTTTTTCATCACAGCTTATTATTTGTTTTATTTCATCATGGAACATAGCTCCAAGGAAAAAGCTGTAAACCTGTACAGGTGTCGCACCAAGCAAGTTCTTAAGCACCCTTACTTTGAACAACGACTTATTAAGTCCGTTTTTTTCGCAATAGCTATATCCCGAAAGCAAAAAGTCCCGTTCTGTTTCTCCCAGAGACAAATCAACCGCATCCCGAAGAATTGTATCACCCGAAATTGCCTCTATCATTTCACCCGTAAGCATTGTACAAAAATCCGTAATTCTGCCGTAACCGTCAGTACGTATCACCTTTGAATGTGACCCCGGGAGTACATACACACTCTCCGCAACACCGTCAATTCCCATAAGCTCAGCTTCCTCGCCCCGCATCATATCACTGTCTTCAAGACTTGTACAGTTCAGCTTTATACCCGGGATAAATACAAAAGGTATATCTGAAAGCTCTTCCATTACAACACGTTTCATGTTTTTATGTAATTCTGCTATGCCTGCAGGAACTGTTATATGTTTAAGCTCAAAAAGTCCGAATTCAGATGTAATCATTCCTGCCGCAAGAATGCACTCAATATCCGAAGACAGCATACCCGCATCATTCAAAAGCTGCTGTATGGCTTCTTTCACCGCTTTTTTCAGTTCTGTATTTCCGTCAATGGATTTTTTTGCACCAACATTATATTTCTTTGTAGCTATAGGTACACCGTTTTTCACCAAGCTTATTCTTGTATTTGTCGTGCCCCCGTCAATTGCAATATAGTTTGCCATAAATATCACTTTCCTATCTGTGATGTGTATTTTATTGCGAGTTGAGTTATTTTCTCAAAATCCCCTGATGCAACAGCTTTTTTGTCAATGATATTCGAACCGATGCCAAAACCGCAGGCACCTGCTTTCTCAAAATCTGACATATTCTCAGGGTTAACTCCCCCCACCGCCAGAAGACGTATGTCAGAAAGCGGTGCTTTGATTGCCTTTATGTAATCAGGCCCCAGCTGTGTCGCAGGAAAAAGCTTTACAAAATCCGCCCCGGCTCTTATGGCACCTCTGATTTCACTGGGAGTATAAACACCGGGAATAGAAACCATACCCAGTTCCTTTGTCTTTTTTATTACCTCATCATAAGCATCAGGGGAAATAATAAACTTCCCTCCTGCCTTCTTTGTCAGCTCAACCTGTGACGGTTCAAGAACAGTACCCGCTCCTATATCCATCCTGCCTTCAAAATGCTCCGCAAGCATTCTTATACGCTCCGCCGTTTCTTCATCAGACACCTTTCCGTCTGCACTGTAAGTAATTTCAAGGAGTCTCACTCCTCCATCATACATAGCCTCTGCAAGCGGAATAAGCTTGTCTTCTTCTATTCCTCTCACAATTGCAATAATTTTATTTTTCATAATATTTTCAATAATTATATCTGTCATTTTTTACACCCCAATTCTATATCTGAATTATATAATACTAACGTTAAAATTTATATAACAAAAATGCTTTTTTGTATGGATATAAAAAGTTACAAAAAATGTCATTCAGTATCATAAAACACATACCGAATGACATTTTACTTTTAAATTTTAAACAACCCGAAAGCATCCAGAACTGAAGATACAAGTATCAGCAAAATACAAATTGGGGCAGCATATTTAATTATAAGGACAAACAAAGCCTTTCTTTTGAACTTTGAGCTGAGCTCCACCTCTTCAGCAACGGCTGCAGGTTTGACAACATATCCCACAAGAATACATGTGAGAAATGCAACAATCGGCATAAGCACACTGTTGCTGATAAAATCAAAGAAGTCAAGGAACGGCATCTTCAGAAGTGTTATGTGAGACCATACACTGTAACCCAATGTAGAAGGCAAGCCAATAACTATCGACCCTGCGAAAACAACCAGCCACGAAAGCTTTCTGTTCAGCCTGAACTTGTCACATACCATTGAAATAACTGTTTCCATCAGTGATATCGAAGAAGTAAGTGCCGCAACAAGCACAAGAATAAAGAATATTGCACCTATTACGTGTCCGCCCCACATATCCTCAAAAACTTTGGGGAGTACAGCAAACATTAGGCCGGGTCCTTTGCCCAGTGCTTCAGGAGTACCGCCTGAAAAGGTGAATACCGCCGGAATAATCATAAGACCTGCAAGAAAAGCTATTCCTGTGTCAAATATTTCAATCTGGCTCACCGAGGATTCAAGGTTTACTTCCTTCTTCATATAAGAACCATAGGTTATCATAATTCCCATAGCCAGTGACATTGAGTAAAACAGCTGTCCCATAGCCGCAAGAACCGTTTTAACTGAAAACTTGCTGAAATCAGGTAAAATATAATACTTTACACCTTCCATTGCATTGGGCAAGAACAGAACATAAACCGCAATTCCGATAGACAGTGCAACCAGTACGGGCATCATAATCTTGCTGACCTTTTCTATTCCCTTCTCCACGCCAAAAAGAACAATCAATGCTGTTACCCCAAGGAAAAGGAAAAACCAACCTATGGGTTCCCAGGGAGAAACCGTACCAAAGCCTGCGGCATACGTCATACCCTCGTGACTTACACCTATAAAGTTTTCAAAAAACGACAGCACCTGAGTTTTTCCCTCTGCATCAATATATGTAGCCACGTCCGCCGCCGTCTGTGCTCCGTTGCCGGAAACGAAGGAGAAAAGGTATTTTGCAACCCATCCGCCTATAACAGAGTAATAAGGAAGGATGATAACAGGAACAAGAGCCGCCATCCATCCCAGAAAACCGAATCGCTTGTCAAGCTTTTTATAAGCACCTATAGCACTGAGTCCCGTTTTTCTTCCTATAGCAATTTCGGCTGTCATAAGGGCAAACCCCAACGTTACAGCCAGAACAATATACACCAGCAAAAATATACCTCCGCCGTACTTTGCCGCGAGATAAGGAAATCTCCAGATGTTTCCCAACCCGACAGCCGACCCTGCCGCAGCAAGAACAAAGCCTATTTTGCCGGAAAAACTGCTTCTTGTTTCATTTGACATAATAATACCGTCCTCTCAAAAATTACATGCTCTACCAGTATACAATATCTTCCGCAAAAAAGCAAACATTTTTTAGAAATTTTGAACATTTTGAAAATTCGGGTCATACATTTGCAGGAACTTTTGTTTTATTTTCTCCCTGAAAGCTGTCTATACTGTACTCTATGCATGTGAATTTACCGTCACTGTACTCAAAGTGCGAAACAGATGCATTTGTAGCCCATGGAACATCTTTTATCTCATCAAGGGTTTTTCCGTCTGCAAAAGCCTTGAACACACGCAAAACCGTAGCGTGAGTAAAGACAAATACCGTCTTTCCCTCATTCTCCCGGGCAATTCTTTTTATTTCCGCAGTAACACGGTTTTGCAGTTCCTCGGTGCTTTCGCCTCCGTCGCATCTTGAACGCCCGATATTACTCTGCCATCTGCCAAAGCTTTCTTTGCAGTTTTCTTCAATATCCGAAAAGAAACGGTTTTCCCATTCTCCTGCAAAAATTTCACGAAGCTTAACACTTTTGATTACATCCATTCCCTTTTTTTCTGCGGTATGCAATGCTGTATTATACGCACGCAAAAGGTCACTTGAATATATAACATCAACAGGTATATCATAAAGAAACTCTGCTGTATTTTCAGCCTGAATATGTCCCAAATCAGTAATATCAAGATCACTGTGTCCCAAAAACTTTCTCAGCCTATTCCCTTCAGACTCTCCATGACGTATAATGTATATCTGAGTTGTCACTTATTTCTCTCCTTCTTTCTTTATTTTGCATCCTGCTTTTTTCTTTGCCCTTCATCTGAATCAATACTTTACTCTTGTTTTACAGACCCGCCAGAGACAAAAGAGTTTTTACACCGTCAAAATCTTTTTTTCTGGTGTTCTCATCAAGTTCAGAAAAGGGTTTCAGACACGGATGTATTTTATTCGCCGGATCCTTCTTTCCTTCAGGTGTTTCTCCGTATTTCCAATGGTTAATACAATGGTATCTGCACCATCTTATATGTTCAAGCTCTGCAAGTGTGGCATCCACATCCGTTTTTCCTGTTTCCTTCATAATTATAAGGGTTATGTTGTGATAATCCGCAGAAGCTATATTTGACCCCTTGGTAAACACGTCAAGCTTCGCCCACGCTTCTTCAACAGTCGGGGGAACGGTTGTGCCCTCTTCGGGATATTTCAATGCATACTCATGGTTCAGTTTTTTTGCAAAAGCATACAAATTCTCTGTTCTGATATTATCTGCAGTAAGAACCTTTTCATAATTACCAAAGGAGTATAATTTGCTGCAATTGAATATATTCACAAACGTTCCCATGGGGTCAAAACAATATATTTCACCGTCTGTCAGGTTTGAAATTTCTGCCAGCATTTCATTATCAATCTGCTCTGTTATAATAATACGGTCAGCAGAAGCTATTTCAAACAATTCATTCATGCAGTTATTCTCGTGATATATAACAGTGTCTGAGTTCATTGTCACAAAATCACTATGAGCTTTTTCAAAAAATTTATCATTGCTCCATATATGATATTCAATTTTCTGTGTAAGTGAATAAATGTTATTCAATAATCCGTATGTAAGAATTTTTCTCGAAAGTATATCCGAACCCACTATGGCAATTTTCATTTCGTCTTTCTTTATTACCTGACGAATATCATTTTCCTGCCAGAAATTTCTTGCAACAATCTCACAGGGATTAAAAAATTTAACATTTTCAAATGACACAGAAAAGCTATCATTTTTATCAATTTTTATAAAAATCTCTCCATGAAGCTTGTCCTTGTTCTTTGTATAAAACTCAAGTCCTTTTTCATCGGTAGAAAACATTATTATATGGCTTTCCACGTCCATAGGTTCGTTATCATCCACATTAATTGCATGGCATATGTTTTTTCTTGCAATCCCATTCAACTCCGTATCGCCATAAACAGCTACAGCATCTGCGGAAAAACTGCGAAAGAAATCCACTATCTTTGAATACGCTTTTTTTAATATTATAAACAATCCGCTTACAGTGCAGATAGGTGCAACCCACCTTGCTATCTCTATCAAGAAATTATTCTGACACGAATCAGCTTCTAAAATATACATTCTTACAGCGGAGTACGCAGAATCCAGTATTGTACTTCCCGATAACAAATAACCTATAAATCCCGCAATTGCCGGTAATATAAAGCCCAGAACCATTCCTGCTTTTTTATACCTTCTCATTATACAGCACCTCTTTTATAAAAAGTAAAAGTATCAAGGATATTAATTTATAGATTATAGCATATAGTGTCGAAATAGTCAATTTTATTTTCTGTGAAATAATTTTTTGTTGAGATTTCGATAACAAGTAATCAGCTACGCCGCTCGCCGCAGGCGGCGGTCGTAGCATTTACGCCAGCTTAAATTATCCTGCATGATTCTTGTTTTCCTGTTTTTCACCTTTTTCTTTCATTTTTCTCAAAGTCTCAACTGCATCACCAAGACCGCCCACAGCATCAATAAGACCGCATTCAACCGCTTCTTGTCCAAAGAGTACAGTTCCCACATCATTGGCAATATTTTCTGTTTCAAGCATAATACTCATAAAATTCTCTGCTGATATTTTTGAATGTCGCTGTACAAAATCACAGATTTGCTCCTGTACCTTTGAAAGATATTCAAAGGTCTGATGCACCCCGATAACCAGACCGCCTGTACGTATGGGGTGCACCGTCATTGTAGCCGAAGGAACAATAAAGGATTTATCCGCAGACACCGCAAGAGGCACTCCTATACTGTGGCCTCCGCCAAGAACAATTGATACTGTAGGGGTTTTCATACTTGCAATCATTTCAGCAATGGCAAGACCTGCCTCAACATCTCCACCTACAGTATTCAGCATTATCAGTAGCCCGTCAATGCTTTCATCCTGCTCCACCTCTACAAGCTTTGGAATTACGTGCTCATATTTGGTGGTTTTGACATCAGGCGGCAAATTCGAATGTCCCTCAATCTGTCCCACAATACTCAGACAATATATATTTACTTTGCTGTTTTTTGCCAGAATACCGCCCATATCAGTTATTAGTGACATTTCTTCATTTTGCTTTTTTTCTTCTTCAGACATTTATTTCGCTCCTTTTAAAATTTTTGTTGATAAATTCTATCAGATATGGTATACTTAAGTTTAATTAATTTTATTTTAACCATAGGAGTGTGATATTATGCCAATCAAGGTTTCTGACTCTTTGCCTGCAATTGAAATACTGAACAATGAAAACATATTTGTTATAACCGAAACAAGAGCTATGACACAGGACATCAGACCTCTTGAAATTGTGGTGCTCAATCTTATGCCTACAAAAATAGAGACCGAAACTCAGCTTCTGAGAGTTCTCGGCAATACTCCGCTTCAAATAAACGTACAGTTTATAAATACCAAAACACACGAATCAAAAAATACATCCAGAAGTCACATTGAAACTTTTTACAAAACTTTTGATGACATAAAGGACTGCAAATTCGACGGAATGATAATTACCGGTGCACCTGTTGAAAAAATGGAGTTTGAAGAAGTTGACTACTGGGAAGAGCTTTGTGAGATTATGGAATGGTCAAAAACAAACGTAACCTCAACCTTCCATATATGCTGGGGTGCTCAGGCGGCACTTTACTATCATTACGGTGTACCGAAGTATCACGTTCCCGAAAAGGTTTTCGGAGTATTCCCCCATACTGTTGCTCCCGGAAAGAAGCACAAAATTCTGCTCCGCGGCTTTGACGACATCTTCTATGTACCTCAGTCAAGACATACTGAAGTACGTGCAGAGGATATACAAAAAGTTCCCGCTCTTGAAATTCTTGCATTCTCCGAAGAAACAGGTGTATATATTGTTACTGACAAAAACGAACGCAGATTTTTCATTACCGGACATTCGGAATACGATTTTGACACTCTGAAAAAGGAATATAACCGCGACGTAAGCAAGGGGCTTGACATCAAGGTTCCTGCAAACTATTTCCCTGATGATGACCCCACAAAAGAGCCGATGGTTTTGTGGCGTGCCCATGCAAACCTTCTTTACTCCAACTGGCTCAACTACTTTGTTTACCAGACAACACCCTACGATATCAAGACCATAAAATAAGGGAGAACGGCTATGACACAACAAAAAACAATAACAGTAAACTGCCCTGCCTGCTTTGAAGACAGCAGTTTTCAAATCTACACATCCATAGATGCAAAGTCAAATCCCCAATTAAAAGAAGGTATCTTCAACCGTGATATATTCAGGTTTGCCTGCAGGGAATGCGGTGAAGAAATTCTTGTTGCCTATGATTGCACCTACACCGACGAAGACAACAGATACATTGTTGCCTTGATTTCAAATGAGCGGGAAGAAAACGGTTCAGCAGTGAAAATCAGCGGATACACATTAAGAATTGTCCGTTCCATAAACGAATTTGTAGAAAAAATTGCACTGCATGAAGACGGAATCGACGACAAGGTTACGGAGCTTTACAAGATTATGCTTGAAGACCAGTTTGAGGATGAGCGTCCCGGTTCAAAAATTCTGGGAATCTACTATGGCGGCAGAAATTTTGAGGATAACAGTCTTCTGTTTTTCATAATAACTGAAAACGCCGAGAATTGCCGTGCAAGTCTTTCTATGGACACCTACACCGCAATAGCAAATCAATTCAAGTCCTCTGCTGAAAAATACGCTGATGTTTCAGAGGTAAACAGACTATGGGCAATCGGTGCATTGCAAAACGGCTTTGAATAAAAAGATTCTTAATCAGACATATTTTCAAAAAAACTTCCATATGATGTATGGAAGTTTTTTTATTTTCACAGAAAGGATGTCTGAAATGTACATAATAAAAATGAAAACTATAATATACTACTTTGCCGCCTTTGTAATTTCACTGACAAGCATAGGCTTGCTCAGAATATATTATACCTCTGCCAAGCCTGCCGCGGTTACCGAGGCGAAAGCCGACACCGTTGAGGTTCCCATTCTGATGTATCACAGCATCAGCAAAACCGAAACCAAAGGTGACTATATCATTACCGTTGACAGCTTCGAGGAGGATTTGAAATTTCTTACCGAAAATGGTTACACAACCATTGTTATGGATGACCTTATCAATTATACGCAGGGCAAAACAGACCTTCCTGAAAAGCCCATTGTACTGACTTTTGACGACGGTTACTTCAACAATTACGCCTACGCATATCCTTTGCTTGAAAAATATAACTGCAGGGCAGTCATTTCAGTAATCGGCTACTATACAGAACTGTACAGCAACTCACCTGACGAAAATCCTGCATATTCGCATATCACATGGACAGATATAAACAAAATGAAGGACTCAGGACTGATAGAGTTTCAAAATCATTCTTACAATCTCCACACCACCGACAAAGGACGCAACGGTGCAAAAAAGAAAAGAGGCGAGCCACTTGAACAATACAAAAAAAAGCTCACCGATGATCTGCAAAAGCTTCAGGATGCATTCAGCACAAATACCAATTATATTCCCACAACCTTTACCTATCCTTTCGGTGGTGTAAGCGAGGCATCCTTTGACATAATAAAGGAAATGGGATTCAAGGCTTCTCTCTCCTGCGAAAACAAAACCAATCATCTGAGCCGTGACCCTGAAGAGCTTTTTATGCTGAACCGATTTATCCGTACACAAAAAAAATCCGCACAAGCTATCTTGGAATAAAGCGGTTTTTGTTAAATATAGAGGAATACCACAGCTAAAATATGCTATCTTAATTGCATACTGTAACCTGAGGTACTAATGTTTTTTATTTTTCATAAAAGGATTAAGACGAGGATATTCTTACGAATGACAAGAATTTCTTTTCCATAGGCGAGGCTGCAAAAACCCGTTGGAATCACAAGGAAAACAATATTGAATTATGAAACAAAAGGACTTATAAAGCCTGACAAAAAAGACGGTGCAACAGCTAACCGCTGTTACACCATTGATACCTTTACGCAAATCCGCACAATCCGTGTTTTTCAGGATTTGGAACTTTCACTTGACGAAATTCGTGAATGCTTCAGCTATTCTTCTGATTTGCAGCCTATGATAAATCGACTTGAAAAATGAGGGAAGAACTTAATCTCACAATAGAGAAACTGAAAGAAAGAACACACAAAATGAAATTTTAGGGAAGGCTTCAGTGCCCTAACATGTTCCCAAAAATCTCAATAAATCCATCAGATAAAACCTCCATCAACTGTCAGTACCTGACCCGTAATATACGACGCTTCCTCCGAGGCGAAAAACAATATACTTTCTGCTACCTCATCAGCTGTACCAATCCTTCCAACAGGTACATCCTGACAAAAATCTTCGATATCGTCCTTTGAAAGATGTGAATTCATATCAGTTTCAATCAATCCGGGTGCAACACAGTTGACATATATCCTTGATGGAGCAAGTTCCTTGGCAAGTGCCTTTGAAAAGCCTATCACAGCCGCCTTTGCCGAGGAGTAAATAACCTCACAGGAACCGCCGCAAATTCCCCATACAGAGGAGACATTTACTATTCTTCCCCACTTTTTTTTCACCATATACGGGATAACTTTTCTGGTGCAGTTCATCATTCCGAAAATATCCGTATCAAAAATTCGCTTCACATCCTGCTCCGAAAAATCCGTGAAAAGCCCCTGCTTCAGTGCAATTCCTGCATTATTCACCAGAATATCAATGCCGCCGAAATCTGTTTCAATTTCTTTCAGCATTTTTTCAACTTGCTTTTCGTCCGAAACATCTGCCTGAAAAGCTTTTGCTGTACCCCCAAAGCTCTTTATTTCTTCACACAAAGACAAGGCTTCATCACTACTGCTATAATAATTCACCGCCACAGTATAACCTGCTTTTGCAAATTTCCTTGCAGCAGCTCGCCCTATTCCCCGTGAAGCTCCCGTAATCAAAACAGTTTTCACTATTCTTCCACCTTTCTTTTCAGCTTTTGTAACAAAGCAAAATATTCCTTTTCTCTCTTTTTCCAATCAAAGCCGTCAAATCTCATACACTTTCCGAAATGTCTCAATGCGGTTACGCTGTACTGTGACAACATATCAACTGTTTTTTCATCAACCTCAAAGTCAAAGCTTTCCTCAAGTATACCAATTGTATTTTTCAAATTCACAGTTGCTGAAATATATATCGTTTTATCCGAGAAGGCTGAAGAATCACTGACAACCGACTTGAACACAGGTTGAGATATCCTTGCAGCCATATCATCAAGAATAACACCCGCAAAACGTTCTTCATCACGGGAGAATCTGTGTTTTTCACGAATTTCCTCAAATACAACCGAAATCAATGCACTCTCAAAAATCTCTTTTTCGCTGTCATATTTCCGTCTCAGTTCTGCCTTTTCAAGCTTTTCTTCACGTCCGTTTTCGGTTATCTCCCGAAGGATGTTTTTATTCTTTTTCATTACTGAATCCTTGCGGTTGGATTTGCGTTTCATAGGTCTGAGCTTTGCCGCACCCACAATTTCAAAATCCACAAATCTTCTTTCAGGATCTGCAGCAACAACCTTTATTTTTACCTTGTCGCCCACAGTAAATGAACGTCCGTTTGACAATCCGCTCATGGAAATACCGTTTTCGGTCATAACATAAACATCATCTTCCAGAGTTCTTGCGGCTACAAAACCCTCAACCGTATTGGGAAGCTCAACAAAAAAGCCTGACGATAAAACGTGAGTAATTATCCCCTCGTCACGTTCGCCTATTTTGTCAACCATATATTCCGCTTTTTTTACCGACTTCCACTGAAGCTCTGCATCTGCAGCATTTACCTCTGTTACCGTCGCCGTAACCGCCGCACTTGCCGCAACTTCCTTGAAATGAGCTTTTTGCTTTTCAGAAAGCTCACCCTTGAGACTTTCTTTCAGCACCCTATGCACAGCAACGTCAGAATACCTCCTGATGGGAGACGTAAAATGACAGTAGGTGTCAAAGCCCAGGCCAAAATGTCCAGCATTAATCTCACTGTACTTTGCCTTTGCCATTGCACGAAGAAGCAAATAACTTATTACTTCCGCCTTTTCGGTATCGCGAACTTCGTTCAGTATATTCTGAAAATCCTTGGGACGAACATCCGGATTATATTTGAAATCCACACCGAGCAACGGCAGAATCTCACCCAAACGTTCCAGTCTCATCATATCAGGACGTTCGTGCACACGAAAAACACAGGGAAGTCCTTTCGATACCAAATGCTTTGCAACAGTAACATTGCACACAAGCATAAATTCTTCAATTATATTATTTGAAAAGGTAATGGGATACCGCTCGACAGCAACAGGAGTTCCCGTCTCATCCAAAGTAATTTTGGATTCGTGGGTTTCAAATTCAATGGAGCCCTCTGAGATTCTTTTTCGTTTCAGTATGTTTGCAAGTTTTGCCATAAGGCTGAACATGGAAACAAGATGTGAATATTTTGCATTCAGTGCCTTGTCTCCTTCAAGTATTGCTGTAACATCAGAGTATGTCATTCTCTCTGCAGATTTTATAAAGCTATTACATATTTCATAGCTTTTTACCTTTCCGCGAGGGGTAATCTCCATAAAAACCGAAACCGCAAGTCTCACAACGTGAGGTTTGAGACTACACAGCTCATTTGACAATTCAAAGGGAAGCATGGGAATTACCGTATCAATCAGATAAACACTTGTTCCTCTGGTAAATGCCGCTCTGTCAATAGACGAATTTTCTTTCACATAGTGAGTAACGTCCGCAATATGCACACCAAGACAATAGTTCCCGTTCTCAAGAACTTCAACAGAAACCGCGTCGTCAAAATCCTTTGCATCTTCACCGTCAATGGTAACAATCAGCTTTTCTGTCAAGTCTTTTCTTCCCTGCAAATCCTTTTCGGCTACAGTATCGGGTATATTCTCTGCCTGCCTCATTGCAGCCGGCGGGAATTGCGGCATTATATGGAATTCGTTCAATAAATCTGAAAATTTCAACTGTCTCACACCTCCGATTCTTCCTATTATTGTACCCTTTTGTATTAATTCTAAAACACTTTCTGCAATATAATAAAACCTAAAAACCGCTCCTAATGGAGCGGTTTTTATTATAAACAACTAAGTTTTTCTTATTCAGCTTTTTCTTCTGAATTTGCATCAGCATCAGCATCAGCAGTTGCATCTGCTGCATCTGCAGCTGTGTCAGCATTTGCATCAGCCTGTTCTGTAACTTCAGTGCCTTCAGGAACTTCAACTGTTGTGTCTCTTGTTGTATAAACAACAAGAACGATTGAGCTGATTACAAACAAAACAGCAACAACAGAAGTAAGCTTCTGAAGAATACCGTCAATTGTTCTGCCCTTGTTTTTTCCAAAGAAAGTCTCTGCACCGCCGGCAATAGCACCCGAGAGCCCCTGCTGTTTACCGTGTTGCATAAGAACAGTCACAATGAGTATAACAGCAATAACAACGTGAATAATAATCAATGCAATTTCCATTTAAATAATCCTCCTAAAATTTTGCATATATTCATGCGGTAACAATATTAGTCCTGATTCTTGCGAAGGAACACAGGAACATCAATACCGTCATCCTCACTAACCTTGAAGAAATCTGTTTTTTCTGCTCTTCTTTCGGGTTCAGCCTTTGGTTGAGGAACAGATGCA
Source organism: Clostridia bacterium (assembly GCA_045645485.1). Lineage (GTDB taxonomy): Bacteria > Bacillota > Clostridia > Monoglobales > Monoglobaceae > SIG440. Next base: position 18,417 of record JAZRIX010000061.1, on the reverse strand, counting down.
GGAATGGGGTCCGCTTCAACCTTTCTGCCATGCATTTCCTCTCTCATTTTTTCAAAGATACCTTTTCCTTCATCCTTTGAAAAAACAGGTTCTTCAAAAGACTTTGTACCAACTGTGGTTTCAGCTTTTGAATCAAGAATTAAATCAATCTGAGGTTCAGCCTTTACCTCAGGCTTGGGAGGTCTGTTTCCGTCCTTGCCTTCAAAGCCTGTTGCGATAACAGTTACCTGGATTTCATCACCGAGAGTTTCGTCGATAATTGCACCGAGAATAATGTTTGCATCGCTGTCAGCAGCTTCTGTAATAAGCTGAGAAGCTGTCTGAATTTCAAGAATACCGAGATCAGCACCACCGGTAACGTTGAGAATAACACCCTTTGCACCCTTAATTGTTGTTTCAAGAAGGGGACTGTTGATAGCCTTTGCTGCAGCATCATGAGCACGGTTTTCGCCTGTAGCCTTGCCGATACCCATATGTGCATAGCCTGTATTCTTCATAATTGTCTTCACGTCAGCAAAGTCAAGGCTGATAAGACCGGGCCTTGAAATAAGGTCAGAAATACCCTGAACACCCTGTCTGAGAACATCATCTGCAGCCTTGAATGAATCTGTGAGTGTTGTCTTTGTTTCAGCAATTTCGAGAAGCTTGTCATTGGGGATAACCACAAGAGTATCCACAGAATTTTTCAGATTCTCAATACCGATTGATGCATTCTTTTCACGGGCCTTGCCCTCAAACCAGAAAGGCTTTGTAACAATACCTACCGTAAGAATACCCAATTCCTTTGCAATTTCAGCTACAACAGGTGCCGCACCTGTACCTGTACCGCCGCCCATTCCGGCAGTAACAAACACCATATCCGAATCCTGAATAGCCAAAGCGATTTCATCACGGCTTTCTTCTGCCGCTTTTGCTCCGATTTCAGGAACCGCACCGGCGCCAAGACCCTTCGTAAGCTTTGAACCAATCTGAATTTTCTGAGGTGCCTTTGAAAGTGACAAATCCTGCTTGTCAGTGTTCACTGCAATAAATTCAACGCACTGAACTTCTGCTTCAATCATTCTGTTTACCGCATTGTTTCCGCCGCCACCGACACCGATGACTTTTATTTTAGCCGGGCCGGTTGTTTCAGTATCAAACTCAAACAAAATAATTCCTCCTATCTTTTATAGAGCTTGTCCAAAGTACACAAAGCTTCATTCTAAGCCAAAATGCTCCCCAAACAATTCTCTTTTATATACTCTTTTGTTTATGTAAAAAACAAATGTAACTTTCAAAAAAAGTCACTTTTCCACATTTACATTTCATTTTAGCATTTTATTTTCATTCTGTCAAGAGAAAAACACTTTATTTTCAAAGGTTTCTGCAAAAAAATCAAGCCAACCCGTCAAGGTTGACTTGAAAAAATGTCGATTTATGCAAGATAAGGTGAGTTTATAGGAAGCGGTAACCATGAACTTGCCGCCTGATTGTAGCTTCCGTACGAAATCGGTGTATGATTAAAAAGAAAATCGTAAACTTCAAATCCTTTGAGCTTATATTCCGCCTCTCCTTCAAATTTTTCAACCGATGCTTTTCCGTTATTCACAGAAATCACAAATTTTCCGAACAAATCAGAATCCAGCGTGATTGCGCCGTCACAAAGAGGCTCATTGTCCGCTTTCAGCTGAAGAAAGGCTTTTACCACCTTTTCAAAATTCATTATTTTGAAGTTCGCAGGGTTTCCTATTACAAAGCTGCTGCAATTTTTCATGCAGTTTGCCATCAGCTCTTTGTTGTAATCCGGTGCCCAGTATTCTGTTTCTGAAATGCCTTTGGCTTCAAGGAATTCAAAAACCATTTCAGCAAAATCCGCATAATTTTTCAGCGTAATATATTTAATTCCGTTTTCACCAAAAGCGAAGGTGCCGAACAGCTCACCGTCACGAAGTACCGCAACCGGCTCTCTCCATCTTGCCAGAAAAACATTTATAAGCGATTCTTTCCTTCTTTTGATATAAACCTTTTGCATTTCATTGATTTTTATAGCTTCTTCAAGCAAATCCTTCCGATCACGCAAATCTACAAATTCAAACAAGTGACGGTTTTTATAATACTTTGAAAGGTCTGCTTTATCAAATTTGAAAATATATTCTATGCCGCAAAGCTCATATCCAAAATAGTTGTATCTTGCACGTGTCCCGTGAAGATATGAAACGTCAAAATCCCCGTCAATCAAGTCCTGATGAACACAGTCAAACATAACCTTCATAAGACCTTGTCCACGCTCCGATTCCTTAACAGCTACATTGCCCGAAGAAGAAATTTTCAGCACCTCTCCGCCTACATGATATTCCATCATATCATTGGATATACAACCTACAACCTCACCATTTTTCATTGCACAGAAATTATCACCGATACGTTCAGCCTCGGGACCGAAAATTCTGGGATACATTTCCGCAAAGGATTTCTTTATGCCGTCCTGATGTTTGAAGGCTTCACTGAGAACCTCCAGTGCCTCCTCAAGATTTTCTTCATTGAATCTTACCATTTCGTATGCCATATTCTTACCTCCGTTTTACTTTCTTCCCAGACGCTGAATTTTCATTTGCGCCGGGGACATTTATTCTGCCAAAGAGTGCCATAGCCGATGTAGAAATAACGTTAATCAGCATTTTTATACCAATATGTTCAAATATATTCATTCTTGTTGGATTTTTGTCAACCGCAAACACCGATTTTTCCATTCTTTCAATCTTCCTGCATTTTATTCTATACAACAAACAAGGGATACTCTCTCCCTTGCATATTAGCATTTTCTATACAGGTTTGTCAATCTTACACAACCGCAGATAGTACTTTTATTTTTGTAAACCGTAATTTTATTTTTTATCATCTGGATTTTTCTTTTGTTCTTGCGTTACTTCTTCCTCTGTTTCTGCTGTTTTGATTTCAGTTCCGCTTTCCACAGGACCTTCCGCGGCTTTCAGTGCCCGTCTTTTCAGACGTTCAATGTCTCTTGCTCGCTTTTCAAAATAAATATCAAGGGTAAGTCTTCTTATAGAGGACATATTGTTGAACATACGCACACCAAAAACAATAATTGCCGCAAAATAAAGATTTATTCCCAAAAGATTTCCCACAAAAGTGAGCGCCACCGCAAGGACAGCATTAGAAACCAATCCCATCATAAATACGTTAAGATTAAATTTCTTATTCAGGTTTGCATGCCATGCACCGAATACCGAGTCCAGTGCGGCAATGATAGCAACCGCCGCATAAGGCAAAGTAGTAGAGTTGAGATTGTAGGGCACAATTATACCTGCAATTACACCAAGAATACCGGCTATAAGGAATATCATTCTTCAGTCACCTCCGGTTCAACAATCTGTGCATATTTAAAGTTGGTAGTACCTGTATGTTTTTTCACCAACAGCTTGTTGCTCTTCTTGATAGAAACATCCACTCCGTAATACGAAGCCTGTTCAAGAGCACCCCCCGGCATTCTCAAAGCACTCTCAAGGGTTTCCGTATTGCCGATTGCCTTTATCTCATACGGAGCTGCAACCTTTGTATTGTTTATGCTCACCGTAGGTCCCGCACAACGAACCTCACTGGTAGCAAGTATTCTTTCGTCATTTACCGAAAGTGCCTCAGCACCTGCCGCCCGAAGTTCATTGAGTATTGTAAGAATATATACATCATGTACTATACCCATACCGTCTTCAAAAACCATATCTTCTGCATTCTGTCTGCTTGCATCCTTCACTGTCACAATTATACCGTTGCCTGAAACATCCGTAAGTCCCGCTATAGTTTCTGCACGGTTTAATTCTTCTTTGAGAATTTTTGTAGCACCGCCGCTTTCAGTAACCTGTTCTCTGTACTTTGACAAATCGTTCTGAAGCTGAACAATTTGCTGAAGATAATTTTCATTTTTTTCAAGCTCGGTCTTCAAATCCTGCTGCAAAGTCTCAACACGCTTGGATATTTGACTGTCAACAGCATTATTTTTTCTTACTCCCTTGATTTGCCATGTAATTGCAAATACAAGAATAAATATCATAAACGACATAGAAGCACGGAATTTTTGTTTTTTAGTCCATCTCATCTGTTCTCTTTCCTTTTTTCTTAATTTATTCTTCATTCTTTTCCTGCTTGCTTTCAGCTTCAGCAGAAGCTTTTTCTTCAGTTTTCCCGTCATTCTGAGACTCAGATGCTGAGTCGACAGAAGTTTTTTCTCCGTTTTCACCCGTATTTTTCGGATTATTCTTATCCTTTTCATCAGAAGCACCGGCATTTTCCGCCTCTTCTTTTGCCTTTTTGTCATCCTCACGGGGACCTACATAAAGCTTGTCACCGCGATAATCCAGAAGAGCTCTTTCATAATCCGAAATTTTTTCACTTATTACCTTTTCAATAAATTTCAGCTTGTACTCCATCTTTTCGCAGCCGCCAAGGAGTATATAAAGACGTTTTTCATATTCAAGCTGAACATCAGACAAATCACCTACATTAATTGCATTAACCTTTTCCAGCATTTCGGCATCATCAAGATATCCAATGCACCTGAAAAGCTCCTCACATCTCACATCGCCTTCAGCATCAATATATCCCCCTGCTTTTTTCTCCAAAGGTTCTATTCCATATACACGTATAATTTCCGGAGGATTCTTTGCCGCATCTCCCGAAAGCACCTTTATAATTTTCCCCGACCTGTCAACCAGAAGAAGATTTTTTTCGTGCTTTATGTAAATAACAGGAACCGCTTCCTTCACCATTATTTTTATCTTGTCAGGAAACACCCTCTTTACTGTCGCCTCTGAAATTTCAGGGTTGTCCACCAGACGCTTTTCAATGGATTTTATATTTGTGGTAAAAATATTTACTCCGGTCTGTACATTTGCAATTTTGAGAATCTGTTTTTCGGTCATATTCTGCTGTCCGATACAATAGACGCTTTCAATATTGAATAAGGGAGCTTTCAGCACAGCAACGATTACGGCAATACAGACAGTCAAAAACAAAAACACGATAAGACGGCGTCTCATTCTTATCCTCTTTTTCTTTTTAAGAATCTCACGCTTTCTCTTTCCCTCCAACGAATTCTCATCCACAGAAGGAACACGTCTGACTTTTTCAGTTGTATTTAACCTGCGTGCGTCTTTGTTTTTCTTTTTTCTTACAATTTTCACCGTTTTCCCTCCTTGTCTGTCTGAAGCTTGTCCGCTCCGTTATGCCACGCACACAGCGTGGCAGTTATCTTATATACGTTTTATCGAAGCACCAAGCCCCGAAAACACATCTTCTATTCTCTCGTAACCTCTGTCAATATGTTCAAGACCCTGAATCTCGGTATCACCGATAGCAGAAAGACCTGCAATAACCAGAGCCGCACCTCCCCGAAGGTCTCCGGCAGTTATTTTTGCACCCTGAATATAATTACATCCCGTTACCGCCGCCAGCCTTCCGTCAACAATAATATCCGCACCCATTTTTATAAGCTCAGGTACATGCTTGTATCTGCTTTCGAAAATATTCTCCACAAAAACCGTTGTACCGTCTGCAATTGAGAGTGCCGACATAAAAAGTGCCTGTGCATCTGTGGGAAATCCGGGATATGGAGAAGTCATAATTTTCCCCAATCCACGGGGTCTTTCATCAATGCTGATTCTGACATAATCCTTACCGGATGAAATTCTGCATCCTGAATCCTTAAGCATGGCAAGCATAAGTCTTATGTGCTTCGGCTCTATATTTTTGAGAACCACATCACCGCAGCAACATGCAACAGCACACGCACAAGTTGCCGCAAAAATTCTGTCCGATATTATATTATACTCTACTTTTTTTAATTTTTCAACACCTTTTATGCGAATTGTTTCAGAACCTGCACCGGAAATTTTTGCCCCCATTGCATTGAGAAAATTCTGAAGGTCAGTAATCTCAGGTTCACGTGCCGCATTATTTATCACCGTTTCGCCAGATGACACTGCCGCAAGAAGCATAATATTTTCGGTTGCACCGACACTGGGGAACAAAAGATTTATTACACTTGCCAGAATGTGCTCTGCTGAACAGTAAAGATATCCTCCCGTTTCCTCAACCTCAACCCCAAGGTCTCTGAAAGCCTTTATATGAAGATCAATGGGCCTGAGTCCAATATCACATCCGCCGGGATAAGATATTACCGCCTTTTTCTTTCTGGCAAGAAGAGGACCCAGAAACAACACCGAAGAACGCATACTGCCCATTAGGTCGGCAGAAATTTCGCATTTATCTATGGTTGTGTTTTTTATAACCGCAGTATGAGAATCATATTCCGCTTTGCCGCCCAGCTGACGGATGATTTCAATAGCTGCCCTTGTATCCGAAAGATCAGGACAGTTATGTATAACACATTCCTCATCACTCAGAATAGTTGCAGCAATAATGGGCAAAGCAGCATTTTTTGCCCCCTGAACATTAACCTCTCCGCTTAGTTTTTTTCCTCCGCGTATAAAAAGCTTACTCACCGTAACACCTCCAAAAGAGATTCTTTCTGCATAATTATATACTATGTTAATCTCTCAAAAAGGTGTTTTATTACTTTACTTTTTGATAAGCTCCTTTACAAGTCTGTATATTTTATCCGTTGCGTCCGGAACGCCTATGCTTTTTGAGCCCTTCTGCATTGCTTCAAGCACAGTTTCATCTTCAAGAACCCTTTTAACAGCCTCCGAAAGCTTTTCAACGTTCAGCTCGCTTTCACAAATCACAATCGCACCGCCCGATTTTTCCACTGCTCTTGCGTTGTGCTCCTGATGATTTCCGGCAACATATGGTGACGGGATAAGTATTGCAGCCTTCCCCAGAGCAGTCATTTCACTTACAGACCCGCCTGAGCGTGCAATAATCAAATCAGCGGCATTGAGTGCCAAATCCATATCATAAATATACTCAGAAACAGAGATTCTGGGATATTTTTCAAGCTTTATGCCGTTTTGAGCAAACCTCTCCATTACCCTTTCATACTGGTTGTTTTTTCCTGTAGACATTATAACCCGATACTTGTCTTCAACCGCAATTTTCGAAATCCAGTCCGCGGCAACCTCATTTATTTTGGCAGCACCCAGACTTCCGCCAAAAATAAGCACGGCTTTTTCGTCATCAATACCAAGTTTTTTTCTTGCCTCTGCACGGTTGCAGGAAAGAATGGACGGTCTTACGGGATTTCCCGTGACTTCTATTCTCTTGCTTTTGGGTATAAATTTCTTTGCTTCCGCCATACTGAGGGCAACTATATCCACAAATCTTGACAAAATTCTTATGGTAACACCCGGATATGCATTCGCTTCATGCACAAGGGTCGGAAGCTTCATTCTCGTTGCCGCAAACAGCACAGGACCCGTAACATAGCCGCCTGTTCCTACAACAACGTCAGGCTTAAATTCTTTTATTATCTTTTTCACAGCTCTTATTCCGCCAAAAATCTCGCCGACGGTTTTTACATTCTTCAAGCTGAGCTTGCGTTCAAAACCGTGAATCTTTATGAATCTGATTTCATAACCCTGCCTTGGAACCAGTGTGCTTTCCATACCTTTTTCTGTTCCTATAAACAAAAACTCACTGTCAGGCTCCTTCTCCCTGATATAATTCGCAACAGCAACAGCCGGATTAATATGTCCCGCAGTTCCTCCGCCGGCAAACAAAATTCTCATTTTCTCTCCGCCTTCCCATTCTAAAATAAAGTACTAAATTACAACTAAAAGGCTTAAAGCGAATTCACCTCCGTTTTAAGCCTCTTTTATTCAATATTACATTCAAAGTTTACTATGCTTCGATACATTCAGAACAATTCCCATTTCTGCCATAGTAATTGCAAGAGCAGTTCCTCCGTAGCTAAAAAACGGCAAAGGCATACCCGTAACAGGAATTGAAGATGTTACAACCGCAATATTAACCAGTGCCTGAATTGTAATCATCGAAATAATTCCGGTAGTCAGAAGTGTACCAAAAAGGTCAGGTGCACTTAATGCAATTTTCACGCCTCTCCAGATAAGAAAAACAAACATAAGACACACAAGAATCGCACCCAGAAGTCCGAATTCTTCCGCCAGAATTGCAAATATAAAATCATTCTGAGGTTCAGGAATGTTCAGGTATTTCTGTCTGCTCTGACCAAGACCTGCCCCAAAAATACCCCCTGAGCCAATAGCATAAAGCGACTGAACAACCTGCCAGCCTGAACCTTGTATATCCTTGAAGGGATCCATAAAAGACAATACACGTGCAAGGCGGTAAGGCGATTTGATGACAACAAGCACCAAAACCGGAACTACCGGAAGACCAAGCAACAAAAAGTGCTTAATCTTTGCACCTGCAACAAACATAATTATCACACTGGTCGCCACAATAAGCATCGTACAGCTGAAGTGAGGCTCCATCATAATTATGACCGCCATAATCCCGATAATACCTATGTAAAGCAGGAAAACCCCAAGATTTTTCAGTTCCTTATAGTTTTTTGACAAGCTATAGGAAAAGAACACAATCATAGTTATCTTTGCTACCTCTGACGGCTGAAAGTTGATTGGACCTATATAAATCCAGCGTCTTGCATCATTTATTTTTCTTCCGATTCCGGGAACAAGCACCAGCAAAAGCAGCATTGCACTCAGGCAAAGAGCAGGAAATGCCCACTTCTGAAGCTTTCTGTAATCATAATTTGCAGTTACAAACATTCCTATGCTTCCGAGCACTGCCCACATCAACTGCTTTTTGAAATAGAAAAAGCTGTCGTGATTGGTTGCACTGCTTGCATAAGCAATGGGACTGCTTGCACTTAGGACCATCAGAAGTCCAAAAGCCAGCAATACATAAACCGCAATAAGAAATTGAGAATCAATACCCTTTGCAGCAGCTGCGGCTTCACGGATCTTTGAAGCTACAATGCCCGAACTGCGTTTTTCAGTTTTCTTTCTTCGAATCCGTTTCATTACCGACGGCCACCCTTTCTTAACAAACATTCAATACAAAGTATTTAAGCAAAATATCCTATTATGCACAGCACTACGGTAACAAGTGAAAATACAGAAACAATCTTCACTTCGCTCCAACCGCACATTTCAAAATGATGATGAATAGGACTCATTTTAAAAACACGCTTCCCTGTTTTTTTGAACCACAAAACCTGAATAATTACAGACAGCGTTTCCATAACATATGCAAAACCTACTATAAGAAGCAGAACAGGATTCTTCATATAAATTGCAATTGCCGACACAGCACCGCCCAAAAACAGTGAGCCTGTATCACCCATAAACACCTTTGCAGGAAATTTATTATAAATAAGGAATCCCAGAAGACCGCCTATCAATGCCGAGCTCAGAATCACAACAGGAGTAGATCCTGCAATGTTCGAGGTAATGCAATAGAACAAGCTTACCACCAGAGTAATACACGCCGCAAGACCGTCAAGACCGTCTGTCAGATTTACGCTGTTTACTGCCGCAAGCATTACCAGAATAATAAAGGGAATATAAACAAATACATTCAACTCCGCAGAATACTTCAAAAAGGGAATATAAACTGTTGTATCAGTAATTCCTCCGCAGACCATCCATACCGAAAATCCCAGTGCCACCAAGAACTGAAGTGAAAACTTCTGTCCTGCACGGAGTCCGAGGTTTCGTTTGAGAATCACCTTTATGTAATCATCAATAAAACCAATTACTCCAAAGCCTATTGCCGCCAGAGAAATAACAACCGTTCCCCAAAGCTGTGCGGGATCACCTGAAATTCCGCACAGAAAAATACCGGCAATAACAGATACAAGCATCGCAGTTATGAATATAAATCCGCCCATTGTGGGTGTGCCTGTTTTCTTCTGATGCCATTTGGGACCTTCCTCCCTTATTTCCTGACCGAACTTCAGTCTGTGAAGAACGGGAATCATAAGCTTTCCGCAAACTGCCGCAACAACAAATGCAATAAATACAACAATAATTGACTTAATCATGTTATCCTCCGTCTATCTGTTTTTCTTATTCTGCAACAAAATCTGCAAGCTCTTCAAGCTTCATTCCTCTTGAAGCCTTAAACAAAATTATATCATTTGCTTTCAGGATGTTTTTCAGTTCTTTTTTCGCCTCAGTATTATCAGCAAAGGTTCTTATCTTTGCCCTGTCAAAGCCTTTTTCTGCCGCACCTTTTGCCATACATTCCGAATGTGGTCCTACTGCAACAAGAAAATCCGCCTCAAAATCCTTTACCATACCGCCCACACTCTCATGTGCCGCATCAGCCATATCTCCAAGTTCAAGCATATCCCCGAGAACAGCAATGCGACGGAACGGAGCATCGGCATCCTGAGGCTTTGTAACCGAAAGAACCTCAAGTCCTGATTTCATAGAGGTGGGACTTGCATTATAGCAATCCTTTATAATAACATATTCTTTTACTGTCTCAATATTCTGACGCAACCCCTGAGGTTCAAACCTTCCAATTCCATCAACAATATCTTCCATACTCATTCCGTATCTGATACCTGCCAGAGCCGCCGCAAGAGCATTGTAAATATGATGGCTTCCGGGAGTGTTTATTTTGGCACAATATAATTTCCCATTATAGCATATATCAAATTCTGTACCCTCTGCAAGAGTTGTTATATTTTTTGCAGTAATATCACATTCTGTATTTTCAACACCGTATGTCAGGGTCTCAAAGCCCAAAGACGCTGCAACATTCCAAAGAAGCTCATCATCGCCGTTGAGAATAACACATCCGTTTTCAGAATTCATTCCTTCAAGAATTTCCAGCTTGGCTTTTCTGATATTTTCCTGTGAACCCAGATGTTCAATATGAGAAAAACCTATATTGGTCAGAATTGCCGTATCAGGAGATGCAATGCGTGTCAGTCTGGAGATTTCCCCAAATGCACTCATTCCCATTTCAAGCACAGCAATTCCGTGACTTTTTTTAAGTCCGAATACTGTCAACGGAAGACCTATTTCATTATTAAAATTCCCCTGAGTCTTGAGAACACTGAATTCATTTCCAAGCACACAGGAAACCATATCCTTTGTGCTGGTTTTTCCTACACTGCCCGTAACAGCAACCACAGGTATTGGGAATTTATTTCTATAGCATTTTGCAATATCCCGAAGTGCCGCATAAGTATCCTCCACCACAATAAGCGGAAGCCCCTGAAGGTTTTCAAAGCTTTTGTCTGCGATACAACATACAGCACCCAAACCTGATGCGTCAGCTATAAAGCTGTGTCCGTCAAACTTTTCTCCCCGAAGAGCTACAAAAACAGAACCGTTGCTGATTTTTCGGCTGTCTGTCACAACGTCCGAAACCAAAGTGCCAGGTTCGCAATTTTGCTGTATCCCACCGCAACATTCCGCAATATCCTTCAAAGTCAGAATTCTTTCCACCAGAAGCCCTCCCAAAGAATTATCATTTCAAAAACTACTTTTATTTTTCGTCTGAAGAAATCAATTTAAGAACAATTTCTCTTTCATCAAATACAATTGTTCTGTCCTTCAGCACCTGATAAGGTTCATGTCCTTTTCCCGCAAGAAGAATAATATCGTCAGTTCTCGCGTTGTCTATTGCAAACTCAATTGCCTCAAATCTGTTTTCAACTACAGCATAACGGCAATCGGTTTCTCTCATTCCCACAAGAATATCTTTAATAATATCCCCCGGTTCTTCGCTTCTGGGATTATCACTGGTAACAATACAAAAATCAGAAAGCTGTCCCGCAATCTTTCCCATCTGCGGACGTTTTGTCTTGTCTCGGTCACCGCCGCAACCGAACAGGGTTACGATTCTGCCCTTGGCAAAGCCTTTGATAGCATTGAGTATATTAAGAAGACCGTCAGGCGTATGTGCATAGTCAATAATCACAGTATAATCCGTATTTGTCTCTACAACCTCAATACGTCCTTTCACACCCTTTGCAACCTTCAATCCCTCTGAAATTTCAGCAAGAGAAAGTCCTGCCATCAGGCAACATCCCGCCGCCGTAAGAGCATTGTATACCGAAAATGCACCGGGAATTGCAAGGCTGACACGTTCCGTCTCACCGTTCAGAGACATATCAAAAATAACACCCGTTGCTCTGTATTCAATGTTCGAGGCTGTCAAATCACCTTCTTCTTTTGCAGAATAGGTCATAACATCACAACTGCAGTTTTTGCTCAACGCTTCAAAGGCACCGTCATCTGCATTGAATACACCTTTTTTGCACATACCGAACAAAATTGACTTTGCTTCGATATATTTTTCCATAGTCTCGTGAAAATCAAGATGATCCTGAGTAACATTTGTGAATGCACCTATATCAAATTCACACGACGTAACCCTGTCAAGAGCAAGGGAATGAGAAGATACTTCCATCACAACTGTATCAACTTCCTCCTCTGCCATTCTTGCAAAAAGCTTCATCAAATCAAGAGAATCAGGAGTTGTATGCTTTGTTGGAATTACGGAATCACCTATCATATTCTGATTTGTGCCAATAAGTCCTACCTTCTGCCCGCTATTTTCCAGAACAGATTTTATCAGATAGGTGGTTGTTGTCTTTCCGTTTGTACCCGTTACACCGATAAGTCTGAACTTTCTGTAAGGATAATCATAAAAAGTTGCCGCAATCCTCGAAAGAGCATAGCGTGAATTCTTTACTATTACAGTTGTTGCCGCAGTTTCCTCAATGGTTTTTTCCGCAATAATAGCAACCGCACCGCGTTCAAGAGCATCTGTTGCATATTTATGCCCGTCTGATTTATAGCCCTTGATACATACAAATACATCACCCGGCTTCACTTCCATAGAATTAAAAGCAATGCCCGAAATTTTTACATCAATATTTCCCTGAACACTTTCAACCGAAACATCTGTCAGCAACTCTGATAAAATCATTTTTTCTTCCTCCGCCTTATGTGTAATTATATTTACTCTCCGTTAATCCCTTATCTCGGAATATCTGAAATCAAGCGTAATAATTGTTCCCGGTTCAACAGCCGTACCTGCTGCCGGAAATTGATTCGAGCAAATTGCCGCGCCTTCAGCACCGGAAAGACCTTTTATTCTTACATTCAGTCCTGCATTTGTGATTCCTTTATTCGCCTCTGATGCAGTACAGCCTACTACATTGGGAATAACAACAGTCTCTTCACTTTCTGAGCCTTCTGTGTATGCAACAACCTTGGAATTCCTTGCAACCTTTAGATAAGGCTTCGGCACCTGATCAACAATGGTTTCGCCTTTGCCCTTGAGGGAAATCTCGATACCTATTTCCCGAAGAATAGATTCTGCCTCTTTTGGAGTTTTGCCTGTGATATCGGGAAGTGAAATTTCTATTCTTCCAAGTTCCTCCTGAGTATACTCAGGTTCAATTCCCATATACTGAAGACTTTCTTCAAGAATATTTTTTACAACGGGAGCCGCAATAATACCGCCATAATAAGGAGCACCCTGCGGAGGCTGATCCAGAATAACCAGACATGCAATTTCAGGGTCATCAGCAGGTGCAAATCCGACAAATGAGGCTATATATTTGCCGTTTCCTCTGGGCTGTTTTTCGGATGTACCTGTTTTTCCTGCTATACGGTAGCCTGCAAGATATGCATTCTTACCACCACCCACAGAAACAACTGATTCAAGTATTTCACACATTGTTTTGCTTGTTTGTGCAGATATAACCTGACGAACCACCGTAGGCTCAATTTCTTCAACAATGTTTCCGTTTTCATCCACAAGCTGCTTTACCAGATGGGGTTTCATCAGCTTTCCGCCATTGGCAACGGCAGAAACCATAGTTATCATCTGGAGAGGAGTAACATTAAAGCTTTGTCCAAAAGAAGATGTGGCAAGGTCAATTTCCTTGAAGTTTGAATAATCGTGGAAAATACCATTGGTCTCACCGGGAAGTTCAATTCCGGTCTTGCTTCTGAAGCCAAAGCCTTCAACATATTTCACAAAGTTTTCGCGTCCAACCTTTGCTCCAATCTGAATAAAGGCAGGGTTGCAGGAATTCTGAACAGCCTGAACAAAACTCTGACCTCCATGACCGTTTCTGTTTGCACAGCCAATATTTCTGTCTGCTACGTTAATTGAACCGTCACAATAAAAATGGTTATCAAAACCTACAGACCCTTCTTCAAGTGCCATTGATGCAACAGCAATTTTGAAAGTAGAACCGGGCTCGTAAGAGTCAACCACCGCTTTGTTTCTGCGCAGGAACTGTGTTACCTCGGTAATCCTCGAGCTGTATTCACTGCCTTCAAGGGATGCCAGCTCTTCTTTTATGTCAGGATATTTTTCTTCTACCGCCTGCGTAATTGCAAATGGCTGATTAAGATCATAGTCAGGCTTTGTTGCCATAGCAAGGATTTCGCCCGTTTTTACGTTCATAACTATAGCGGCGGCACCTTCCTCAAGCTGATTTTCAATAAGAGCATTTTCAAGATGCTTTTCCGCAAAATGCTGAATAGGTTCATCAATGGTGAGCACAACGCCCTGACCAGGCTGTGCTTCATAATAACTTTCATAATTATCGGGCAAATCCATACCCGCTGTCATATTGGCAGAAACAACACGTCCGGGGACTCCCTCAAGACGTTCGTTGTACACCATTTCAATACCCTCAAGTCCGGTATTGTCATCTCCTACAAAGCCGATTATCTGAGATGCAAGATTTCCGTAGGGATAATATCTCTTGGTATCCTCTGCAAATTTTACGCCCTTGATACCGTTCTTTTCTATATAGTTTCTCAGAGCATCCGCCTGATCCTTCTCAACTTTTTTCTTTATATACTCAAAGTTAGATTCCTTTTTTATCTTGTCAAGAACCTTCTCGTAATCTATTTCAAGAATCTCTGCCATATTTTTTGCAATATCTTCAGGTGTGTGGTCCTTGGTTTCTCGGACATTTCTGGGTGTAATGCTTATAGTCTCCACTGTAAGGTTATTCGCCAGAACGGTCATATTTCTGTCATAAATCAATCCGCGCTTGGGAGTTATAATGTTATCACTGGTCTGCTGCTCTCTTGCAGCCATAGAAAGCTCTTCACCCTGTATAATCTGAAGATACGCAACCTTTAATATTAAAAAACAGAAAAGGAAGACTGCCCCTGCGAGCAGCCATCCTATCTTTTTTCTTTGAGTTAATGTAGCCTGTTCTTTTTGCACCTCAACTACCTCCAAACGAGTATAAAATCAAACTCCCCATATGTAATTATATTGGATGCAACAAAACAAATATACCAAAACAATCCTATCTTTATTTAAATATGTTCATTGCACTGGTAATTGTTCCTGTAACGCCGCTCATCTTTACCTTTTTCTCAGTTTTTTTCTCGTCCTTAAAAGTTTTTGCAACGTCACCCTGTTCCATATCAATATAAAACATCTGATATCTTTCAGGTCTTGCCATTCCGTACTTCTCGCTCACAATTGTCTGAAGCTGTTCAAGATCAATGGCTTTATCTATTTTCACCTGCAAATCCTGATTCGTTGCAATAACATCATTATATTCCTTTTCAAGCTTTGCTATCTGACTGTATGCTTCGTTTATTTTCACATAACCGTTTACAATTACAAATGCTACAGCAAAGCATATTGCAATTTTAAGAATTGATGAAAATTTTACCGTTGTTTTCTTTTCAGCAACCGCCTTTGTTTTTGTTTCAGTTCTTCTGCTGTTTTCGTGAAGTCTTCCGTTTGCTGTCCTTGTATTCAATTTGTAATCATCGTCAAGCTTGTATGCACTGCTTGAATTGTATCCGTACAAATTTGACATTTCTTTACTTCACCTCATCATATTTTAAAGTTTTTTTATTGCTCTGAGCTTGGCACTGTGTGCCCTGTTATTATTCCTTAGTTCATCTTCGCCCGATACTATGGGTTTTTTGTTTACTGCCTTTACCAAAGGCTTCTTTCCGCATACACATACCGGAAAGCTTTTGGGGCATTCACACCCTGATGCCAGTTCTGCGAAGGTCTGCTTTACAATTCTGTCTTCAAGGGAATGAAATGTTATAATTGAAAGAACTCCACCCGGTTTGAGTACATCAACAAAATCGCGTATTGTATCCTCCAGTATCCCCAGCTCATTATTGACTTCAATTCTTATCGCCTGAAAAGTTCGTTTTGCCGGATGCTTGTCCGCAAATCTCATTTTTGCAGGAATTGCCGATTTTATTATGTCACTGAGTTGGAATGTGGTTTCTATGGGTTTCTCTGTTCTTGCCTCTGAAATTGCCGCCGCAATCCGTCTGGCGAATCTGTCCTCTCCGTATTCAAAGATTATTCTTGAAAGCTCTTTCTCTGAATATTCATTGACAACCTCGTAAGCCGAAAGCTCATCATCACGGTTCATTCTCATATCAAGCCTTGCATCCATGTTATAACTGAAGCCGCGTTCTGCAACGTCAAGCTGCGGTGATGAAACTCCCAAATCAAGAATAGCACCGTCTATTTTTTCAATCCCAAGATTTTGAAGAACGGCTTTCACCTGTGAAAAATTGCTGTGCACAATTTTCACTTTGTCACCAAATTTCGAAAGTCTGTCACCTGCTGCACGGATGGCTGTCATATCGCGGTCGATACCCACAAAGGTTGAATCTTCGGCAAGCTTTGAGCAAACAAGCTCTGCGTGTCCTCCGCCGCCAAGTGTGCCGTCAACATAAATTCCGTGAGGATTAACCTCAAGAAGTTCAACACTTTCTTCAAGCAAAACAGAAATGTGATTAAATCCGTTACTCATAATCCAAGCTTCTCCATTACATCCTCAACCTGATCGGCAGAAAGATTGTCTGAGTTCATATATTCTTCCCAATCAGCCTTGTTCCATATTTCCATATGGTCAGAAATACCTGCAATAATTACTTCACGCTGAAGGTTTGCATAAGCTCTGAGAACGGGAGGAATGAGGATTCTTCCCTGAGAATCTATTTCACATTCGGTAGCACCTGAAAAGAAAAATCTGCGAAGTCTTCTGCCGTCACTACCCTTAAGCTCCATAAGTTCCGCCTGAAAATCTTCCCACGCTTCTTTTGAATATGCACTGAGACATTCATTGACACCCTTGGACAGCACAAAAGTTCCACCAAGATCATCTCTGAACTTAGATGGAATACTTACTCGCCCTTTTGCATCAAGGTTGTGTGAATGTTCACCGATAAGCATTTCTCTTCCAACTGCACCTTTCTTTTTATGCCACTTTGTGGGGTTTGCGTCCCACTTTGTACCACTTTTTATTTATTCTACTACATTTTAAACCATTTTGCAATAGTTTTTTGAAAAAAAATTAAAAAATTTGTAATTTTTTTGTAACATAAGGTCAACTCCCGTCACAATAACGTTTTCGCCCATTTTCAGCACTTATTTTTTATGATTTTTCTGCTTTTTTTCACTCATGTGGAACCGTGGTGGGATGAGATCCCTGATTTTTTTAATTTTTCATCAAAAATAGGGGCTTCTCCCATATAAAATGAAACAAGCGGCTTCGCCGCTCACCTTGCGACGGTAGAAGCATATTCGCTTTGTTTGCCCATGTGCGTTTCTGCTATAGAAAGAAAAATTTGCACGGACAATCTAAATTTTGTTTTTGGGTAATAGGATTTAGTACTGATAAGTAGTTAAATTTCTATTACACAAAAAAATAAGAGACAGCTTAATACTGTCTCTCATTCTATTCAAAATAACTCTTTTAACAATACTGCAATTGTCTATAACGTTTACACTTCCGCTAAACCAATTCAGCCATTTCAAGAATAAGCCTCTCTGTCTTTTCCCATCCGAGACAGGGGTCGGTAATTGATTTTCCGTAAATACACTCACCGATTTTTTGTGCACCGTCCTCTATATAGCTTTCAATCATAAAGCCCTTCACCAGTTTTTTTACATCCTTGTCGTGTCTGCAGCTGTGAAGAACTTCTTTCGCAATTCTGGTCTGTTCCAGATACTTTTTTCCCGAATTTGCATGATTTGTGTCCACAATAACAGCAGGATTCCGAAGTTCTGTTGCCGCATAAGTTTCACAAAGATGCACAAGGTCCTCATAATGATAATTTGGCAAAGCCTGTCCGTGTTTGTTCACATATCCCCGAAGAATAGCATGTGCCAGAGGGTTGCCCTGAGACTGTACCTCCCAACCCCGATAAATAAATGTATGCTTGTGCTGTGCCGCAGTAATGGAATTCATCATAACCGAAATGTCGCCGCTTGTGGGGTTTTTCATTCCCACGGGAATATCAAGTCCGCTGGCAGTTAACCGATGCTGTTGGTTTTCAACACTTCGGGCACCGATTGCAACATATGCCAGAATATCGCTGAGATATCTGTGGTTTTCCGGATAAAGCATTTCATCCGCACAGGAAAATCCCGTTTCCTTCAATGCACGAATATGCATCTGTCTTAAAGTCGGAGGCCAAGCGGTCTTAG
>JAZRIX010000060.1:0-15186 GCA_045645485.1 Clostridia bacterium | reverse complement strand
CTGTTTTTAACGAAGGATTGCAAAATGCGTGAGCATTTTGGAGAGAGGTAAAAACGCAAAGCGTTTTAACCAAGATGGTGCAAAGCACCCCGAACCGAAGACCAATAGAGGAAAACACGCAAGTGTTTTCGACTACAGCGGCAGGTCGCAGGTAAAAAAAACACCTAACTTTCGTTAGGTGCTCTGGAGCTTGTGACGGGACTCGAACCTGCGACCTGCGCATTACGAATGCGCTGCACTACCAACTGTGCTACACAAGCATATCAAATTATTCAACAAAGTGAATTATACTATATTTGACAGCTTTTGTCAAGATTTTATTGACGTTACACAAAGTTTTTGTTAAAATAAAAAAGTGCCTTTGGTGCTCGCCTGCGGCGGACAGAAAAGGATACAGTTTTTTTCATCCATGTGCGTTTCAGCCATTGGCTGAAAATTTCGCACGGACAATTCAATTTATGTTTTTGTTTTGTAGGGAATACAACATAAAAGTTGTAATTTTCTATAAACTAAAAATATACTATGTTTTGAAAGGAAAAATCATTTATGGAAAAACTGGCAGTTATAGATCTTGGCTCCAATTCAATAAGAATGAGCATATTTGAAATCGAATCAAAAACAAACTGGCATCAGACAGCAAGCTACCGAAACATGGTGAAACTCAGCGAAGGTATGACCGAAGATATGATGCTGAAGCCTCAGGCACAGCTTCGTGCCGTTTCGGCATTTCTGGAATACAAACAGCTTCTTCAAAAAGAAGGCGTAACAAATCTTCGTGCCGTAGCAACAGCCGCAGTACGCAAAGCCATAAACGGCAAAGACTTTGTAAAAAGTGTAAAGGATACCACAGGTATTACTGTTGAGGTGATTGACGGGGAAACAGAAGCCGCTCTGGACTGTCTGGCTATTGCCAGTATTCTCAACTGCAGCAAAGGTATCATATGTGATATAGGCGGTGGCAGTACGGAATTTATAGCAATCCAAAACGGAGAAATGAAAAAACCCGCCATCAGCATCCCTATGGGTTCACGTTCCATAACAGAAATGTTTCTCTCAGAGGGTGAAAGCACCGATGCAATTGAAGAAGCAAACGCATACATAAACAAGCACATTTCAGAACTACCATGGCTGAATGCTATGGAGGGCGTTCCAATTATCGGCATCGGCGGAACACTGCGTGCACTGGCAAAGTATCATATGTCAGATTCATCGAACGCTCCTATTTCACATTACGAAATCTCTGCCGACGAGATTGACCGTCTTTTCAGAGTTATTTCACAAAGCAGTCTTCCCATGCGTTCACAGATGCCCGGTATCGGTTCAGAACGTGCAGACATTATTTTAGGCGGACTTCTTCCTTTGATTCAGTTAAAAAAAGAAATTGCTTCGCCCAAGCTTATTGTTGCTGATGTGGGCGTTCGCGAAGGCATACTGTTCGATTTTTTGAAAACAAAATACAAAAGTGAATAAAATATGCAGGACCTCCAAAAACTATGAAAAAGTTTTTGGAGGTTTTTTGGTGTTCAAAAAATATAAAAAAGAAATTATAATCGGTCTCCTCACAGGAATACTAAACGGACTGTTTGGGGCTGGTGGCGGTTCGGTGGTTGTTCCTGCAATGGAAAAGTTTCTGAATATTGACCCAAAGAAATCACATTCCACCGCCATTGCCATTATACTGATGATGTCCCTTGTCAGTTCTGTCACTTATATCTCAAAGGGTTATTTCAATTTAAGATTATGGATGTGGGTGTCATTGGGAGGAATCGCAGGAGGCTTTGTGGGAGCAAAGCTGCTTGGCAAAGTTCCGAAAAAATGGCTAAAAATTATCTTTGGCAGTGTAATCTGCATAACCGCAGTAAAAATGCTTTTTTGAGGAGAATAAATATGCTAAACATTATTACAGGATTCTTTAGCGGTATAATCAGTGGTATGCCGGAACGTTAAGACGATATGCCTGTGGCATATCGATAGTGTAGGTTTGCAAAATACGAGAGTATTTTGGGATAAAAACAAAGCACGTCAGTGTTTTGAACCAAGATGGTACGCAGTACCCTTTGATGAAGACAAATTTTATATCAGGAGCTGGTTTGTATGGTAAACATTATTACAGGATTCTTTAGCGGTATAATCAGTGGTATGGGCATAGGTGGTGGAGCAATTCTCATTCCCGCACTTATTATGACCGAAAACATTTCCCAACAGCTTGCACAGGGCATAAACCTGACCTATTTTATTCCCACCGCAATCATATCGCTGATTGTTCATATAAAAAACAAAAATGTTCTGATTAAGACCGCCCTTATAATCGGTCTTTGCGGAATGGCAGGCTCGCTTCTGGGTTCATGGGCGGCAGTAACCATAGACGGCAATGTTCTGAGACGTATTTTTGGTGTATTTTTGTTTTTTGTGGGAATTTATGAAATATTCAATGGAATTAAACTAAAAAGACAATGATAATTTGTTAAAAAATAATCAATTTTTATGTTGACTTAAAATGAAAAAAGTTATATACTATATAAGTATATAAAAATTTATTTATATTAACGAATGGAGTGTTTTAAGTGAGCAGAATTTATAATTTTTCAGCGGGTCCCTCAATGCTTCCTCTGGAAGTTCTTGAACAGTGTGCGGCCGAAATGACAAACTACAACGGTTCGGGTATGTCGGTTATGGAAATGAGTCACCGTTCTCCTGTTTATGACGCAATAATAAAAGAAACAGAAGCTGATTTCAGAAAGCTTATGAATATTCCCGACAACTACAAGGTGCTTTTCCTTCAGGGCGGTGCTTCAACTCAATTCGCGGCAATCCCCCTCAACCTTATGAAGACAGGCAAAGCAGACTATGTTGTATCAGGTCAGTTCTCAGGGAAGGCTTTCAAAGAAGCCAAGAAATACGGTGATGCAAAGTGCATTGCAACATCTGAAGACAAAACCTTCAGCTACATACCTGAAATTACACCCGATATGGTACGCGCGGATGCAGATTATGTTCACGTTTGCTATAACAATACAATCTTCGGTACAAAGTATCCCGAAGTTCCCAATGTAGGCGACAAGGTTCTTGTTGCTGATATGTCCTCATGCATCACAAGCGAACCTGTTGACGTTACAAAGTTCGGTGTTATCTATGCAGGCGCTCAGAAGAATATGGCTCCTGCAGGTCTCACAGTTGTAATCATCCGTGAAGACCTTATGGGTAATGCACGTGAGGATATCCCCACAATGCTTGACTACAAGACAATGGCTGACAACGATTCAATGTACAACACACCTCCCTGCTATGCAATCTACGTTGCAGGTCTGGTTTACAAATGGGCTCTCAAGAACGGCGGTCTCGAAGCTATGAAGGAAAGAAACGAAAAGAAGGCAGCTCTTCTTTACGATTATCTTGACGGCTCAAAGCTCTTCAAAGCTACAGCTGAAAAGAAATACCGTTCAATGATGAACGTTTGCTTTGTTACAGGCGATGCAGACCTTGACAAAAAGTTCTGCAAGGAAGCATCTGCTGCAGGCTTTGAAAACCTCAAGGGTCACAGAAGTGTTGGCGGTATGCGTGCAAGCATCTACAACGCAATGCCCACAGAAGGCATTGAAGCTCTAGTTGAATTTATGAAGAAATTCGAAGCTGAAAATCTTTAATATTTAAAGGAGTAGAATTATGTATAAGGTTCAGACTTTAAACAAGATCGCAAAAATCGGTCTTAATGTATTTGATGATAAATATACCTTCGGTGACGAAGTTGAAAATCCCGACGGTATTATTCTCAGAAGCTTCAGTATGCACGATATGGAGCTTCCCGAATCTCTGGCTGCAATTGCAAGAGCGGGTGCAGGTACAAACAATATTCCCATTGACAAGTGCAGTGAAAAGGGTATTGTAGTTTTCAATACTCCCGGTGCTAACGCAAACGCAGTTAAGGAGCTTGTTATCGCAGGTATCCTTCTTGCATCACGTAAGGTTGTTCAGGGTATCAACTGGGCAAAAACTCTTATTGGCGAAGGCGATGCTGTGGGCAAGCTTGTTGAAAAAGGCAAGTCAAACTTTGTAGGTCCCGAAATTCAGGGCAAGACACTGGGTATTATCGGTCTTGGTGCTATCGGTGTTAAGGTTGCAAATGCGGCTCACGCACTTGGTATGAATGTTATCGGTTATGACCCTTATCTGTCTGTTGATGCAGCTTGGAATATGACCCGTGCGGCAGTAAAGGCAAATGATATTGATGCAGTTCTTGCACAGAGTGACTACATTTCAATCCACGTTCCTGCAACAGCAGATACAAAGGGTATGTTCAATAAGGATACATTCCGCAAGGTTAAACCCGGTGTTCGTCTACTTAACTTCTCACGTGCAGAACTGGTTGTAGACACTGATGTTTGTGCCGCTATTGAAGACGGAACAGTTGCAGCTTATGTTACAGACTTTGCAACAGAAACACTTCTCAAGAATGACAATGTTGTAGTAATGCCCCACCTCGGTGCATCAACTCCGGAAAGCGAAGATAACTGTGCTGTTATGGCAGCTAAGGAGCTTAAGGACTTCCTTGAAAACGGTAACATCAAAAACTCAGTAAACTTCCCCAACTGCGATATGGGTAAGGTTTGCGGTTCACGTGTAACTGTTGCTCACAAGAATGTTCCTGCTATGCTTACAAAGCTTACAGATGTATTCGCAAAGGATGGCATCAACATCGAAAATATGATCAACAAGAGCCGTGGCGATATTGCATACACAATGATTGACACCCACAGCAACGTTGTTGACACGATCGTCAATGATTTGAAGGCTGTCGATGATGTAATAAGAGTATCACTCTACACAGAGTAGTAGTATTTAGTTTAACTATAAAAAAGATGCAGAATAGCCATTTTATTGCGGTCTGTACTTTTTTGAAGTTAAATTCGGTAGATTGGGCGGTCGCGGGCACAAAGAAGTAATTCTGTGCGTGAGGAAAGTCCGAGCTCCGCAGGGCAGGGTGCAAGGTAACCCCTTGTGAAGGCAACTTTAAGGAAAGTGCAACAGAAAAGAACCGCCTGCCGTTGGCAGGTAAGGATGAAAAAGTGAGGTAAGAGCTCACTCGGGTTCCGGTGACGGAAATCCGGTGTAAACCCCACCCGGAGCAACACCTGATAGAAGAGATTAAGTCGGCCCGGCGTCTCTTGGGAAGGTGGCTGAAGCTTTGCAGTGATGCAAGGCTTAGATAGATGACCGTCTTAAATGACAGAACTCGGCTTACAGATCTGCCGAATAATATTAAAAATAAACCCCACCTTTTGATGGGGTTTCAGCGTGTCGATAAAGCCGACACGCTGATGCAGACATCGAAAAACGAAGTTATATTTTGTGAAATCGTTTTCGTCGGCGTACGTGGGTACGGTAGAGAACGATTTCGCAAAAAGCAAGTAACAGCAAGGAAAACTCAATGTTTTCTTGCTGTTTTCATAATTATTTTATGTGGATCGTCGAGGACGTCGGTCCCTACAATTTATATTTTAAATATTATTCACTTGCGGTAGAACAAGTTTTTCGACAGTCT
Source organism: Clostridia bacterium (assembly GCA_045645485.1). Classification (GTDB taxonomy): domain Bacteria; phylum Bacillota; class Clostridia; order Monoglobales; family Monoglobaceae; genus SIG440. Next base: position 9,647 of record JAZRIX010000060.1, on the reverse strand, counting down.
GAAACCCCACCTTTTGATGGGGTTTTGTTGTTTTATCTGGTTCTTTCATAAATGTTGAGGTTTAGTAGGTTAAAGATGTTTCGACTAATAATTAAAGAAACCCTGACGGCTTTCTCTTTAACAGAAAAATGTTCTTACATTTTTCAATTCTTCACTAAAAACGTGCTGCAAGCACATTTCCTTAACGTTGCGACAACATGACGTTATTACAAGCTGTATAGCGTCATCCTGAGCAGAGCGAAGGATCTTACCAAAGTGTTTATCCCAACATTTAACAAATAACCATATTTTGGGAAGCTCCTTCGTTGCATTCAGGGTGACATCTGGTTTGCTGTGTGGAGTTTATTGTTATTCTGAACCAAATGTCAAGAATGTTATGATAAAATATTGAACCGGGCAATGAAATTTTCATTGCCCTTGCACTTTTGCCTGCGTGGGCAGATGCTAGAAGCAAAATTCATTGTGAGTTGTTTAATATTTGTCTGAGAGGTAAAAGCACATAAAAATAACGGGGATATGGGAACAGTTACTGCTTCCATATCCCCGCTTTGTACAAAAGCTGTTATTTGCAGAAGTTTTCGATATAGTTTGTTATTGACATATCAATGATTTTTAATGCTTCGTCTCTGCCCTTTACCTCGTCAACCGCAGTTGTTTTGTGTTCGAGGTTTTTGTATACCGTAAAGAAATGACGCATTTCGGCAAAAATATGTGCAGGAAGCTGGTCAATATCGGTATAAAGATTGTAGTTGGGGTCGCTGAAGGGAATTGCAATAATTTTTTCGTCGTTTCTTTCGTTGTCAATCATAGATATTACGCCTATGGGGTAAGCTCTTACCAGAGACATTGGTTCAAGGGGTTCGGAACACAGAAGAAGAACATCAAGGGGGTCGTTGTCATCCCCGTAGGTTCTTGGAATAAAACCGTAGTTTGCGGGATAGTGAGTTGATGTGTGAAGAATACGGTCCAGAATTATAAAACCCGTTTCTTTGTCAAGTTCATATTTTTTCTTACTGCCCTTTGAAATCTCAATAACGCAGATAAAGTCATCTGTGTTTATTCTCTTTGGTGAAATGTCGTGCCATATATTTGACATAAAAAAACTCCTTTTATTTGTTATAAAACTATTTTACAGTATTTTCTCAAAAAAATCAATAGGGAGATTTGCGAAATTTTGTGTTTGAAGTTGACGGAAAATGTTTTTCGGAGTATAATAGAACTATAAAAAACGGCAATACTTATACTTGCGGTGTTTTTGAAAGGAATGAGAAGTGTTATGCTGAAAAAATTCAAAATCAGCTTATCCAGCTTTCATATAATTTTTCTGGCATTTTTAATGCTGATTCTTGGCGGAACACTGATTCTTATGCTTCCCGTTTCGTCGTCGGCGAAGGTGGCTACACCTTTTTGGGATGCTCTGCTTACTGCAACATCGGCGTCCTGTGTGACAGGGTTGATTGCTTATGATACCGCAACGCATTGGTCGCTTTTTGGGCAGATTGTGATTATTACCCTTATTCAGATTGGCGGTCTGGGAATTGTTACAATGGTATTAAGTCTTTTTCTGCTGTCGGGTTTCAAGCTTGGTGTCAGTCAAAGAAAAACCTTGCAGGATTCAATTTCTGCACCTGAGTTGGGCGGAGTAGTAAGGTTTTTAAGGTATATTCTTGCATTTGTTTTTTCGGTAGAGCTTTTGGGTGCGGTGTGCCTTGCTTTTCCCTTCTGTCAGGATTTTGGATTGGGAAAAGGCTTGTGGTACAGTGTATTTCATTCAATTTCGGCTTTTTGCAATGCCGGTTTTGACCTTATGGGTGTTAATGAACCCTTTTCGTCTCTTTCGGGATATGTTGGAGATATCTGGGTTAATACGGTTTTTATACTTCTCATTGCTGTGGGGGGTCTTGGCTTTCTTACATGGAACGATATAAGGCAAAACAAGCTTCGAATAAAGAAATACCATATGCAGTCAAAACTGATTCTTGCAGTTACAGCCTTTTTGCTGGTGGTGCCCGCGGTGTATTACTATATTTTTGAAATATCCGATATGGAGCTTTCTGTTACTGAAAAAATCCTTGCATCTTTGTTCCAATCTGTTACAACCAGAACTGCAGGTATGAATACCGTGAATTTTGATGATATGAGCGAAGGCGGAAAGCTTTTGACTATAGGGCTTATGCTGATTGGCGGTGCACCCGGGTCTACGGCAGGAGGGATGAAGGTTACAACCTACGGCGTTCTGCTGGTTTCTGCCATTGCGGTTTTCAGACGCAAACAGTACCCCGAGTGCTTCGGAAGACGTCTTCCTGTTGACATTGTTACTACGGCGGCGGCAATATTTTTGCTTTATCTTTCCTTTGCGGTACTGGGTGCAATGATAATCAGCAGAATCGAAAATGTTTCTCTTTTGACGGCGTTGTTTGAGACTGCTTCTGCTGTGGGCACGGTAGGTCTTACCTTGGGTCTTACGCCATCACTTGGAGTTGTGTCAAAGGTTATTCTTACATTGATGATGTTTTTCGGAAGAGTGGGCGGTCTTACTTTTGTTTATGTATTTATGTCGGGCAAGTCGGTCAAGCCTTCGGCTTTGCCTGAAGAAAGAATTATTGTAGGCTGAAAAATGTTTTTCGGAGGGAATGTTTATGGGGAAATCTGTTCTGGTAATCGGTCTGGGGCGTTTTGGACGGCATCTGATAAAAACGCTTGAAGAACTGAAGCACGATGTTCTTGCTGTGGACAGCGATGAAGAAAGAGTAAATTCTATTCTGCAGTTTACGGCAAATGCTATGATTGGTGATTCAACAAAGGAAGAGTTTCTGAAATCTATAGGCGTTAGAAATTTTGATGTGTGTTATGTTGCTATAGGCGATGATTTTCAAAGCTCACTGGAAACAACGTCACTTCTCAAGGAAATGGGTGCAAAGCTTGTGGTTTCCCGTGCGTCAAGCGGTATTCAGGAGAAGTTCCTTTTGAGAAACGGTGCGGATCAGGTGGTATATCCCGAACGTCAGCTTGCTGACTGGTCGGCAATCAGATATACGGCGGATCATGTTTTTGATTATGTTGAAATTGACGGTGATTATGCTATATTTGAAGTAGAGGTGCCCAAAAACTGGATCGGCAAGGCTATTGTTGAACTTGATATAAGAAGAAAAAGAAATATCAACATTCTGGGGGTACGCCGTGGCGGGGTGCTTGATATGAGAGTTACGCCTGAAATGGTTCTTGAACAGGGGATGAGTCTTTATGTTCTCGGAACCTATGCAGACGTAGATAAATGTTTTGATATATGATGTGAAAAAAGACCTGTTTCCGTGTGTGCTGAGGGAGACGGGTCTTTTTGGCATATAAAATATATTGCTTACAGATTTTCGTTGAGAAAATCCGAGAGAGCTGTTGACGCAACGTCTTCATCCGTTCCGTTGACAGTTAACCGTATTTCGTCACCGCATTTTGCTCCCAGAGACATTACGGCAAAAATCTTCTTTGCATCAACGGTTTTGTCGCCTTTGGAGAGTGTAATCTGAGATTTGAATTCAGAAGCTTTCTTTACCAGAAGTCCTGCGGGTCTTGCGTGGATACCGATTTCGTCTTTGATTTTGTAAGTAATTTCTATCATAATAGTGCTCCTTTTTGAAAAATTGCGCAGAATACTGCCATTTAAAAGTATATCCCAAAATTTTTTAATTAAACACTTGATTTTTTCAAAATTATGTTGTATAATAATTTAGTCTCGGAGAGGTGGTCGAGATGGTTTAAGGCGCAGCATTGGAAATGCTGTGTACGTTTATAGCGTACCGTGGGTTCGAATCCCATCCTCTCCTCCAGAAAAAAGCATCGACTTTTGTCGGTGCTTTTTTCAATGAAATTTGCCTACGGCAAGTGAAATAGCTTCGCTATGAAATACACTTCGTGTATGAAATATTGCTTCGCAATATGAAAAGGCAAATTTTATTTCACATTTTTCTGAAAGAAAAATATTTCATAATCCGCCAGGATTATTTCACATCGAGCAAAGCGAGATATTTCATTAAAATATGTTGCATCTATTATGAACGTGAAAGCCAGAAAAAACGACAAGTTTCGACTTGTCGTTTTTTCAATGAAATTTGCCTGCGGCAAGTGAAATAGCTTCGCTATGAAATACACTTCGTGTATGAAATATTGCTTCGCAATATGAAAAGGCAAATTTTATTTCATAGAAAGCGGTAGCTTTCTATTTCACAATTTACGAAGTAAATTATTTCATATCGAACGAAATGAGATATTTCATATCAACGGAGTTGATATTTCATTTAATATTTACATAATACATACTCTATGATAAAATACAGACAGAGGTGTTGCATATGAAAGAAAATAAACTTGTAGATTTATCTATAGATTTTGCAGTTAAAATTATTAAATTATGTGAAACGATAAAAGGTCATTATTCTCTTGTCAATCAGTTGGAGAGAAGTTCAACATCAATTGGTGCAAATATTCACGAAGCAAATTACGCTCACAGCAAAAACGATTTTATTGCAAAACTACAGATTGCTTTAAAAGAATGTTATGAAACAGAATATTGGCTTGAGCTTTTTGTAAAGTCGGAAGTTTTGGATAGAGAAATTGCAAAAGATTTGTACAATCAGTGTGGCACAATACGAAAAATACTTATTTCATCAATAAACACAGCGAAGAAAAACAATAATTAACCTGCATCTAAACCATTCGGATCCTCCAAATAAGAATGACCATTTTGATAGAATAGTCATTCTTTTCTTTTTGCTGAAAAACTCGCTACAGTTATTGATATAAGGGGTTTTGCTGAATTTGTAATAATTTGAAGTAGTATAAAAGCCATCTTGGAATTATTTCCTTGATGGCATTATTTGTTTTCTTTTTATGTAATCGTTATAAAACAGAAAAGAAGCCACACACGGGCTTCTTATTTCATATACTTCATTGTTTGAAGAAGGTTCTGTTTCTTTGAGGGTGCCTTTGGCAAACTGTTCAAATTTTTCGAGGTCAAACCAGGTTTTGTTCAGATATTCTTCGGCCTCTGTGCTGCTGGATGCACCAAATCTCAAAGCGTCACCGAAATCATAAAGTATCAGTTACGTTGAAAATGTTTTCCATAACTTCTTCGGGGTTCTTGAACACGTTGATGTTGATTCTCTGAAGAATAACTCTCAGTGCTGCCTCACAAAGATATGTGTCATTGATATGACCGTTTCCGTAAGCTCAATGGTTGTTTTTATATTGAATTGAGAATATATATTTTAGAAATTAGATTCCATCGTAATATCCGTCATTTACAAATTTTTGCATTGCTGCAACTACTGTGTCTTTATCTTCTTTGTAAGTCACTCCGTACCATTTGTCGTCGGTTTCAAGGACACGAACCTTTGTGTTCTTGGTCTTTATCATATTATCAACAACAAAGGGAATGTAAAACTCGCCCTTCAGCGGATTGTCAAGATTCTTAAGAAAGCTTGTAAAGTCGGATTCGATATCTGTGAATATTTCGGGCAACAGTCCCCACATATTCATAGATACGATGGTGTCAAGGGGGATTCCGCTGTTTTTGTCAAGGGCGGTATGCTCAACCACACCCTTGAGATAACCGTCGGATACTTCACATACTCCGCGTGAAACGGTACCGTTTTCTGTAATGGTGTTGCCCAGTGAAAAGCCTACCATACAGTTTTCGTCAGCACCTACAAGATGGTCATGAAGAATTTGATAGGATTTCTGACCGTAATAGTCATCCGCATTTATCAGAGCAAAGGGAGTATCTACAACTTTTCTGGTGCAATATACTGCGTGACCCGTACCCCAGGGTTTTGTTCTGCCGTCGGGCACTGAAAAACCGTCGGGAATGTCCTCCATATCCTGAAAAACATAATCTACGTCAATCATATTTTCTATTCTTTTCCCGGCAATTTCGCGGAAGTCCTTTTCTATATCACGGCGGATAACAAAAACAGTTTTGTCAAAACCTGCCTTGACTGCATCATAAACAGAGAAATCCAGAATTATTTCACCGTTCGGACCAACAGGGGCAATCTGCTTCAAGCCACCAAATCGGCTTCCCATTCCTGCCGCCATAACTACCAGTGTTGTTTTTTTGTTCATAATATACAGCATCTCCTGACATTTGTTGATTTGGCATTATATGTCGTGACACAATATGACACATTATTATAATTCGCCACAAATTTCTTTTTCCTTCTTTATTATATAAAAAAATTTCCTTTTTGTATTTATCAAATAATAACTTTTTTTTTCACAAAAATCACTTTTGAGGTTGAATTTGCAAGAATTTTTTGTTAAAATGTAAAAAACACACAAAAAGGGAATGAAAATTATGTATAAAGGATTTGAGCTGGGTATTTCTTTTAATATTGAAAAACTTTTTTCAGTGCATTATTTTGAATACTCAAAGGATTTCAGCTTTTGCGGCGAAAAACATAATTTTTGGGAATTTGTTTATGTGGACAAGGGTGAGATAACTGCTACTGCTGATGATAGGGAAAGAGTTCTTTCTCAGGGGAATGTGATTTTTCACAAGCCTGACGAGTGGCACAACATCAGAGCTAATGGGAAAATAGCACCCAATGTAGCTATTGTGAGCTTTGAATGTAATTCCGCTGCAATGAAATTTTTTGAAGGACAGGTTTTTAAGGTAGGACAGGAGCAGAAGAACCTGGTATCAAAAATTATCCTCGAATATACAAATGCTTTTCAGACTCCCTTGGGGGATATATTTACACAGGAACTTGAACTCAAGGAGTCTCCTGAGATAGGCGCAGAACAGCTTATAAAACAGTATATTTGCGAATTTCTGATTTTGTTCATCCGTCAGAAAACTCCCGGAATACAGTATAGAAGTTTTACTGTTAACAACAGTAGTTCAATGGTGAGTATTCTGGAAAATTTTATGCTTGAGCATCTTTCTGAGCCTATGTCAATAGAAAGGCTTATGCGATACAGCGGACTTAACCGAATGGGAGTGAACAGATTATTCAAATCAAATTACGGTGTTAGTCCTATTCAGCACTTTATTATGTTGAAAATAGAAATGGCGAAAAAATATATTCGTGAGGATAATTACAACATAACGCAGATTTCAGAGATACTGGGTTATTCCAGTGTGCATTATTTTTCTATTCAGTTCAAGAAAACAACGGGAATGACTCCCAGTGAATATTCCAACTCCATAAAAGCAATGTCCCCGCTGGACAGTGCAAGTCAGGAATTTTTGATTCCAAAGCACATAAAATATGTTTGAACACAAGAAGAAGCCGTGGTAAATGACACGGCTTTTGTTCTATAACTTTTCAAAAAATGTTTTCATAACCTTTACGAGGTTTTTTGCGGCGGCGTCAACAAATTCGGTATACGAAAGATGTGAACTACCGTCGGCATTGTCTGAAATGGAACGGAGTATACAGAACGGAACATTGTTTTTGTATGCAACGTGCCCGATTGATGCAGCTTCCATTTCGCAGGCAAAAGCTCCGAAGGTGTCGACAAGATATTTTTTCTTTTCGGCACTGTTGATGAATTGGTCGCCCGAAACAATTTTGCCTGTGAGAGTGTGTATTCCGTTTTCTGATGAGGCTGATGCAAGTTTTGCTGAAATAAGCTCATCCGAGGGAATATCAACCATATTTATTCCTGAAATAAATCCAACAGGGTCGCCTAAAGGCGATGTGTCCATATCGTGTTGGATTACGGCGGTTGCTACCACCACGTCGCAGATGTTCAGTGTTTTTTCAAGACCTCCTGCAACACCGCTGTTGATTATGAAATCAGGATTGTATTTCAGACACATTGTCTGGGTACAGATGGCTGCATTGACTTTTCCGACTCCGCTTACTGCCACAACTGCAGCTTTCCCCCAAAGCTTGCCGCTGACAAATTCTGTTCCGCTGAAGAGTTCGGTTTTTGTTTCTGTCATAAGTTCTTTAAAACTATTGACCTCAACATCCATTGCTCCTATTATTCCTATCATTTGCAAAGACTCCTTTTTGCTGTTTGTACTGTTATTCTACATCATAATATAGCAAATGTCAATCAGCTTTCTATACAAAGCCACATTTTCAAAATTTTACCCATCATTGTGGGGATACTCATTCTTTCTATTGCTTTGGTTGCTTCGAGGTCACATACCGCTACCTTTTCACCGTTTATCAAAAGGGTTGCGGTTCCCAGCTTCTGACCTTTTGAAATTGGTGCTTTTATATTTTCTTCAAAGTCTGTTTTTATGTCAATTTTATCCTGATTGCCTTTTTTTACAATAAAGTTGCACTTTGGACTTGCCGCAGGAGTAATGCTGTCTTCTTTTCCACCTAATACGGGAAGAGGAGACAGCGAACCGATTTTTTGTGCGGCGTTTACCACAGAATAATTGGCAAATCCGTAATCAAGGAGCTTTGTTGCGCTTGAAAAACGGTCTGCGGAAGAAGGTGCTGCAAGCACTGTTGCCACAAGCTGCATTCCGTCACGCTTTGCTGATGCGGCAAGGCAGAACTTTGCTTCGGATGTAAAGCCTGTTTTTATTCCGTTTGCTCCGTTATAGAATCTGATAAGCTTATTGGTGTTTGACAAACCAAACTCACCGTTTCGGAGTGTATCCATCCAGATGGTGCTGTATTCGCTGAACTTGGGGTGCTTAAGTAGCTCGCAGGAAATAAGGGCAATATCTCGTGCTGTACTGTAATGCTCGGCAGTTTCGTCCAGTCCGTTGCAGTTAATAAAATGGGTGTTTTTGCAACCGAGGCTTTGGGCACGTTTGTTCATAAGCTCTACAAAGGCTGATTCTGTACCCGCAATGTGTTCAGCCATTGCCACGGCTGCATCATTTCCAGAGGCTATAATGATTGCTTTCAGCATATCCTCCACGCTCATTTGCTCTCCAACCTCAAGAAAAACCTGAGAGCCTCCCATAGATGCTGCATATTCGCTTGTGGTTACGTTGTCGGACAATTTGATTTTCCCGGAAGCAATTGCTTCCATTATAAGAAGAGTGGTCATGGTTTTTGTTACACTTGCTATATGCAGTTGTTCATCGGCATTAAGCTCGTAAAGCACCTGACCGGATTCTTTTTCTATAAGGATGGCTGAGGGAGCTGTCACCAACTGTGCTTCCACGTCTGCAGCAACCTGACTTACGGTTTCGGCTGATGCGGCGCCGGTAAATAAGGTGATTAAACAAAGGAGGATACAAAGAGTGCGTTTCAGTAATGTATTCATAATTTCAGACCTTTCTTTTTTTTATTTCTATATTTATATTATGTAGTGAATAATTATGAAAACTTTGGTAATAATATACCCAATAAAAGAATTTTAAGAATTTTAAAAAAAGGGGTTGACAAACAAAGAAGTATGTGTTAATATAATCAAGTTGCGCCAATCGGACGTGAAAAGCCTAAAAAATTTTTAAAAAAGTTTCAAAAAAGGCTTGACAAAAGAAGAATGGTGTGATATAGTAGATAAGCTCCTTCGCGAGAGGGAAGCGATGATGTTTGAAAAGTACACAGTGAGAAAAGCGGTAATATAAGTACAAGAGTACAATATTACGACAATTGCACAAGGTTTAATGACCTTGTCAATTCCTTAAAAAGTTTTAGCGAACTTTACAAAACGTTAGTATTCAAAAT
>JAZRIX010000059.1:0-23353 GCA_045645485.1 Clostridia bacterium | reverse complement strand
AGCAAAGCCGGATGGAAGGGTCTTTGCAAGAAGTGTGTCACCCTTCTCTTTGTTCTCATAGCACACAGACTTGATGTGTCGCTTGAAACAAGCTACATAAGAACGGCAACAATTATTGGTTTTATTGCAAATGAGGTTATATCAATTGTGGAGAATGCGGGACTTATGGGATTGCCGCTTCCTGAGGTTATTACAAAAGCAATTGATATTTTAAAAAGAAAAGAAGAAAATTAAAATGGTGAGACTTTCAGAATATGATTATGTGAAAGGAGAAGCTGATATGTCTGTGGAAGATGCTATTTATATTGTTCAAGCGAAGGCTGGAATTGAAGAAGGAACTGTGGAGTTTTTGCTGTGTTATAAATACGGTGAAGAACTTTTGATAAAGCTTGCAGAAGCTATGATATAGAAAAATTTTTAAATCCGTCAATGTGTTCATTGACATAAATTCATATATAAAGTATAATTGTATGTGGATTTTGATTGTAATAGAGGTGAACACATGTGGAACGGCTTGAAGGCGTTGTGGAAAGTGTAATTTATGAAAATTCTTCAAATGGCTATACAGTATGTGATGTTTCGTCAAACGGACATCTTTTTACACTGACGGGGTATATGCCGGGACTTTCGGAAGGTGAAAAAATTCTTGCTGAAGGTGAGTGGAAAAATCATCCCGAATACGGCGAGCAATTCAGCGTCAGTAGTATTCAACGGCTTATGCCTGAAACTGAAAGTGATATAGAACTGTATCTTGGTTCTGGAATTCTTCCACATGTGGGAAAAAGTACTGCGAGAAAAATCGTGGAGGCGTTTGGCACCGAGACCTTTGATGTAATCGAAAATAATCCCGAAAAACTGACTGCAATAAAAGGTATTTCTGCGGCAAAGGCTCAGGCTATATATAAGAAGTTTATGGAGCAGATGTGCCTCAAAAATATTATTGTATATTTTCAAAAGTTTGGTGTTTCAACTAATCTTGTGGTAAAGGCATACAGAACCTTTGGAGACGGGATAATAAATTTTGTTAATGAAAATCCGTTTATACTCAGCGGTATTGACGGGTTCTCGTTTAAGATATGCGACAAAATCAGGGAGGAGCTGAAGTTTCCTTCGGATTTTGCTCCGAGAGTCTGTTCGGGGGTTGTGAGCACATTGCTCAATGCGGCATACCTCAGCGGACATACATATCTCCCAAAAGGCACTCTGGTGGCACAAGCCAGAGCAATTCTGGATGTAGGATTGGCAGATGTAGAGGATGCTATAGCTCAGCTTTGTCTGAAAGAAGAGCTGGTTGTTGAGTCTCATGAGGAATTTGATGCTGTTTATCTGGATATTTTCTATGAGGCAGAGCGGGGCATTGCAACGCGGCTCCGTGAAATGAGCAGTGTGATTTTTGAAACAAACAGGAAAGAAACCGAAAAGCTTCTTGCTCAGGCTGAAAAGGAAATGGAAATAATTCTTGCAGAGGCACAGCGCGATGCAGTTTTTGCGGCTTTTGACAATTCGGCAATGGTGATTACGGGAGGACCCGGTACGGGAAAAACCACAATTATAAATATGATTATTAATCTGATGAAACGTCAGGGCAAGACGATTGCTCTTGCGGCACCTACGGGAAGAGCGGCAAAAAGAATGGGTGAGGTTTGCGGAATGGAAGCAAAGACCATTCACAGACTTCTTGAAAATACGCCTACCGAAGGAAACAGAGTTGCCTTCGGCAGAAATGAACGCAACAAGCTTGAATGTGATGTGCTGATAGTTGATGAAATGTCGATGGTTGATATTCTTCTGATGTATCATTTATTGAATGCCTTGCCGAGAAATGCAAGGCTGATTATGGTTGGAGACAGCGACCAGCTTCCGGCGGTAGGTGCAGGAAATGTTCTCAGGGATATTATTGAAAGTGAATGCCTTGAATGTGTAAAACTGACTGAGATTTTCCGTCAGGCAAAAGAGAGTATGATTGTTGTGAACGCTCACAGGATTAATCGGGGTGAAATGCCGTTCTGTAACGATCCTGACAATGACTTTTTTATGGTGAACTGCCAACAGCCTGAACAGTTATGTGTGACCATAGCAGATCTTTGCGAAAGGCGTATCCCGAAAGCTTATGGAGTGGACAGTATTTCACAGATTCAGGTGCTCACCCCCACAAGGAAAACTCTTATCGGTGTGAAAAGTCTGAATGAAATTCTGCAGAAACGCCTGAATCCGAAGCAACAACGAGTATCTGAAAAAACGTCAGGAGAATATACTTTCAGAATCGGTGACAAGGTTATGCAGAACAAAAATAATTACAATCTTGAATGGGTCAGAATTGCAGACGGTGAAGAAGGACAAGGTGTTTTCAACGGTGACGTGGGGTTTGTGACGGATATAAACATTCCCAAACAGACTTTGACGGTAATGTATGATGACAAAAAAGTGGTTTATGAATTTGCGGATCTGGATGAACTTGAGCTTGCTTATGCAGTAACGGTACATAAAAGTCAGGGCAGTGAATTTGATGTGGTTATTATGCCTATGTTTGATACACATCGGCTTTTGCGTACAAGAAATCTTTTGTATACAGCAATTACACGTGCCAAAAAGCTTGTTATTCTTGTGGGAAAAGAAGAAATTCTGAGACAGTTTGTAGAAAACAATAATATTTTGATGAGATATTCAGGCTTGAAGGAGAGACTTTTTATAAGATAAATATATAAAAGAACCGAACCTGCAAATGCGGATTCGGTTCTTTGGCGTCTGCAGAAATTTTTACTGTTTTTTATCTTTTGAGATTTGAGAAAGCTGGTATTCAAGAAAAATATCTGCAAAAATTTCTTCAAACAATGAATATGTAGGAATATAACGTGAAGGTGATTTTGCAACATTTTTCCGAAGGGTAAATTCCTTGGGAAAGGTTATATCATATCGGTTTCCGCCTTTGAGTGCCTTGTATGATAGAATACCGTTGGATTCCGTTGCGGCTTTTGATGCCGCTTCCAATGAAAGGGATATAAGTGCCTCCGTAAGGTTGGTATGTTCTAAAATATTTCTGCTGTTTGAGAAAACATTTTCAATGATATTGGGGTTGATGTGACTGCAGTTATCGCGAAGATGGAATACGAGAGATGTCTTTGTCTCTGTCAGGTATAGTGTAAGCTTCAGGTTTTTGTCATAATCCGGAGTAACACTGCGAAGACAGCAATAAAGCAGACTCAGAAGCATAAGTTCAAATTTTGTTTTGTTTACAGCAATGGGAAAGGGATTTTCCATTTTTGAATAACAATCTATATTTACTGAAAGATACCGTGAAACAGTTTTTGAAAAGTTCTGGGTTATTTCAGACAACAGATAGAATGGGTCAAAGCTTTCAAAAGCATCTGCTTGTAATTCTGTCTTTTGTCTTGAAAGGTATTCAAATATTTTGCACAAACGGTTTATCTGAATATTGCACATATCTGCTGCGCGGAGTTTGAGAAGGGCATCGGGTGACAAGTCATATGTCAGCAAAACATCGGTAATTGATTCGTGTGAAATAGAAACAAGATTCTGTAATGATGCAATTATGGTCAGATCAAAAGAGTGATATTTATTTTGATTCATTTGCAACCTCCCTGAAATTTGTATGTCATAATGTTTCAAACAAGAATATATCATAAAATATGTTAATAATCAATAAAAGTAATGAAAAACTATGAAAAAAAACTAAAAAATAAAAATTTTATTGACTTGAGTTTTGAGTATAAGAGAGTATAAGAGAGAAAAAAAGAGAATTTAAGACTTTAGTTATAGCTAAATTAATTTCTTTAAAAAAAGGGGTTGACAAATTGGAAAAATGATATTATAATAGAGTACGCTGTGCATAGAATGGTGCATAGATGATAAAAATTCAGACAGACTGTGGGCAAATGCACACAGCGGCAAATGTGTTCATTTGCTCATAGTCTGAAGGAAATTTAGGAGGAAATGAAAAATGTCAACTTACATGGCAAAAGCTAACGAGCTTGAAAAGAAGTGGTACATTATCGACGCTGCAGGCAAGCCCCTCGGCCGTGTTGCTGCAACAGCTGCTGCAATTCTCAGAGGTAAGCACCGTCCTGAGTTTACACCTAACGTAAACTGCGGCGAATATGTTATCATCATCAACGCAAAGGACGTTGTTCTGACAGGTAAAAAGCTTGATCAGAAGAAGTACTACAGACACACAGGTTATATCGGCCACCTCAAGGAAGAATCATACAAGGATATGATGGCAAACAACCCCGTAAAGGCTGTTGAACTTGCTGTTACCGGCATGGTTCCCCACACAACTTTGGGCAGACAGGCACTCAAGATGCTCAAGGTTTACGCTGATGCAAATCACAATCATGCTGCTCAGTCACCGGTTGAGTGGACAGGCGAGATTAAATAATAGAGGAGGAAGATATCAATGGCAAATGCAGTTCAGTATTACGGAACAGGTAGAAGAAAAGAATCTGTTGCCAGAGTTAGATTGGTACCCGGCAACGGCACAATTACAATAAACAAGAGAGACATTGACGATTATTTTGGTCTCGAAACACTGAAGACAATCCTTCGTCAGCCCCTGGTTCTCACAGGCACAATCGGCAAGTTCGATGTTCTTGTAAACGTTAAGGGCGGCGGTTTCACAGGTCAGGCAGGTGCTATCCGTCACGGTATCGCTCGTGCACTTCTCGAAGTTGACAGCGAAGCTTTCAGAGCTACTTTGAAGGCTGCAGGTTACCTCACACGTGACCCCAGAATGAAGGAAAGAAAGGAGTACGGACTCAAAGCTGCAAGAAGAGCTCCACAGTTCTCAAAGAGATAATTATTTTATCTACAAAACCCCAGAAACTCAATGTTTCTGGGGTTTTTTAATATAGTCGTCAATTATTGTATTAAATTTTGCTTTAAACACATAATAAATCCAAAGTTTTTATTGGAGGATATGTTTTATGTTGATGACGGTTATGTTGATTTCTCAGCTTTGTTTGAGTGTGGTTATGGGAATGTATTTTTTTCTGCAGTTGAAGGGGCAGCGGTCAAATCAGAGCTTTATGGAAAAAGAAAGCAAAAGGGAGTTGGAACGTCTTCACAAATTGAATAAAGTGAAGCTTTCGGAACCCTTGACCGAAAAAACAAGACCAAGGTCAATTGCGGAGATTGTAGGTCAGGAAGACGGAATCCGTGCACTCAGGTGTGCCTTGTGTGGAAAGAATCCACAGCATATATTGATTTATGGACCACCCGGAGTGGGAAAGACTGCGGCTTCAAGGGTTGTGCTTGATGAAGCTGTGAAAAATTCCGATTCGCCGTTTGGTTCCGATGCAAAATTTGTTGAGGTGGATGCAACCACGGTTCAGTGTGATGAAAGAAGCTTTGCAGACCCTCTTATCGGGTCGGTGCATGATCCCATTTATCAGGGAGCGGGCGCATACGGTCCTGCAGGTATACCCCAACCCAAGGAAGGAGCTGTTACCAAGGCTCACGGCGGAGTACTTTTTGTTGATGAAATCGGTGAGCTTCCTACACAGCAGCTAAACAAGCTGTTGAAGGTTCTTGAAGACCGCCGTGTATATTTTGACAGTGCATATTACAGCCGTGATAACAAAGAAATTCCTCCCCATATCCATGAAATGTTCAAAAATGGCTTGCCTGCTGACTTCAGACTTGTGGGGGCAACCACACGTATGCCTGAAGAAATTCCGCCTGCACTCAGGTCAAGATGTGTTGAGATTTTTTTCAGCAGTCTTTCGCGTGACGATATAAAGAGGATTGCAGCAGAAGCGGCAGCCAAAACTGCGGTAAGCTTTGATGAAGGTGTTTTTGATTTTGTTGCCTCCTTTGCAGACAATGGCAGAGACGCCGTAAATATTGTCCAGACTGCGGAAAGTGTTGCGGCTCTGGACAAGCGTTCCTGCGTTGAACTGAAGGATGTAGAGTGGGTAGTGGAAACAGGTAAGTATTCTCCGCGTTATGAGAAAAAGCTTGATGACAGAATGAGAAACGGAAGAATTGCAGGCATTGGAGTTGTGGGTCGGAATCAGGGGTGTATTCTTGATGTTGAGGCGGTTGTTTCGCCAAAGAAATCAGATATTGGAACGGTGACGGTTACGGGCGTTATAGAAGAAGAGGAAATATCGGGTACACGTCGGAAACTCAGGAAAAAGAGCAGTATATCTGCATCGGTAAAGAATGTCTTTACGGTTCTTGAACGAATGGGTGTTTCGGTGAGGGATGTAGATGTTCATATTAATATTCCAAACTCCATACCCGTCGACGGGCCCTCCGCAGGGGTGGCAATTTTTTGTGCGGTTTTTTCAGCAATCAAGGGGATACCCATATGCGGAACAACTGCGGTTACCGGAGAACTGTCGGTTTTTGGTGAGGTTTGTGCAGTGGGAGAGGTGCCGCTCAAAGTTCTTACTGCGATTGAAGCAGGAGCAGAAAAAATAATTATTCCCAGAGCAAACTGGCAGCAACGTTTTGAAAAGCTGGGGACAAGAATTATCCCTGTGGACAGCGTTGCAGATGTCCTGAATGCTGTTGTAGGCAATGAAATATCGGAAAAAGGCGGTTTTTTGCAAAAAAAATCAGATAATATAGGAATAATTAGTGCGGAAGGGGTTGAAATCTTTGAAAAAAAATAGTATAATATAATGGATAATGGGTATAGTGTGCCACTATGCCCTTGAAAGGATGAAAACAGACAGATGGCAAACAAAAGACATATTCTGCCCCTCATTCCCTTGCGAGGAATTACCATCTTCCCGGGAATGGTTCTTCACTTTGATGTTGGCAGAAAGAAATCAATTGCGGCAGTTGAATATGCGATGACGGGAGAACAGCTTGTTTTTCTCAGTTATCAGAAGGATATAATGACCGAAAACCCAAAAAAGGACGAGGTTTCAAAAATCGGTGTTGTTGCTGAGGTGAAGCAGATTCTTCGGCTTCCTGACGGCAATCTCCGTGTTCTTGTGGAAGGCCTTTTCAGAGCAGGTATGACAAGCTTTGATGATGAAGGTGAATTTATTCAGGCGGGTATTGTACGCAAAAATGAAATTTCCTGTGAGGATCCTATTGAAGAACAGGTGCTTATGCGCAAAATACAGAGGCTTCTGGAGGATTACTTTAATCTTTATGAAAAGATGAATCCTGAAATAGCGGCATCTATGCTTGAAATAGAGGATGCAGGTGAGCTTGCGGATATTACTGCAACAAACTTTCCTCTCAAGCCTTACGAAAAACAGCTTATTCTCGAAGAACTTCACGTTGACACACGTATGGAAAAGCTTATTGCTCTTATGGAGAATGAAAACAACGTTATGGAGGTTGAGCAGGGCGTTATGTCAAAGCTCAAAACCAGCCTTGACAAGAATCAGCGTGATTATATTCTGCGTGAGCAACTGAAGGTTATTCAGGAGGAGCTGGGTGACTTTGAATCGGGTCAGGCCGAAGCTGATACCTACCGTGACAAAATGAAGAAGCGCAGTCTCCCTACTGAGGTTACAGAAAAGCTGGAGGAGGAGCTCGGAAGGCTGTCAAGACTTTCTGTTCACTCTCAGGAATACGGTGTAATTCAGAATTATATTGAGACAATTCTTGCACTTCCCTGGGAAATTTCAACTCAAGAGAATAATGATATAAAAGCGGCAAAAGAAATTCTTGACCGTGACCATTACGGTCTTGAAAAGGTAAAGGAAAGAATACTGGAGTATCTTGCAGTCAAGTGTCTTTCTGAGGATGCAAAGGGTTCTATTATCTGTCTTGCAGGACCTCCCGGAACAGGCAAAACTTCAATTGCAAGGTCTTTGGCAGAATCTCTGGGCAGAAAGTATGTTCGTGTAAGTCTTGGCGGAATCCAGAATGAAGCTGAAATCCGCGGACACCGAAAGACATACGTGGGAGCTATGCCCGGTCGTATTATTGCGGCATTGAAACAGGCAGGGAGCAACAATCCTCTTGTGCTTCTTGATGAAATTGACAAGATGTCCAGTGATTTCAGAGGCGACCCGACAGCTGCAATGCTGGAGGTTCTTGACCCAGAGCAAAACTGTACATTTCGTGACCATTTTGCCGAGCTTCCATTTGACCTTTCAAAGGTGCTTTTTATTACAACGGCAAATTCAGTGGAGAATATTCCTGCACCTCTTTTTGACCGAATGGACATAATTGAGATTTCGGGTTATACAGAAGACGAAAAGTTTAATATCGCAAAAAAATATCTGCTTCCAAAGCAGAGAAAGCAAAATGGTCTGACAGCAAAAATGCTGAAGATTCCTGACAGCACAATACGGCTCGTAATCGAAGGGTATACGAGGGAATCCGGAGTACGTTCTCTGGAACGTCGTATTGCCGCAATCTGCCGAAAGGCGGCAAAAGAAATTGTGGAGGAAGGAAAGCAGAGTGTTACTGTCAGCGAAAAGGTTCTTGTGAAATATCTTGGCGGCAGAACATATATTTATGAACATCTTGCCCAGTCCAATCTTGTGGGTGCCGCAACGGGTCTTGCGTGGACATCCAGCGGCGGTGATACGCTGTATATAGAAGTGAACACAATGAAGGGCAGCGGGAAGCTTGAACTCACGGGAAATCTGGGTGATGTTATGAAAGAGTCCGCACGTGCTGCACTCAGCTTTATTCGTGCCAACTCGGATGTTTTTGGAATTGACGGTGATTTCTACAAGGAAAAGGACATTCATATTCACGTTCCAGAGGGTGCTATTCCAAAGGATGGTCCTTCTGCGGGAATTACTATGGCAACGGCTCTTGTTTCGGCACTTACGGGCAAGGCGGTGAACCGCAATGTAGCAATGACGGGTGAAATTACCCTAAGAGGAAGAGTTCTTCCCATAGGAGGTCTCAAAGAAAAGTCTCTGGCGGCATACAGAATGGGAATACGAAAGATTATTATTCCCTTTGAAAACAAAAAGGACTTTGAAGAGCTTCCTGAAAAGATAAAGAAAGAAGTGGAATTTGTCTTTGCAAAGGATATAAAGACGGTTCTTGAGAATGCTTTGAGCGGAGGTGGCAAGGAATGGAATTTATCGACATTAAGCTGTTGAAAACGGCCGTGAAGCCCGAACAGTATCCCGATGAAGTTCTCCCTGAGATTGCTCTTGTGGGACGCTCCAATGTTGGAAAATCCTCATTGATAAACTGCCTTGCAAACCGCAAGAACATTGCAAGGACAAGCAGTACACCGGGGAAAACTGCGACAATCAACTTTTATGAAATTGCTGGAAAGTACCGTATTGTTGACCTTCCGGGGTACGGGTATGCAAAGGTGTCCAAGGTTGAAAAAGAAAAGTGGGCACAGATGATTGAAGGATATCTGGCGGGACGCAGTAATCTTGTGCAGGTGGTACAGCTGGTTGATGCACGGCACAAGCCTACAGCAGACGACAAAATGATGTTTGACTGGATAAAGAGCTATAATTTTGAACCGTTGGTGGTTGCAACAAAGCTGGATAAGCTGAAAAAATCTCAGATTGAAGGAAATCTTACGGCTATATATGAAGACCTTGAACTGACAGAGGAATCGGTACTGATTCCATTTTCGTCAGAAACCCGTGAGGGAAGAGAACAGGTTATTGAGCTGATTGATTATGTACTGACAGAAGAGAAATAACAGACCGCAATGGGTCTTGATAGAAAGGATTTTGGTAAAAATGATTACAAAACCAAGAGGTACAGAGGATGTATTGCCAAAGGACAGCAAGCTGTGGCAATACATAGAAAACACCGCAAGAGGTGTTTGTGACCTTTACGGATATAAGGAAATAAGAACTCCTGTTTTTGAACATACCGAGCTTTTCCAGAGAGGTGTGGGCGATACAACAGACGTGGTTCAGAAAGAAATGTACACCTTTGAGGATAAGGGCGGACGTTCAATAACTCTGAAGCCTGAGGGTACTGCAACCCTTGCGAGAAGCTATATTGAAAATTCACTTTATGCAAATCCTCAGCCCACAAAGCTGTGTTATATCATACCCTGCTTCAGATACGAAAAACCTCAGTCGGGAAGACTTCGTGAATTTCATCAGTTTGGAATAGAGTGTTTTGGTGCAAGCTCGCCTTCAACAGATGCAGAGGTAATTTCTCTTGCAAGTATGTTTCTCCAAAAGCTTGGTCTCAAGGGTATCAGTCTTCAGCTCAACAGCATCGGCTGCTCGGTATGTAAGAAGGACTACAACGAAAAACTGAAAGCATACTTTGAAGATTATAAAAGTGAGCTTTGCCCCACCTGTCTTGAAAGACTTGAAAAGAATCCTATGCGAATCATTGACTGTAAGTCCGAGATTTGCAGCAAGATTGCAGAAAAGGCTCCCAAGATGGTTGACCATCTTTGCGAGGAGTGTCACGACCACTTTGAGGAAACCAAGGAAAGGCTTGACAATATGGGAATTGAATATACAGTAAACCCCGATATTGTAAGAGGTCTTGACTACTATACAAAGACTGTATTTGAGTTTGTTTCCGACTGTCTTGGTGCACAGTCAACGGTTTGCGGCGGCGGTCGTTACAGCGGTCTGATTGAACAGCTGGGCGGAAAGCCTGCTGACGGAATCGGCTTTGCGGCGGGCTTGGAGAGACTTATTCTTGTACTCAAGGCTCAGCAGGGCGAAGGTGCAGGCGTCGACAATGACCCCGAACTGTTTATCGGAGCAATGGGAGCAGATGCCGACAAGCTGGCACAAAAGCTCATTTATGAGCTGAGACAAAAGGGCGTTCACGCCCAACAGGATTTGTGCGGCAGAAGCCTGAAGGCACAGATGAAATATGCAGATAAGCTTTCAGCAAAATTCAGCATTGTTATCGGAGACGATGAAATTGCACAGAACAAGGCTAATATCAAGAATATGGCAAACGGCGAAACTGTTGAAACCGAGCTTTCTGCCGACAGCCTGATTGAAAAAATAAAAGGATAGGAGAGAGACTTATGGATACAATGAAAGGACTCAAAAGAACCAATTACTGCGGTGAGACCGAAGGCGTTGGAAAAACCGTTGTGGTTGGCGGATATGTTCAGAAAATCCGTGATATGGGAACATTGATTTTCATTGTCCTCCGCGACAGAACAGGTATTGTTCAGCTTGCATTTGATGAAACAAGCAAAAAAGAGGTTTTTGAAAAGGCGGCATCATGTCACAGTGAATATGTGCTTATGGCAAAGGGTACAGTGCGCGAAAGAGAAAGCAAGAATCCAAGCATAAAGACAGGTAACATCGAAATCTTTGTTGATGATTTGAGAATTCTTGCAAAGGCACAGACACCTCCATTTGAAATTACCGACAATACAAATGTAAATGAAGAGCTTCGTCTCAAGTACCGTTATCTTGATTTGAGACGCGGTCCACTTCAGGATAACATAATAACACGTTCAAAGATTGCCAAGAGTGCAAGAGACTACTTTGAAGAAAACGGCTTTATCGAAATTGAAACACCTATGATGATAAAGTCAACCCCCGAGGGTGCCCGTGACTATATTATTCCGTCCCGTATCCACGGCGGAAAATTCTATGCACTTCCCCAGTCACCTCAGATTTACAAACAGCTTTTGATGATTTCGGGATTTGACAGATATATTCAGCTTGCACGCTGCTTCCGTGATGAAGACCTTCGTGCAGACCGTCAGCCTGAGTTCACACAGATTGACCTTGAAATGTCCTTTGTTGACGTTGAGGACATTCTGGAAATGGGTGAAGGCTTTGTAAAGAGACTTTTCAAGGATGTTCTTGATATTGATATTCCAACTCCCCTTCCCAGACTCACATATAAGGAAGCCATGGAACGTTATGGTTCGGATAAGCCTGACACACGTTTTGAAATGGAAATTACAGACCTTTCTGATTTGGTGAAGGACAGTGGCTTTGGTGTGTTCTCATCAGCAATTGCAGATGGCGGCTCAGTTCGTGCAATTTGTGCAAAGATCTCGGCTGCAAAGCTTACAAGAAAAGAAATTGACAAGCTTACAGAATATGTTCGCGGAATCGGTGCAAAGGGTCTTGCATACATCAGATGGATTGACGATGCTCCCACCTGCTCATTCGGAAAATTTATGGCAGAGGGCGAGCTTGAGACAATTATCGAAAGATGCGGTGCGGAAAAGGGTGACGTTGTGTTCATTGTTGCTGACAAGAACAGCACTACACTTTCAACCCTCGGTTCTCTTCGTTGCAAGGTTGCAAAACAGCTTGATATTATTAAGGAAGGCTTCAACTTCCTCTGGGTTACAGAATTCCCCTTCTTTGAATATGACGAGGAATCAAAGACTTATGTTGCAATGCACCATCCCTTTACAATGCCTCAGGATGAATGTATTCAGTATCTTGAATCTGCACCTGAAAAGGTGACTGCAAAGGCGTATGACCTTGTACTCAACGGAACAGAGCTTTCCAGCGGTTCAATCCGTATCAATGACTATGAGCTTCAGCAGAAGATGTTCAAGGCTCTGGGTCTTTCTGAAGAGGAAATTGCCGCAAAATTCGGCTTCCTTGTTGAAGCATACAAGTACGGTGCGGCTCCACACGGCGGTATGGGTATCGGTCTTGACCGAATTGCAATGATTATGTGCGGGGCAGAAAGCCTTCGTGATGTTGTGGCATTCCCCAAGGTTCAGAATGCATCCGAGCTTATGTCCAACTCTCCCGATGTGGTTGATGAGGCACAGCTCAAGGAACTCAGCATAAAGATTGACATTGAAAAATAAAAAGGTTTGATTTTCAAACAACAGGTGCAAGCGGTTAAATTGAAGTTGTGCATCAAAAGTCAGGAGGCGATGTCATGAAAAAGCAGAAAGTTATTATTATTTTTGCAATAGCGATTCTTCTGCTTGGTATTGGTAGCTTCGGAATTATAAAATATTTTACAAACAAATCCGGTGATACTGACGGAAATACTGAGTTATTCAATTGTGTGCCGTCGGCAATTGCACGGTATACTGTATGTGACGGAAATAATTCGTATACCCTTGTGAAAGCTTCAGGAAAATGGAGTGTGGAAAACAATGAGGTTGCTGTGCTTGACCAGCAGGCAGTTCGAAAAATTGTCAACAGTGCTTCAATGATATCAGCACAGGGGATTCTCGGTGAAGAGGAATTAAAGAGCTTCAAGGCAACAGACGTTCAGACTCTTGAAATAAAGCTTGAAAACGGAATTTCCTGCCGTATCAGCTTTGTAGGACAAAAGGATCAAAGCTGTGCGGTAAAGGTAAATGACCGTGAAGAAATTTATCTTCTGCACAAATCGGTGAGAGACATTCTTCTTGCCGACCTTGACAAGCTGAGAGTTTCTCTTGTTTTTGAGGAGCTTCTGAACTCCGATGAGGTTTTGAAGGAATACAGCTTTGTAGGGTATGATGATGAAAAAACTGTTATAAGAACCAAGACGGCTTCTGAAATAGCTCAGAATAAAAATAATCGTTTTATTATGGAAATTCCCTACAAAAGAGATGTGGATGATGAAAAGCTTGAACAGCAGATAGCGGTGCGGATACCCTCTGTTGCGGCGGCAAAATACGTGGATGATTTCCCCGAAAATCTGGCGGATTATGGACTGGATGAAGAATCACGCGCGGTACTCACTTTCAAATGGGGCAACATTGAGGAAGTTCTATATCTGGGAACAGAGGAAGGCGGTCAGGTTCATGCGGTGAAGAAGGGCAAGGATGGCGTATTTGTTATTGATGCGGCTCAACTGGAATTTTTGCACACAGACCCGTTCTTTTTGCTGGATACAAAGTTGTTTTTGTCTGAAACCGAAGATATTGTTAGTGTTGCGGCAACCTTTGACAATCAAAGGATAAACGCCAGCCGTTCTGCGGACAGCCGCAAATTCTTTGTGAACGGGAATGCGGCAAGTGAGCTTGCTTTTGATTCCGTAACAGAAAAGCTTGAAGAACTAGAGCTGCTTGACGAAATTGCTGAACAACCTAAAAATTCGGGTGATGCTGTGGTGGAGGTCGTTTTTGATAACGGTGCACCAAAACGTACAATTTCTTTAAGCCGGATTAATGAAAAAGAGTATGCAGTTTTTGAAAACGGCACAGCTGCTTTTACAGTTGGCGCAAAAGCTGTTGATGAATTTATGGAAGAATTAAAGGGTGTGGCAAATAACCCTATGAAAACAGATGAGAAAGGATAAAACCTAAAATGAAAAATGTATTTGATGTACTCAAAGAGCGTGGGCTTATTGCCCAGATGACACATGAGGAAGAAATCAAAAAGCTTCTTGCTGAAGAAAAGATTACTTTCTATATTGGCTTTGACCCCACTGCTGACAGCCTTCACATAGGTCACTTTATGCAGTTGGTTGTTATGAAACATATGCAGAACGCAGGTCACCGCCCCATTATTCTTCTTGGTGGCGGCACAACTATGGTGGGCGACCCCACGGGAAAGACAGATATGCGTCCTATGATTACAAAGGAGACCATTCAGTACAATGCTGACCGTTTCAAGGAACAGATGTCAAAGTTTATTGACTTTTCTGACGGCAAAGCTCTTATGGTGAACAATGCAGACTGGCTTCTTGACCTTAACTATGTTGATTTCCTTCGCGAAGTTGGTGTTCACTTCTCCGTAAACAGAATGCTTTCTGCAGAATGCTTCAAGGCAAGAATGGAAAGAGGTCTTTCCTTCCTTGAATTCAACTATATGCTGATGCAGGGTTATGACTTTTATAAGCTCCACAAGGATTACGGCTGTATTATGGAATTTGGCGGTGACGACCAGTGGTCAAACATCATTGGTGGCATTGAGCTTATCCGCCGCAAGGACAGCAAGGATGCTTATGGTATGACATTTACCCTTCTTACCACATCCGAGGGCAAGAAGATGGGCAAAACCGAAAAGGGTGCTCTCTGGCTTGACCCCGAAAAGGTTACGCCTTATGAATTCTATCAGTACTGGAGAAACGTTGACGATAAGGATGTTATTCGTCTTTTGAAGCTTGTTACATTCGTTCCTATGGAAGAAATCTACGAATATGAAAAGCTTGAAGGTCAGGAGCTTAACGCGGTTAAGTGCCGTCTTGCATACGAAGTTACCAAGATGGTACACGGCGAGGAAGAGGCAAAGAAGGCTGACGATGCGGCAAAGGCGGTATTCGGTGCAGGAAGTGACGACAGCAATATGCCTACATACGAAATGGAAGCAGATGATGCCGCAAACGGTATCGGCATCCTTGACCTTATGGTGAAAAGCGGACTTGCTCCCTCAAAGGGCGAAGCAAGAAGACTTGTTCAGCAGGGCGGTGTAAGCATCGACGGCAACAAGATTTCGGATGTGAACTATGTTGTGGACAAGTCAATCTTCAATGACGGCAAGATTGTTATTAAAAAAGGTAAGAAGGTATTCCTGAAGGTTACAATGTAGTGGGGCTGTTGCATTTAGCGCAGACCGTTCAAAGGGGAAAATATTATTTAAATGTTCAAATTGAATTATGCTAAATCGGGTAAAGTTATCTATATTTCAGCCCTTTGAACTATCCGCGAAACTCACCGCTCGCTGTGCATATAGCACAGCTTCGGGCAGGGTAAAATGCGATAATGCCGCATTTTACTTCGTTTCACGAATTCTGCATCTAAATCCATTCGCCCCGGAAGAGAAAGTTTTGATCACCCGTGCGATTTTTCCGCCTTTGGCGAAAACGCACATGGATATAATTCCCATTATACGCCTTATCAGCCCACGATAAGAGAAAGCGTATATTATAAATTACTATTTGTGGGCAGAAAGGCTATGGAAATTAATATGGCAGAAGAATTGTCAAAGGTATACGATCCCAAAGCGGTGGAGGATCGTATATACAAAAATTGGGTTGAAAAAGGCTATTTCGGTGCAAAGCCTGACAAGAACAAAAAACCCTTTACCATTGTAATTCCCCCACCGAATGTAACGGGTCAGCTTCACATGGGCCACGCATTTGATGAAACTCTTCAGGATATTCTTATCCGTTACAAGAGAATGCAGGGATTTGAAGCTTTGTGGGTTCCCGGAACAGACCATGCAGGTATCGCAACACAGATCAAGGTTGAGGCAGAACTTCGTGAAAAGGAAGGTCTCACACGTTATGACCTTGGCCGTGAAAAGTTCCTTGAAAGAGTCTGGGACTGGAAGGAAAAGTACGGTAACAGAATTATCAGTCAGCTGAAAAAAATTGGTTGCTCCTGCGACTGGGACAGAGAAAGATTCACAATGGACGAAGGCTGTTCAAAGGCTGTCCGTGAGGTTTTTGTAAATCTCTACAACAAGGGTCTTATATACCGTGGTCCACGTATTATCAACTGGTGCCCCAACTGTATAACAGCCCTTTCAAACGAGGAAGTAGAACACGCAGAGCACGCAGGACACTTCTGGCACATCAAGTACCAGATAAAGGGCACAGACGAATATGTTGTTATTGCAACAACCCGTCCTGAAACACTTTTTGGTGATACTGCTGTTGCTGTTAATCCCGAGGACGAAAGATACAAGGATATTGTGGGCAAGATGCTTCTTCTGCCCCTTACAGACAGAGAAATCCCCGTTATTGCCGACGAATATGTTGACAAGGAATTCGGAACAGGCTGCGTAAAGATTACGCCTGCTCACGACCCCAACGACTTTGAAGTTGGAAAGCGTCACGACCTTGAGATCATAAAGGTTATGAATGACGATGCAACAATGAATTCTTATGCAGGCAAGTATGAGGGTATGGATCGCTATGAGTGCCGCAAGGCAATGATTGCAGACCTTGAAGAAATGGGACTTCTGGTTAAGACCGAAGAACATTCTCACAATGTTGGTCAGTGCTACCGTTGCGGAACAACAATCGAACCAATCGTTTCAGACCAGTGGTTTGTAAAAATGAAGCCTCTTGCAGAAGCGGCAATTGAGGCGGTAAACAGCAAGGAAACAGAATTTGTTCCCGAACGTTTTTCAAAGACATATATGAACTGGATGGAAAACGTATACGACTGGTGTATTTCACGTCAGCTATGGTGGGGTCACAGGATTCCTGCATTCTACTGCGATGACTGCGGTGAAATGACAGTTTCAAAAGAAGATATAAAGGTATGTCCCAAGTGCGGAAAACCCGTGAGACAGGAAGAAGACGTTCTTGTTACATGGTTCTCATCTGCACTCTGGCCTTTCTCAACTCTCGGCTGGCCCGAAAAGACCGAAGATTTTGAATACTTCTATCCTACAAGTACACTTGTTACGGGTTATGACATTATCTTCTTCTGGGTATCAAGAATGATATTCTCAGCTTGCGAGCATACAGGCAAGGCTCCCTTCAAGCACGTGTTCATTCACGGTCTTGTTCGTGACGGAAACGGCGAAAAGATGTCAAAATCCAAGGGTAACGGTGTTGACCCCTTGCAGATTATTGATATGTTCGGTGCGGATGCGCTCAGATTTACGCTTGTTACAGGTGTTGCACCAGGTAACGATATGAGATTCCCCGTAACATACGATCCGCCTGTTGAAAAGGGCAAGAACCCCAATCCTGAGATTAATAAGATTGTGGGTGCTCCCGGTGTTGAAGCAAGCCGTAACTTTGCAAACAAAATCTGGAACGCATCACGTTTTGTTATGATGAATCTCACTGTTGATAAAAACGAGCTTCCCGACCTTGCAAAGCTTCATCTTGAAGATAAGTGGATTCTCCACAGATACAATGAGGTTGTTCGTGAAATCACCGAAAACCTTGATAAGTTTGAGCTTGGTATTGCGGTACAAAAGCTTTATGACTTCATCTGGGATGAATTCTGTGACTGGTACATCGAGCTTGTTAAGCCCAGATTCCAGGAAACAGGCGACAGCAACGAAACTGCACAGAAGGTTCTCATTTATGTGCTTTCAAATACTTTGAAGCTTCTCCATCCCTTTATGCCTTTCATCACAGAAGAAATCTGGCAGGCACTTCCCCACGACGGCGAAAGCATAATGATTTCTGAATGGCCAAAGTATAACGAGGCTTTTGCAAATGCAAAGGCTGAACAGGATATGACTGTTATTATGGAAGCAATCAAGGGTGTAAGAAACGTGAAGAACGAAATGAACGTTCCTCCCTCAAAAAAGATTAAATTCTTTGTTATAACAGAGGAGGCAGAACTCTTTAAGCAGGCAACAGCCTTCCTTGAAAAGCTTGCATCAGCGTCCGAGGTTGACATTCGTGCTGACAAGGCAGAAGTTCCTGAAAACGTTGTTTCTGTTGTTAACCCCAAGGCTGAAATTCTCCTTCCCCTTGACGAGCTTGTTGACAAGGAAAAGGAAATCGAACGTCTGACCAAGGAAAAGGCAAAGCTGATGGGTGAAATCAAGCGTGTTGAAGGTAAGCTTTCAAACAAAGGCTTCACTGACAAGGCTCCCGCTGCCGTTGTTGAAGAAGAACGTCAGAAGGGCGAAAAGTATAAGGCAATGCTTGAAAAGGTTTTGGAAAGTCTTGCGAAAATGGGCAGTTAACAAAGCATCTTTTGGCAAAGACAAAAAACTCATAAAATGCAGTAAAATAAACAATTACAAACGCCCCCGAAAATCGGGGGCGTTTGTGTTGCCTCATTATGAGGTTAGTCCATTTTGTCTACAATCGGCTCATCCTTGAAGAAGAAAGAAATCGACCACAGACCCGCAAGACCTACAAGTGTAAAGATTATGCGGCTCATAAGAGAAAGCTGTCCGCCAAAAAGCGATCCAACAAGGTCAATTCCAAAAAGACCGATGCTTCCCCAGTTTATGGCACCCACTATGACAAGAATCAATGCAATTACATTCATGTCTGTTTTCGCTCCTTTTTTTGAATTCGAGAAGTTTTTTCTCGTTTTTGTTGGTTTGTTCACTCTTATTTTGGCTTTTTGCAGAAGAAATATGCATGGTATTGTTTGAATATTTGAATTGAATTTGTCAATAATATTTTAAAAACAATTATTTTAAAATGTTATTGGGGTGTCTTATGAAAAGGAAAACGTTTTTTCTGATTATAACCGCTTGTGTTTTGGTTTTGCAGTCGGTTTCTGCCTCAAGACGTATGGCAGAGCAAAGAGGCAATGACCTGACCCATATTCAGGCAGCACAGGAAATTGATAATATAGTTGGTGTCGAAGCGGCATCGGTTATCACCAGAAACGACTGTGTGCTGGTTGGGATTACTCTGTTTAAAGGAGCAGACAAAAAGGATGTGGGAAATAGGGCAAAGCAGATTGTTTTGAAAAATTTCTCAGCTTCTGAGAATTGCAAAATCTTTGTGGGAAACAAAAAAGCTGAGGATGTAATAGAGCTGAGCTTGTATATTGATTCCGATATGGATAAAAAGATACTTGAGAAAAGGTTTGATTATATTCAAGGGGCGACAATGCACGTCGCCCCTGTGGAAAATTAAAAAGAATACCGAATTATTTGTCTTCTAATGTTGCAGAGCAGAAGGCTTTTATTATGGTGTCTTTTGCTACATCTGATGAGAAATATCTTCTTCCTGCAACGGGAAGAAGAATATATTTGCCGTCTCTTGAAACGGTGATTTCTTCGCCTCCTAATTGAGATGTGTAGCTATATTCGCTGTCAAACGGTAGTCTGAGCAAGGCATCACCCTTTGTGTGCCAGAGAACAATATAGGTTTTGTCTTGCCTGTTAAAGGTGTATGCTGTAATGTCCTCACATATATTTTCGGGAAGATTTATTCTTGAATACTCAATCAGTTCATAATTACCGTTTTCGTTTATCAAAAGTATAAATTCTTTGTTTGGGTCACGAAGCATCAGCTTTTGCTCATCAGTAAGCCATTTCTTCGCACGTACATCCTCCCAGCGGCGTATAACTTCAAAGTTATCGGATGTTCTGGGATTGGATTCGAATTTTTTGGGGTTACTTTGCATAGTTACTGGACAGTTATAGGATGCGGCTTTGCTTGTGCCGTATTCATAAATATCGGGCATGGTATTTTCTGCATAGCTCCACCAGCCAAAGTTTACCCGCGTGAAGTCCTTTTGCATTTCAGGTGCTTCGGCAAAGGGATGTTCTGCAATTTTTTCTTTAAATATGGGCATAGGAAATGCGTCAAAGGCGTTGCCGCCGCTTATCATATGCCAGCCAAAATGAGATTTTGCTGCACCTTCACAGTAAAGAGGTGCTTTTTCGGCTTTCTTATATACTCGGTACTGAGCATTGGATACGTGAAATTCAAAGGGCGGATTTGTGCCCTCAGAACCGTCAAAGTAAATGTATTCAAAGCCCGCATTATAAATTTCTGCAAGCTTGTCTGCGATTTCATCCTGAAGAGATGATTCCTGATTGAGATAAATACTGCCTGCACCATATTCGCTTACGTCAAGGATTCCGCCAATCTGACCAAGCTCATGAGTTATGACGTTGGTATTCCAGTGACCTCTTTTGCAACCTGTAAAGCGGTAGGGATATTCTGTACTGTAATCTTGGTAGTAAATAAGTTCACCGCCAAATTTCAGTACACGACAATCCTCGTGTGTTACACTGCCTTCGGGATTTTCTTCAACAAAAATTTCGGTGTCATCGATTCCCAATGCTTTTGAAAGCGTGAAATGTCTTGTAAGATTAAGCCTGTGATCGGCAACGGGTGTTACATATGCGGTAAGACGTCCGATGTGTGTATGAAGAATGTGAAGACCAGGTGTTATGCCTGCGTCTTTGATTTTTTTGAGCATTTCCTTTAAATCGTCAATTTTGTTGGGGTATTCGTCACGCCAGTCAAATTCGTTGCAACGCTTATATGGATGATCTTCTTTGAAACAGCAGGTGTAATACAAAAGCATCATACTGAAACCGGCAGATTTTGCGTATTCAATATGTTTGTCTATGCTGAGGGGTGTGGCATTATCTGTCCAGTAAGCTGATGCGTTGATTTTGTCACAGCGTCTGCTTGCAACGCCTTTGGGAAGATTATAGTCGTTTTCAACTGATTCTATAACGTTCAAAAGATTGTCAGATGCTGATGCAATCAATGTTGCCGAGCATCCTTTGAGTTTTATTCCTTTGACTGCGTCGGCGGTCATTATACGGAATCCGTCACGTTTTTCGGAATCAATACGTGCATAGGGGGAATTTGCCAGTACGTTTACGGCAGTTTTTTCGTCCCACATAACATTCAGCCATTCGCCAAAGTTTAGTCTGTTTTTGATGGGAAGCTGAATTAGGCGGAATTCCGCAACGGGAGGCGGTGTCATCTTTAGTCCTTCGAAATCCTCAGGTTTTATTATGAAGTCCGAAAGCGTAAAGGATATATAATCGGAGGCTTCGGTGACTTCAATCACTGCTTCAAAGGTTATAAGCTCAAAGCCGACAATAAGTTTGTTTTCTTCGCGGCGTACTCGGTTTGCATTAAAGATTGTTCGTTTGTTGGGATGAGCCAGCTTTATTTCATTATTGAAGGGTCTGTCTTCGGTCAAAGAAAATAAGGGAATGTTTTTGTCCTGCTCCAGACATTCCTCCCCCGTTGCTTTGCATATAAGACTTTTTGTAATACACTCTTCTGTCAGTTCAAGACGGAATGCTGAATTTTCGATTATAATACTCATGATTATGCTCCTTTGAAAACGCAATTATTAAGCTAATTATACACGTATTATAACAATTTGTGAAGATGCTGAGTAAACAAAAAGTTGTCAGAAATTAGCAAGTTTTTTATGCTCCTGCTGATATGAGGGGAGGGATTGTTCTTGTGATTTTTTACAGTGGACAAAAAGTACAAAAAAATATTATTGGAAAAAGTGCATATAATTCAAGAAAATTTTCGTAAAACTATTGCAATAATGTTTAAAAAGTGATAAAATACTATCATTATTTTTTTGTAAATCTATTTTTAGGGGGACATAAAACTTATGTCATATGTTGAAAGAGTTATTGAAGAAGTAAAAAGAAAGCACGCAGGCGAGCCTGAATTTATTCAGACTGTTACTGAAGTTTTTACAAGTATTGCTCCTGTTGTTGAAAAGCATCCCGAATACGAAAAGGCTGCCCTTCTTGAGCGAATGGCTGAACCTGAAAGAACAATTATGTTCCGTGTTGCATGGGAAGATGACAACGGCAAGATTCACGTAAATACAGGTTACCGTGTACAGTTTAACAGTGCAATCGGTCCTTACAAGGGCGGTCTCCGTTTTCATCCGTCGGTTTATCTTGGTATCATTAAGTTCCTTGGTTTTGAACAGACGTTCAAAAACAGTCTTACAGGTCTTCCTATCGGCGGCGGTAAGGGTGGTAGTGATTTTGACCCCAGAGGCAAGAGCGATGCAGAAATTATGAGATTCTGTCAGGCATTTATGACAGAGCTTCAGAGACACATCGGTCCTGACGTTGACGTTCCTGCAGGCGATATCGGTGTTGGCGGAAGAGAAATCGGTTTCCTTTTTGGTCAGTACAAGAGAATCAAGGCTTGCTGGGAAAACGGTGTTCTCACAGGTAAAGGTCTTTCTTACGGAGGTTCGCTCATCAGACCTGAGGCTACAGGTTTTGGTGCTACATATTATGCAAACGAAGTCCTCAAACACGAAAACGATGTTTTTGAGGGCAAGACTGTTGCGGTTTCGGGATTTGGTAACGTTGCATGGGGTGTTTGCCAGAAGGTTGCAGACCTTGGCGGTAAGGTAGTTACAATATCAGGTCCTGACGGTTATGTTTATGATCCTGACGGTGTTACTACAAAGGAAAAGATTGCGTACCTTCTTGAAATGCGTTCATCAGGTCGTGACCGTGCTCAGGATTATGCTGACAAGTTTGGTTGCCAGTTCTTTGCTGGTAAGAAGCCTTGGGATGTTAAGGTTGATATTTGTATGCCTTGTGCAACTCAGAACGAAGTTACACTTGAAGAAGCAAGGAAGATTATTGCAAACGGAACAAAGTACTATATTGAAGTTGCAAATATGCCCACAACAAATGATGCTATGGAAGCAATCAAGGAAGCAAAGCTTATCATTGGTCCCTCAAAGGCTGTTAATGCCGGTGGCGTTGCGGTTTCATCTCTTGAAATGGCTCAGAACTCAATGAGATACAACTGGACAGCAGAAGAAGTTGATGAAAAGCTCAAGGGTATTATGATCAACATTCACAAGGGTTCTGTTGAAGCAGCTGAAGAATACGGTCTCGGATATGACCTTGTTTCAGGTGCAAATATTGCAGGCTTTATGAAGGTTGCAGATGCTATGCTTGCGCAGGGTATATATTAAAAACAGTTTTCACGACGGATGCGGACGAAAGTCCGCTTCTTTTTTCGTTATGGGGTAAAACACTATATAGTGTGCTTTTAATATGCAAATTACACAAATATTGGCATATATTGTTATTTAAATCGCCAAAATATTGGAAATTTCATAAATCTGTTGAAAAGTCGGCGAAAATATTATAAAATAAAAATG
>JAZRIX010000058.1:0-4945 GCA_045645485.1 Clostridia bacterium | reverse complement strand
GGCCTCCGACTTAACTCCGTGAAAGGGCTCGCAGGGGTGAGAAAATAGTTTTGTAGAAATACACCTCATTCGTCACCTGCGGCGCCATCTTCCCCTCAAGGGGAAGGCTTGAGAAAGGAGAATGAAGATGAGAAAAAATGTTTTTGAATTTGAGTCAATTATGATTGACTTGCAGTTATTTGCGGATATGAATCCCAATACTACCGATTCCAGCGGACTTTCGGTAGAAATGAAGACGTATTATCACGATACGCTTATTGACCTTGCAGGACCGAAATTGGTTCATGCGCAGTTCGGACAGAAGAAGCCGATTCCCAAGAATGGCGGTAAGACTATTGAGTTCAGAAAGTACAGTCCGCTTCCGAAGCTGACAACACCTATTAATGAAGGTGTTACACCCAAGGGCCAGTCTCTGGATGTGACAAACATTACGGCGACTGTTAAGCAGTACGGCGGTTATGTTACTGTGACAGACGTGCTTCAGCTCACTGCCATCGATAATAACATTGTTGAGGCAACTGAGCTTATCGGTGATCAGGCAGGGGAAACTCTTGATACCATTACAAGAGATATCATCAATAACGGAACAAATGTTCAGTACGGTGATGATCCTACTGTTACGGCACGACACCTTCTAGTGGGCGGTCAGGAAGAGGGCAACCACTATCTGAATGTCCGTGCAATCAAGCTTGCGGCAAATACTCTGAAACGTCAGAATGCAAAGAAAATTGACAACTCTTATGTTGCAATTATTCATCCTGATTCCCATTTTGATCTGACGGATGACCCTCATTGGGAAAATGTAAAGACTTACTGTGACCCTGATGATATGTACGAAGGCGAAATCGGCAGAATTCATGGTGTACGTTTTGTTGAGTCAACAGAGGCAAAGATTTTCCATGCTGAAGATTTGGCGGCGGCTTCCAGAACTCTGACACTCAAGTCAGTATCGGGAGCTACGGTTACAATCAATGAAGCTCTTACTGCTGATGATATTGCGAAGCTGACAGGCAGAAAGGTTATTATTGGAGCGGCGGTATATGATGTTGTGTCTGCAACAGCAAATACACTGGTTCTTGATTCGGCTTCCACTGTTACCACTGCGGGTACGATTATTTATCCCGGTGAAGCAGGTGCTGAGGGCAGAGATGTATATTCAACTCTGGTTCTTGGTGCAAATGCATACGGTGTTACCGATATCGAAGGCGGCGGTCTTCGCCATATCGTGAAGCAGCTAGGCAGTGCCGGTACTGCGGATCCTCTTGACCAGAGAGCAACTGTTGGCTGGAAGGCAATGCAGACTGCAGAACGTCTTGTTGAGCAGTATATGGTTCGTATCGAGACAACTTCGACACTGGAATTCGGAGCGAACTAAATTATAACTCCCTCAGTCGGCAGAGCCGACAGCTCCCTCGGAGAGGGCGCCTTGGGTGAAAGGATGGTTTATATGGCTAAGGCTAAGGAAGAAAAAAAGGTTTTGCAGGGGAATGACCCCTCTCAGTCGGCAGAGCCGACAGCTCCCCCTGAGGGGAGCCTTGGGGACACTTGCACAAGGGAGCCTTCTGTGGCAGAACTGATTGCTGCAGAGAAGGCGAGAATGGAAGAATATGTTACCATTCGGCTTCACAAGGATGACGGTAAATACAAGGATGATGTGTATGTATCCGTGAACGGTCAGAACTGCATTATTCAGCGTGGTGTTCCTGTGAGAATCAAGCGCAAGTTTGCCCTTGAACTGGAGAAGTCTCAACTTGAAGACCAGAGAACAGCGGCAAGAATTGCACTTTTGACGGAAAAGTAAATATTACGCGGTAATTTTGCGGTTAGCGACGCAGGACATAAATGGTTCTGCGTCGTTTTTCATAGAAAGGTTGTGATTGAGTGTTGAAGGTTTATATTGACGGGAATGAGCTTCGGCAAAGCGAAAAAAACGGCGGTGTGTGCGGTGAACATAACAGCACTGAAATGTTGCTCTCCTTCGGTGAAAAATGGAGTAAATATGCCAAAAAAGTTGTTTTTTATAATGCACACAGATTAAATCCGGTTACGGTGATGCTGTTTGACCCGACTGTTACGGCAGATGGCATAGAAGAATATATTATCAGAATTCCCGGCGAGGCGTTGGAATTTGAAGGAGAGGCTGAATATGTTATTGAAGGTACAATTGTTGATGGTGAATCAGTTTCTTCAAGGAAAAAAAGTGTATGCGGAATGATCAAAGTACGATATTCACCATCAAGCGAGAGTGAAGAGCTTCCCGACGAGGCTGCAGCTACAATCGCGGAACAGCTTCAGACGGAAGCAAAGCGGATTTCTGAGATGGCTGATAATATGGTTCCTTATATTGGGGATAACGGTAATTGGATTGTCTATAACCCTGATGAAAGAGAATGGCAGGACACAGGAATTCTTGCAAAAGGAAAAAAGGGTGACAAGGGTGAGCCTGGAGAAAAAGGTGACAAGGGTGAGCCGGGAAAAGATGGTAAAAACCCAAGTATCTCTGCTCAGCAATTTGATACCGCAGTTATGATTGAGTTTGAGAATGGCGACGGAACAAAAGGTAGTTTTTATGTGTATAACGGACATTCACCGAGAATCGGAGATAACGGCAACTGGTATGCGTGGGATAGAGAGACGGAAGCTTTTGTTGATACGGGAGTAAAGGCAGAAGGTTACACGCCCGTAAAAGGCACAGACTACTGGACAGATGAGGACAAAGCGGAAATAAATACAGAGATTAAAACACTTATGTTTGCCGACGGTTATAAAATGGTGGATGTAATTACAAATGAGCTCTATGCTAATGGCGGTCTTTATGATGTGAATTACTCCACTAGGTTACTAGAACCCAAGCGTGCTGTAAGTTATGCACTCAATCAGACTTGCGTAGCTTATCGACTGTGGGATAATATTGAAGACTGCTTTGGTGAAACAGTGCAATTGGACTTTGTGGTAGAATCACTGGATGGTGCTGACACGGTTCAAGTGCTTGCCGGAGCGGGTTTTTATTCACCGTCAAGCGGTCAGCTGTGTGAGCTTGACGCAAAAAGTACCAGCAGATTTGGCGCACACAGTTTTAAAACCTATTTTCCAGAGGAAAATACAACTGGCTCTTCTTTTTTAGCCCGATATGAGGATGCAGTTGCTGTTGTGTATATTAAATTTTATAGTCCTACAGTCACCGATGATACTGCTCTAATAGTAATTGAAGATACTTGTGCATATATAAAAACAAAAACGGGAGAAAGCTTTTATGAAAAGGTTGCTGGTCTTATTCCTCTTCCTCACATCGGAGATAACGGCAACTGGTATGCGTGGGACAGAGAGACGGAAGCTTTTGTTGATACGGGAGTAAAGGCAGAAGGTTACACGCCAGTAAGAGGTACGGACTATTGGACAGATGAGGACAAGGAAGAAATAAAGGGTTATGTTGATGATGAAATAGGTGACATTGAAGTTGCACTTGAAAACATCATCACAAAATACGGATTGGGCGGTGATGCTGTATGAGTATAGCTGATAAATTTGAAGTAATTGCTGATGCGGTGTATAACAAAGGTGTTGCCGATGCTACACTTCCCAATGTTGATGATGTAAAGCTTCCTAATGACGAGATAACCGGTCTTGTCGTAACGGACGCTCGGTATTATAACGATATTGCTAAAATGCTCGCGCAAGTTATAGGAGATGGCAAAACGTGTTTTCCGAGTGAAATGAGTTACAGAGTCGAGCTTGCCGGAGCAAAAGGTTGGGATGCTGGTTGTGAATGGGGCAGAGAACAGGGCAGACAGGCACAGTATGACGAGTTTTGGGACGATATACAAAACAATGGAGAAAAATGCAGCTACGGACGTGCTTTTGGTGGTAACAGGTGGACAGATACAACGTTTAATCCCAAATATCCCATATATGCCTCAAATGCACAGGCGTGTTTTCATTCAAATACTTACATAACAAGGATACCCGTTGTTGTGGATATTTCTGAATTAACAACTGATATTAATTATGTGAATCAGATGTTTTATAATTGTTCACGGCTTGTAACAATACCATTGAAGGTGTCGCAGGAAACGTTATATGCTTCAAATACCTTCCAGAGCTGTTCCGCACTGGAAAACTTAACCATTGACGGAACAATCGGTACAACGGGTTTTGACGTGCATTGGTCAACAAAACTGTCATACGACAGTTTGCTGTCGATATTAAATGCTTGCAAAAAAGAAAATGCGGCGGTGACGGTTACATTGCCAAAAAGATGTATTGATAGAACAACAGTAACAGAAACGTACATTGCAAATGACACTGAATTGAATACGGCTTTGACGAATGCAACGGCAAAGGGTTACACTGTATCATTTGCGTAAAGGGGGGGGTAAATATGAAGGTTGAAACAATAACACAAACAGTACTCAGAGCAAGTGAAGGGTGTATGCTTACAAACGGAACGGCATATGGTGAAACTGTTACTCTTGGTAAAGGTGACAGCCCCGATAACTGGCACGAAATAACCATTGAGGAATACAACGATATTATGAAGGAACAGGAGAGTGAAGAATAAATGAACGGTATCAAATATGAAGCACAGCCTTTAAGGATGTATGATTATGAAAAGGTATGCGGTGCGGTGGGGACGGAGTTCCCCGCCAAGTTCAGCCTTAAGGACAGAGTAACTGTCAAGAATCAGTATGACATCGGTGCTTGTCTCGCTTGTACTCTTGCATCTGTGGCTGAATACATATGGGGCAAGGAGATGTCCGAGGGATTCAACTACGGAATGTTCCGTGACGATAAAGACAAGACCCCCGGTCTTCGATTGTCCAAGGCGTTGAGTTATGCAACCAAACTTGGCTTTGTTCCTTATGCTGATTTTGGGATTCTTGAAGAAATGCCTCATATCCGTGACCTTGTAAAGAAGTATCCCGAGCTTCTTGAAATCGGTAAACAG